>JADJIQ010000005.1:315000-630000 GCA_016707005.1 Ignavibacteria bacterium
ATAGAAGCCTTCCGTTAGGGTTTTCCAACCCGTCCGTGCACTTGCAGACCACTAACAACCTCTAATTCGGGCCTCCAGACCCAGTTTCGACTCACCTTTTTCGCTGGAATGCACTTCCCACGCCACTCCCGTTACCCTAAAGTTAGTGTTCCACGGAAGGCAAAAGAACGAGCATTAACGAGATTTATGGAAACTTCTAGTTGTTTTAGGGATCATCTAGTGTACTCTTAGACACATCTCGATCAACTCAACAATCGGAGTTTAGAGGAAGCGTTGAAAACGCAATTCAGCCAGCGAATCGCTCAGCCTTATATTTCTCCATGTTAGCTCTTACCGATATACGCGCAAACGCCACCGCCTTTGCCGAACGATGGAAGGACGAGGTCTCTGAGGACGCAGAAGCCAAAACCTTCTGGCATGAGTTCTTTGCCGTCTTTGGGGTCGACCGTAAGCGCGTTGCCTCGTTCGAGAAGCAGGTGACCAAGACCGGGAAGAACCAAGGCTTCATCGACCTCTTCTGGCCCGGGGTGTGCCTTGTAGAGCACAAGTCCGCCGGTAGAGATCTCGACAAGGCACTCGCACAGGCTGTAGACTACTTCAGTGGTCTCAAGGATCACGAGCTTCCGCGGTACGTGATCGTCTCGGATTTTCAGCGTATACGCCTTCACGATCTCGTTGACGACACCAATGTTGAAATCAGGCTTGAAGAACTGCCGCAGCGGATCGAGCTGTTCGGTTTCATTTCCGGATATGTCCCGCGGAAGTTCCGTGATGAAGACCCGGTCAACGTCAAGGCTGCCGAACTCATGGGTCGCCTGCACGACGCGATCAGAGCCACCGGATACGAAGGTCACCAACTCGAAGTCTTCCTGACCCGGCTGCTCTTCTGCCTCTTCGGAGACGACACAGGCATCTTCAACCGCGATTCCTTTGTCTCCTTCCTAGAGACAAAAACCCGCGAAGACGGCATGGACGTTGGTCCGCAGCTCTCGTTCCTATTCCAGCTTCTTAACACGCCACCGGAGAAGCGTCCGAAGAATCTCGACGAGGAACTTCAAGCATTCCCCTACGTCAACGGAAGTTTGTTCGCAGAGACGATACCGACACCCAACTTTGATCGGGAGATGCGCGAACGCCTGTTGGAATGTGCCAACTTCGATTGGACATTCGTATCACCAGCCGTTTTTGGAGCGATGTTCCAAGGGGTCATGAACGCAACAGAGCGTCGGAACCTCGGAGCTCACTACACCAGTGAGAAGAACATCCTCAAGGTTGTGTCCGGGCTGTTCTTAGATGAGATCGAAGAGGAACTGACGAAGGCACGTTCATCAGAGCATCGCCTTCGTGCTCTTCACGATCGTATCTCTCGAATGCGCTTCCTTGATCCGGCGTGTGGTTGCGGAAACTTCTTGATCGTCACGTACAAAGAGTTGAGACGGATCGAGATCGAGATACTCCTTCAATTGGAAGCCCTTGGAAAACTTTCCGGTAAGGGGCAACAGGTCTCCGACATCTCCGCTCTATCCAGGCTCTCCGTTCACTCCATGTTCGGCATTGAGATCGAAGAGTTCCCGGCGCGCATCGCCGAGGTTGCTCTATGGCTGATAGACCACATCATGAACGTTGATCTCGCCAGAGCGTTCGGCGGATACTTCGTTCGTCTGCCCCTCACCAACGGACCTACGATTCGCAACACCGACGCCTTGGAGATTGACTGGCGAACCAAGTTCATTGACACAGAGCCTGATGCCGAGTGGTACATCCTTGGGAATCCACCGTTTGTTGGTGCAACAACTATGTCCGACAGCCAACGGAAACAGATTCGCAAAGTGTTCGGTGACGTATCTGGAGCCGGCGGGACATTGGATTATGTTGTTGGCTGGTACATCAAGGCGGCTGAGGCTATTCAGGGGACACATATCAGGTGTGCCTTTGTCTCAACGAATTCAATATCGCAAGGGGCACAGGTAGGATTCCTTTGGAAGCGACTCGTTAATGGGTTTGGAATAAAGATCAACTTTGCCCACCAGACTTTCCGGTGGTCGAATGAAGCGAGAGGTGTTGCCGCAGTTCACGTCGTAATCGTCGGATTCTCGACATACCCTGTCACAAATCCGATCTTGTTTGAGTACGGAGGAAACGCAGGCCAACCCATTAGCCGCAGCGTCCGAGAAATCAACGGCTATCTCATGGAAGGTGAGATGGTGTTTATCCTCTCCCGACTTCTTCCCTTATGCGATGTCCCGGAAATGATGAGTGGTAACAGACCAACCGATAGTGGGCATCTTCTTCTTGATCCTTCAGAGAAGAGTCAACTACTAAAAGAATGTCCCGCCGCATCTTTGTACGTCAAGAGATGTGTAGGATCATTAGAGTTCTTGAACAACAAAGAGAGATTCTGCTTATGGTTAGTGGGAATTTCACCTTCTGATCTAAGATCTATGCCACCCGTGTTGAGAAGGGTGGAGGCGGTCAAGGAGTTCAGATTGGCAAGTGTTGCCGAGACAACCCGGAAACTCGCGATGCGACCCTGGGAGTTCAGAGATACGAGAACTCCGACGAAATCATACATCATTGTTCCCAAAGTGTCTAGCGAAACTCGGTTCTTCATTCCGGTTGGATTTATTGATCCAGAAACGATTACGACGGACCTCAACTTCATGATCCCGGATGGTGAAATCTATCACTTCGGTGTTCTGATGTCTACGATGCACATGGCGTGGGTCAGGTACGTCTGTGGACGCCTCAAATCGGACTACAGGTATTCGAAAGACCTTGTCTATAACAACTATCCCTGGCCTGATGTCACCGAAGAGCAACGCAAGAAGGTAGAGGATCTCGCTCAGAAGGTATTAGACGCTCGTGCCAACCACTCTACGTCGTCACTAGCAGATCTGTACCATCCCACCACGATGCCTCCAGACTTGCGCAAGGCTCACGAAGCATTGGACAAGGCTGTAGATGCCTGCTACCGCAAGGAACCATTCAAGAGCGAACGCGAGAGGGTGGAGCATTTGTTTGAAATGTATCGGAAGCTGACGGAGGGGTTTGGGGCGGAGGAGAAGAAATCGAAACGAAGTTCACGCAAGAGAACTGCATGAGTATTCTAGAACAATCGAGCGAACAAGTAGGTCCTGAGGAGCAGAAAACGGACAATGGATTCGTAGCACTCCTCGACGTTCTTGGTTTCGGCAGCATGACTGAACAACGAAGATCGCAGGTTGCAGCAGCTCTGGAACATGCTGTAGACAGTCTCTTACCAAAGCTCTCTGAGATGATGCCTCACAGTAGTAAAGAACGTTTGAAAGAGCCAGTCGTACGGATGTTCTCCGACACAATCATCGTTGCCTTTTCGCGGATACAGGGGGCATCAGTCATTCAGGATATGTTTCATTTCGTTAACGACTTCCTTGGAATGCTCTTTTGTCTGCTCATGAGTGATAGAATATTGATCCGGGGTTCCGTCGGATATGGAACGATCATTGAACGGAAGTATGGGATATACGGCACTGCAATTCTTGATGCGAAGAATGAATATGAGGAAACATCGTGGGCAAGTATACACTTCACAGTAGCAGCAACTTCTTTCATCGCGAAGTGGCATTTATGGGCTATGGAAAATGGCGTGTCCGACACTCGCTTACTTCCTGGCACTGCACATGTTATGAATCGAACTCAATTCTATGTTTCGAACGTGCCTTTTAAGTCGTCGCACAAGTTCTCGAGTGATATTCCACCAACGATGATTGGCAAACGGTTCGTCGTCCCTTGGCCTAAAGACTTAAGAACGGTCATCGAATCTGAGCACATCCTAGCGCAAAAACAGACAACGTCTTACACACGCATCCATGAAGTTATGGACGTCGAATACGAGCATGGCTCTGAACGTGTTCGCGAGATTATCACCAACACTCTCGACTTTGCCGAAGCATACCTAGCGCGTTACCCGGACGTAAACAGGCCGCTGAACTGGGAGGGGCCTTTGCCTTAACGAGTCAAACATTGCGACTTGGATTGCACCGATTATCGCGCCCTACCTCCAATTCCCAGAGCCAATGGGAACGGCATGTTAACGACGCTCAGATCAATCGCTCTACCAGCCAACCTGCGCCTAATAGCAGTTCAATGTCTCGATCAGATATGTGATCCGAGAAGATGGCGAGGCACACCAAGTCAGTTGGACGTGTGACACCGACAAACAGCCTCTTGCAGTGGTCAATTGCACTGCCGGTCAAACTGGTAGTGTTCTTAGTTCCAGTGAGGATTGGAAGCAGTGACTTCATGTCCCAAGTCCTCGAAAAGTATGTCTCGACAACAAGAGTAGCCGCATGGGTCTCGCCCTTTACTCCGTGGATCGAGTCAAAACGCAGTCTCACCTCACCAGTCGATCCATGATGCAGCAAGATGTTGTCACCTTCCTCCGCACTCCGATTACCGACGTTGGGCTCTGATTCTGTCTTTCCACCCCACGCCAAGAACTCCTCCACACTGGCACAGTTGGCATCCGGCATGATTGCTTTCAAAAGCTTAACGAGTCTCGCAATCTTCGTGTTCCAGGCATATTCAGATAGATCAGCACCAGGCTGGAGAAAATCCCACATCAGCTTCTTAAACTCTATATATGAGTCATCTGTTTTTAAGAACGCTTTCAGTTCAGTGCGAGAATTGATAAGCGGTGCTTGCTTATCGGGCGTAGCACGACGAACGGCTTCTAACACACCTCTGGCAATTCTTATTGAAGGCTCTGCAAACGAATTGTCTTTGTTCGCCAACGCACGGGCCTCTATCACAAAGCTATAGAGTGAATCCGGCATACTGGCCTTGCGACTGAGATTGGCTTGGAAGCCTTTCCAGTAATCGCCTATCGCTTCTGGAAAATTCTTTGCCTTTGGATCTGTGAGATTCTTCCGTCCACCAACAACGCATACTTCATTTTTTTGAAGACTAGATTCGGGGAGCTCGCGGAGCACTAGATCAGCAAACGCGGGAACCACCCGGTGTATCGAGCCGCGATCGAATACAAAAATTGTATGCTTCCTTTTGTTGCCAGAAGCAGCAGCTTTAAGGGTTTGTGGTTCGATAACAGTGAGAGGCGACGCAAAGCGGGCAATGTCGTCTCCAAAACGATGGGTCTCAGACAGCGGTAAACTTGGACGATTATCAAACAGCTGAGGTGTAGTTATCGACGTAGCGTCGAATTTGAAAATGGCTTGGTTCTTGTCACCAAACTTTTGCATCACACAACCATCTGCTGAAAACAGTGTTTCCAAGATTCTATCCTGACTCGCGTTGGTATCTTGTAACTCATCGACGAAAACCCAAGGGAATCTGTGTCGAACTATATTGAGAAGGTACCTTCTACGAACGAGACACGCCTCTGCATAGGCATACATATCATCGAACCGGAAGTAGCCGGCTTTTGAAAGTTGACGTTTCAGCGCTGTCAACTCGTTAGCGGTATTTGATGTTGGTCCAGGGAAACCCTTATTTCTTTCAGCGGGATGGCTCACGCGTAGTTCCGCACCATTCAAAACGAGTTTCCCGATGACATCCTCCAGTGGCTCCGAACGCCTCTTCATCACGCCCTTAGTGTTCCCATATGGCCCTCTTTCAAACAATGAAAGTGCTCTATTGGAAAATCTTTCGTCATCTATGGCCGTCACCTCAATCCCCTCCGTACGCATATACGGCAATGCAAGAAATTGGTCAACAAATGCCTGGAATGTCCCAATGAAATGCGGATATCCTAGCAGTTTGGCCAACGATCTGGATTGACCTAGACGAGATTCGATTTCCCGTCGGGCTACGTTTGTATGAGACAGAACCAAGACGCCCCGATCTGGCCATCGCCACTTATTTGCGAGAAGAGCGAGTTTGGCCGTTAGGATCGTCGTCTTTCCGCAACCTGGTCCGGCCTGAACGTCGCAACTCGTAGATGCCTTCAGGATCGCAATCTTCTCCGCTGAAGAGAGATCAATCGCGAGTTCATCCGCCAACGAAGCAATCTCACTATCGTTAAACTCAAGCTGGGTTGGCATTGGCGGGAACACTAGGGGTTTTGCCACATACATATTCGATTGCCTCGACGAGGTAGAGCGGCAGCTTCTTGCGAAGTTCCTCTGGTGTTGGCTTGGCGTCTTTTAGAGCAGCGGCGAGGCGCTGTGCGGTTTCAACCTTAGATGTCTGTTTGTTGAACAAAGGCTTGAACACGAATGCTGCCAAGTGTTGCGCCGATTGCTGTTTTGCTTCTTCTTTCATAAATGCGGTCTGAGCTGCAGCGAGGGCGGCTGAGTCCGGTTCGACTCCCGTTTCGGACAAGGCTTTCGCAGCGGCAATGGCCATGTGAAGTTCACTTGCTAGACCAGAAAGTGCCAAGTCGTATTCGAGAGTCCATTGTGGTGAGACAAACGTCCTTACACTCTGACCGTCGTGTTTCTTAAGATTCGTCTCATGCGCTTTAACTTTCCCTTCCCTGATGAAATCACTCTCTTTCTTACGGTCGCCGAGATAGTCAGCCGCTTCGTCAGGTGGAATATCGCGGTCGGAGATGCAGGCCACCGGTATCGGCAGTTCTTCAATACCAGGTACTCGTTGAAAAACTCTGCCATAGCGAAATAGACCGCGGTGTCCAACATTGACGATTGATACACCGTTGCGTGAGAAAGATAGGCCGAGGAGGTCCGACAAGACAGGAATGAGAATATTCTCGGCTTCTCCTTCAACGATGACAACACCTCTCGCGAAGAAGAGATTTGCTCTCGTGGTGTCTAGGAACTTTTCTAAAAAGCGATAGTCTCCTGGGGCTAACAAAGTATTGTTCTCAGATAACGGGAACACTCTACCGCAATCCACTATAGTGACATCCTCCAACTTGGCCTTGGAAGCTAGATTCGGACTATGCGTTGTGAGAACTGCCTGAACGCCCGACGAGATAGCTTCATCTTCGAGAAACTCCATTAGGCGTAGCTGAAGTTGGGGGTGCAGATGCGCCTCTGGCTCCTCCACAAGAAGCAACGGCAGTCCTGTTTCTGCAGACTGACTGAGCAAGAGCAATTCCGCAGCAATGAACAAAAGATTCTTGAGCCCAAGTCCATGACGCGTGTGGTCCGTTACACCTTCCTTGGTGAGCCACAATTCAAGCTTTTCAAGAATTGAGCGCAGTCCAGCTTGCCCATTTAACGTGATTTTGCCCGTTAACTTGTCTGACCCCACAGAGAGCTTTTTTAAGTATTCGGTATTTAGTTGGCGACAAGCCGCTGCGATTGCAGGACTCTCCTCAATCCACCGATCGGTTGTGTCTACAATACCTCGCAGAGTCGAAGGAGGAAGCTGTGGTTTTCCAGCCTCGAGAGGAGGCAACTCACTGGGCTCGTCTTCGTCTTTGAACGCTGGGTGGTTAATGAGAAGTTGCGAAAGACGTGAACCTCTACCTGCTGCCATTTCGGCGTCAGCATCTCTTAATGGCTTTAGATATGTCAAACGGAGGAAGGAGCGGATTTCCCCATCAACAGCTTTCCCTTGTCCATTCGATCCGGTGCGTGTCGAGGCCTCTACCATCCATACCCTTGCGCCGATCTTGTTCGTCCTCTCAATACGGCGAGCGCGGAGAGTCAACTCCAGAATCGGCTTCCCATCGGTTAGTGAAAGCCATTCAAGAAACCGCGCCGCTTCGCTTTCTGTAAGTTCTTCAAAGCGACAGTAGATCGAGAACTCCTGAGCAACCGTTCCGGTTGAGCAGTGAAAATCCTCGTCTGTGATCCGGAGCCAATCTTGACTGGTTGTTCCTAGTACGAGACGCAGTGCATCGATAATGGCGGACTTCCCGGAATCGTTCTGCCCAACAAGCAGGGTCAGACCCGGCCTTATTGCTAGCTCCAAGTTGGAATTGCTAGCCTTCGAACCGAATATTCGAAAGTTGTCTGCTGAAAGGTAGGTTAATCTCATTGTTATCTTACTCCTGATCTTTCCCCTGTGTAGTCTACAGTCGGTGTAATGGCAATGGACATTCCAAGCAATGCGATCACAAATAACTGCACTCTAACGCTGAAGTAAGTGCAATCTAGCATTGTGCTTAGAAGAACGACAATCCACATAGTCCGGTAGTCGGTTGCACGCGTGTTTGAGATGCTCAGGTGGCGCGGATACTCCAGTCACCACGTTCCTTTGTTCTTATAGATTTCAATACCTCCGAAGATCGCTTTCTTGGCATCTTCAATCGAGTCGAATCGACGCTTTCCCCAAGTGGATCCAACCTTGCATTTATACTTGCCCGTCCGTTGATCGACAAAGATCAGTAGTTGATGTCCCTCATATTTGAGAACATGAGTCCCATTTGCGTTTACCGCCCATCTCTTTCTCATCCAAGTAGAGAGTCTAGACGCTTTGCTCTTTAGGCGGTTTTCAAGACGCTTGGGATTGACATAGTCTCCCGTCATCTTCTCAGCACAAACACATCCAACTCTAAATTCGCTATTAACAGCTGCGTGAGATACAATGTGAATGTATCGTATTCTTTCATGGTTACACATCATACAGGTTTCGTAGTCAGCCTCGTCGACAGTCTGTCCTTTACCTCTAACATCTATGACATTTTCAAGAGTCCATCCCTTATGGGGAACGTTTGGTTTGTCCCACATTCGGCTCATTGTTTCATATCCATGATTATTGACGGAGGGAACAGTACGCTACAATTGGTTTGGTGTTTGAGATTCCGCACAATGCGACCACGATGTTCCGCGATAAAGTGACCACTATATATTGCACTCCATGCAGTAGCATTTGCAAACTAATAGTGGGCTTAGAAGAAAGGCTGAATCCGGTATCCATTGAGCAGTAGCTTGTGAAACATGGTGATCAAGACTTGCGGATACTCAAACAGCCTACAGGAGCATTCATTGACCCCAGCCATTAAGCCTATTTCTCATCCCTTAGCTCCATGATTCTCTTTGGCTTGTTGTGTTCGCAATAGACCTTGATGCCGATCTTAACGGCAATAGCAGTGGCCGTAACAATTACTGTCTTGACGGCAATGCCCGCATCGGTTAATAGCGCGGTGAATATCGTTGCCACTTTTGTCGTGTCGATTACTTTGTCCAGACCGTCTCTGATTAGCTTTTGGTACAGATCGTTCTCAGGATCACAGAGTGCCCCATAAATGACTCGTTGCACTGCACCAAAGATGCTACGACCAAGTTTGCTTGGCTCGGTCAATTCTTGTTTCGGCGGAAGCAGCTTGATATCAGCAGGTGGCAGCTGTTTTTTCGATAGCTCATCCACTTGGAGCATAAAATCCACGACACCTTTAGGTATGGCGTTTCCAATGTCCGCAAACATTTCATCTTCTGTTTTCGTTCGAATCGCCTTTTCTACTCTGGCTTTTATGTCTTCAATAACTATATTTTCATTCCCCTGCTTTCGAAGTCCTGCTAAAAGGGCTTCTTGCATGAACCTTTCGGTTGTCTCGCGCCGGAACTGCACTTGCTTTGTTCTCGTCCGTATAACGGCACAGTTCGAAAGCACCCAGTTCATAAATGGTGCAGCGCTCTCCAAATCCATCTCTTTGATATAGCATATAGCAAGAAGTGCCGTTGCTTCAAGGTACAGCCTTGTTCTTGGAGATACTTTGCCTCGAACACTGATAAATCCGCTCTTTGCAAAGTCTATGTTACCCGCATTCATTGCAGCTTCGAAGACTAGGTTCTTTGACTGCATTAGGCGTGTCTCATGACCTGTTTTCCTGAGAATGCTCTGGATATCTGCCAGAATTGACTCTGCCTTGGCGTAGGCGCCATTCTGCACGGCTTTCTTGAGGTCTGGTTCCAGAATTGACAAGCGCTTCTTTTGAAGCTCAGTAAGGTTTGGCATGATTCCCCTTCGATGAGACTATACGATACTCACACAATCTACCAAGCTACCATAACGGAAGCCACTGTGCGGAACGCTACTAATAGGAAGATTCTCAATGAGAATATAAGAGCCTAGCGAATATTCCACACGCAATGACCACCTCTATCTGCCTAAACAATCCTACTATGCATAGCATCGCTATGCCTAGGCAATCTAAAACTAGCATTGTCTTTTGAAACCTCGCGGCTCACTCTATCCAGTGGTCATTGGCTGTGGGAGTGAATGGACAGTGAGTGCAGAGGTTGCACATCAGACCTAATCCCGCACTAATCGGAGATTAGTCGAGTCGCCATTGAATCTGAATGTCTCTGATTCAATCAAGCCCTTCTCCAGGTCCTCCATCTCAGAGAGTCTCTAAAGAAACCGGCATCAACGGGATCTAGTGCTTTTCGATCAATTGAGCCTGAGGTTATCCTGTCGATTGACGTATCATCTGTGATCGCTGCCGTTCCCATGTTATGCTTTAGAGCTGCCCTCTTGGGTAAGCTAAGACTTCACCTAAAGTGGCCATCAACAGCTTGCGCAAACAACCACCTTTGTGAGAATCATTGAGGCGACACAGCAGAGCATCTCAACTGACTGACCGCAAGAACACCTACATGAGAACTACTGCGCAACATGCAGTTCAACTACCATCGATGGGAAAGCGCTTAATAGCGTCTGCAGCATACTCTTGAGGATACTTCCCTGTATTCTTGCGCAGCTAAAAAATCTGACGGGATACATTGCTGCGCCAGTAAATTGCAGAGGGCTCCTTAGTGTATAGGTCCCCCACGGAGTCTCCTCGCGCCTAAATTTTCGCAGAAATCGCCATTCGGCAACGACATTCGACACAAGGATTAGGCTAACTGTATCACTACTTCGGACAACGAACGTATCTGCTGCACAGCGGCGAATTTTTTCGGCTTCATTTGGATACTTGTAGACTGTATCACCAACGGAGCTGTCATTTATCGTCTCAACTACATCATTCAAAAAGCGGGATTCAACGGTCTCCGCAAAAGGGATACCAAAGGCCACCGGAACACTTGACGTGTCATGTGAAAATACAATACGAAATTCTTTAGCCAATGCTTCCGGCGAGATAGAAATGTACTCGCGTTCACATCTCAGCGTATCAGCTATGTACTGGCGAACACTCACATAGATTTGAGCATTAGACGACACAGACGACACGATCAATGTCATTAGCAGTAAGATGGTGTGTAAATGGCACATCATGGCTCCGCACTTGTATCCTTGTCACCAATTCTAGGCACACTTTCAATAATCTTAGCATGGGTGGCAGGATTGATCTTTGGGTCATATGATGTTGACTCCAACTCACCATTTTCTTTGTAGGTGTCTACTCTGTTTGCCATCGCTCCTCCCAAAGCATGTTGAGCATTTTCGCTAAGTACGTTAGGAGCTCTATTGGACAAGCCAGCTCCTTGGAGTAGTCTATGTACAATTTCATGGGTCTCACGTTCACCATTCAGATAGTTTGAGACACGAGCAGAAATTGCGGCAATAGCGCCCACCGTCCTCCCGTCAGCATCAACAAGCAGGGGATTCCTATACATAATGAAATGTCTTGATGTCTCCAGAGTTGCTCCATCTTGTTGAACATCGTTCGAAGACTCATAGTCTTGTGCAAGGAAATGACTGTGTGCCCTTTGCAATGATTGCTCTGATTCAGCCACACTCTCGGCATTTACTTTGGTTACGCTGATTCGATAGACCACGGGAAGTCCTGCTTCATCCGTTACATTCCCTTCGTTGAATGTGTTATTAATATATGCTTCAAGGTTGAACTCATCCGGGTAGGAGAGTGCATTTGGACCTGCTCCCGTTGCGACGTAAACGTTTAACGCGATGACCCTTCGGATTGCGACGAACTCCCCAGTCTCCTGATTTCGCCTTCCTTCTCGATAAGAGACACCTTCTAGTCCATCTAGATCAATTGAATACACAGGGTTTAGCGATGCGTATTGGTACGGTGTCAGAGATGCGAATGAAGCACTCAACGGATCCACACTCAAGAACCTTGCGATCCGCGGATCATAGATGCGGAAGCCATAATCCTGCTGATTCCCCTCTCCCTTCACCTCATTGTCATTCTCCTTGCCGTTGAATCCGAACCTTGCCGCGTCTTCGCCACTGGCTCTCCACCGTCTGCCCGGCATCTCCATGCCGAATGGATAGTAGTCACGACGGTCAATGACTTCGGCGTCTTGCGTTGTGTCTCCGAATCCGGTTGGACGTGCGATGAGAAGATCGCTGATCGTTACACGTACATTGCCGAGATGGTCGGTGAGTTCGTAGCGCTTTGATCCGGCGTTGCGGTGTTGCTCAGATCCGATCCATGCGTAGTTGCTGGTGCCGTAGGTGATGCCTCGTTGTTCAATGCCGAGTCTGCTGCTGCCGTAGATGTGGACTTCGCTCTGCTTGATCGCACTGTCGGCATGTGGACGTTCATAGACGCTGAGGATGTTTCCTTGTGCGTCACGTGCATACCACGTGGTGCTCTTGAGTGTGCTTGTTGGCTGGTAATACCTCTTCACCACACGGTTGCCCATGGCATCGTAGGTGTATTCGAGTTTTGACGTGCTACCCTTGGTGATGCTCTGGATCTTGTTCGACGGAGTCCACACAACGGCCGTGATGCCACTTGCCGTGTCTCCGATCATGTTTCCGGATGCATCGTAGGTGTAGGTGTTCGTGTCCTGATCGTCCACATCAAACGAGTGGTTGCCTGCCACGCCCCCTGGATCATCGACGTGTGTCAGACGATTGCGGCTTGTTTGATATCGGTAGACGAGGGAGTCCATGAGCGTACCTGCACTGTCGACACGGACGAGACTCTTGAGGTTACCGTTGCCGTCGTACGTGTACGAAGATCGGTAATTCGGCGTGGCTGTCCATGCGTTGGATACACGCGTGCTGAGTGTGTCAACGCGGATGCGGTTGAGCAGGTCGTAGCGGTAGCGAGAAGCAAGGTTCTCCTTGTATCCGGTTGATGTACGAGAGCCCCACTGCCACGCGCCGATATTGCCGTTGTAGAGCGAGGAAAGGGGCTCCTGGTGCCACGTGTTGCTAGACTCAGTGGTGGTGGCTGCATCGGCAAACGAGCCGGTGTGTTTGAAGTCGTCAGTGTGATAGCCTAGGAACATCCCGAAGGCATCACGACCGAACAGTGCATGTGCTTCCGATGATCCGCTCTTGCCGTCTCTGCCCGGGTCGAGCGTTGGTTCAAGAGACGGGTTGTTGATAGCCTTGAGCCAGCCGTTGATGGTGTAGGTGTAGTCGATACCCTGCACGTTGTCCTGACCGATCTCAACCCGACGCAATGGACCGTGGGTTTCATAGGCATACGAGGCGTCCTTGGCCCAGATGATGCCGTCTTTTGATGTCTCACATGTGATGATGCGACCATCATGATCGTAGGTGAAGCGTTGGTGATAGGCGTCGTTTTGCTCGGGGCGGTAGTGGACCTTACGGACGCGGCCCGACATCAGATCGTACTCGTAGCCCACGTAGGTTACGAGTGGATTAGTATTCTCTACGACAGCAGGGAGCGACTGCACCATCCATTTCACGTTGCCATGGGCGTCATAGGAGTAATAGGTCTTGACTTGATCGCCCAATGTTGTGGTGTCGCCATCCTGATCGGACATAACACGCGACACCCGGTTGCGCAGATGTGTCTGAGCGCTGTCGCCGTACGGTATAGGCATGGTATATGCGCCCGTGTACGTCGTAATGATGCGATGCGTGCCCGCAGCCGTAGTTGAGGACGATGTAGCATCCGCTTCAGGGTCCGAGATTGTACTTGAACTCTGCCCAACCTCCACAACTCGGCCCAAGGCATCATAGTTGGTGTAGGAGTGTCGACTTATTGCTTGCTGTCGCGCGTTTTGCGATAGTCTCAAGCGCCCTACGTTGTCGTACCAGAACCTTGTGAGTCCTCCGTCCGGTGTGAACTGTTCCACCAGTTGACCAATGCTGTTGTAGGCATACGTGGTCTTCATGACGTGGCCGTTGGAGTCGCCCCGGTCCTCAGACAACTCAAGTGGCCTAAAGCCCGCAGGCGGCACGGTCTCAATGAGATTGCCGGCGCGGTCATAGTAGTACAACGTGTAGTGGTAGAACTTCTCACCGCGCTCAGCGATGAAGTGATCGTTGATCCGCTTCGGATCGAAGCAGGTGGTGTCGTAGGTAACGTCCACTTCAATAAGCTTACGCTCAAGACATTCCGACATCTGCTGATCGATGCTTGCCACGAGCCGTTCAACTTCTTCCGCAGCACAGCTCTTTGGAGTAAGCAGCACAGTTGGGGCAAGAGTGTCGGCATAGACCCATCGGAAGCATGCGGTACCACAGTTGACGGTGTCGCAGATGCCGCAAACAGGAATGGCTTTGCATGAGTCCTGCGTTTGCGGGACGGAGCACGAAAAGTCGAGACAGCGCGGAAAGGTGTAGATCTGAACAGTATCATTCAACCTCAATCTAAACGCAAGCTTTCCTTCGGGAGTCTGAATAAACCGCCCAATTGAGTCCCGGAAGTTCTGTCCGTTAAGGAGATCAACGAATGCGTGCTTGTCTTGAGTGAACCGGCGCTGATTGTATTGAAGACCCATACCCTCCGGCAATACCATCCCAATGTTGTATATGGAATCGTAAGCCGGAGCCCACATGTGGAATTGCAAGTTCTCAGTAGTATCACACAGCGACAGCCCTAGATCACCAACAACATAGAGCGAGTCGTCAGTCGGTGATAAACGGACGAGCCATTTCGTTTTTGAAGTAAACCTCAGAAACTCTTCCAACTCACTCATTGTAATCGTTCTGCCGTTTATGCATGCGATGGTTTCTGTCTCACACATCGTCCAAGACAGTATGGCTGGGATTGGATCAACAGTCGGATACCACAATCCGTCGACGTCACAGGCCATGCTCGGCTTTAGAGGATCGTCGATCCGGGCTACGGTTATCTCGTCATCAGAATAATTAACCTCAGCTCTAACTTTGTAGAATGTTACATGGTCATCATCCGTGTGAAAGAGCTCTGTCGTGTTTGTTTCTTGGATATAGAGATCAGCCAGAATGTCTTCAGATACCTTTTTACCCCAATTGTCGGCAAAATACTTGTTGAGAATGGCTACAAGCGGGTGTGGGTTCGTCGGTCCGTATGGTTCAGATATCGCATCTATTGCAGGTGGCTCATACATGATCTTGCATTCACTGCCGATGCGCTGAACAAAGAAGCGCGACTGCTTAACCTTGTTGACAGTAAACGTCCATATCCCTGCTGAGTCAACATCGTTGGTGGAATCCGCAGGTGGAAGGCATGTTGTCTCGATCTGCGGGAACTCAGCCGCGAGCATGGCTATGATCGGACGAGCATTCCATCGCGAGACAACGGCGACTGCCGTGTCGCGATAGGCAAGAAGTTCGGCATTGAGAACTTCTACGATCAGGTCGGCAAGGACAACCGTTCTCTCGACATGCTTCCACTGCTCGGTCGGGCACGTATCGCCTTCCATAGGTCGTTGCACGCGGAACGAGGTTGCATAGGATGCCTCTTGCCATTCCTTGATATCATCTCCGTTGGGACGGATGATGATGGGGTGTCCATCCAGTGAGTCCCATTCTATTGGGAACGAGCATTGATCCTTGCACTCAGCAACGAGCATGTTTACCATGCAGGAGAGCTGGTAGGATTTGATCACTTCTTCGCGTGGTTCACCAACAGGAAGCCTGTCTAGGTGGCCTTCGACCCAATATCCTTCCTTGTTGTACATCCTGACGATGCTATCACGGAAGGCTGTTCTGCGCCGTTCGCACGAGCTTTGGCAAGTGTCGATCATGCCCTTGTAATAGGCTTCCACGCCGAGGGAGTCTATGTGCTCGTCAACGGGCTTGTAGTATGGGTTATTCTCTTCAGCCAGTTCTGCAAGCCTCGCTGTTTCGTCGACATTTGCTCGCAACCTGTCTGTTCCGGCAATGCATTGTTGAAGCTGCCTGTACTTGTCGTTGATCTCCACGGAATCGGTCGATGAGCAGGTCCACGTAGAGTCATATTGCAAAGCCAATTCGCACGTCGCGTTTGTGGAATCATTGGGCGAGCGCGGCATGATCTTCCACGCATTTAAGATCCACGCCGCACCCGTGATCTTCTCAGAATACGGTGCTGCGCTACAATACTTGGTGCCGGCGCAGTTGAGGAACTGCGTGATGATATTCTCACCGGCATGCGTCCACACTGTGGTATCACTCGTCCATCTCGTTGCGTCCCACGCGCCCACCACAGCTTGCCAGCATGCATAGAGTTCGGCGCAGTTATAGCCCCCTTCCTCTACCATCCGTCGAACGAGAGAGTCGATAATACCGTTAGCGCTTGTGTCTCCGCCAGGTATAAGGTCTACGTCCGACAAAAGGAGGCTGCCGTCATACCAACGAACATACGTCGAGAGAACGCGACCGGAGTCCGTTCCCGTGCGTTCCAGAACAGAGGCTTCCCACCGATCAAAGAGCATCGCTTCGTAGTTGTAGCGCCCATTTTCAGTTTCGCACCCGGTCTTGCAGCGAGCTGTATCAAGGACGATGCCACAACAGTCATCTGCTTGTACATAGGCCACGGAGTTCGAATCGATGACCGAGTCGCGATACGTACGGTAGCGCTGGAGCATCCTACGGGCCATTGTTTCATCCGTGAGATGAAGACCATCACGCATACGATCAAGGTCGGTTGCATTATCCTCAGAATTGAAGGCGGCTGCGAGGATCTGATTTGTTACTGTCCGATGACCGTCCGCCACTTCTTGCTTGATGACTTCAGCGTGTGTCGAGTCAGGTCCAAGCACGATTGGTGTGAGGGTGCGCCTAAGGATGTACGATCCCGGTTCGAGCTCGTGGGTGACCTCCGAGATGGTCGAGGGCGACACACCCGGGCATTCGCCATGGACTGCATCGAGCGAGTCAGCATAGATCACCTCGCCCGAGGAGACTTCAATCACCTCTACCTTGGCGTGGTATTCACACGTGGAACAGAAGTTTGCACATTCGTTGCGTAGGGTATCCGGATCCAGGAAGTAGCTAAACGTCACGGATGTAGAAGTCAATATCTCAAGGGGGCGCTCAGCAATGATCCGTCGGTCGTCAACGTTTGTTCCTCGTCGGACGGTGTCCTGAATAACAACGTCGTTAACCACAGATGAATCATTAAGCGTCAGAAGTGCGCTGTTGCCGCTACCTGCTACAAGCGCTGTTGCGAGTGTCTTACCATCGAATCGGACATAGGCAACCGAGGTGACCCCGTTCTGATCGGTCGTAGCTACACGACTAACGGCGGTATCTGTTGGCGCGTCCTTGCCGAACATCGTCACAAGTTCGCGGTCGCTTACAGGGCCATAAGATGTGCGAATCGTTTTCCCGCTTCCGATCTTATGAGCGCTGCCCACGGCAGACTGCTCTACCGAGCGTGACAGCGGGTCATTGGACAAGACCGTGCGTTGGAAGGCAAAGCTGTCCGCTGAGGGCACTGCCTTGTTAGCGTTGCTGCTAGACCAATACGTGTTGATGTCTCCACTCATCGCACTAACAAGCGAGGGAAGATTATCAAAGTGTTTGGCGCGGTAGTCTGACGGGGTGGAGGATGTTGTTACCAGGTTTGTAACGTACTTGAGGTGCGCCGGCGTTGATCCCGAACGAACCTTTGGAGCTGCCAGCGTCGAAACTAGGGGCCTCCCTTCGTAGTCAAGCACGGATTGTTGCACCAGCACATCTCCCGACGTCGTCACCGGTGTTTGCACCTGCAATGGCTGCATCAGGCGCGAGGCGTACGTGATGCCCTCAGCAATTCCCGTCAGTCCGCCATCATCTTCAACAAACGAGCGGTTGAAGATCCAGTTCTTATCGCGGTCAAACTGCCTGTAATAGAAGTAGGGCTTACTGCTATCGAATTCAACATCCTGTTGATTGTCCATATCCGTCAAGCTCAGGATCGTTACCATATCGTCCTGAGCTGGAGCCTTTGACCAGCACCCCCAGTTCTTTTCGTTGCCGATGCCACCAGGGTAGTAGTTCCCAATGGGCCGCACGCGCCATGCGTAGTAGCCCGTGCCTTCCGCCAATGTGAAGTCGATATGCGTCGCAGGACCATAGGTGATGAACCGCTGGGCCTGACGCCAATCAACCTTTGCATACGTCTTGAGCTCTGAATCGCGGTTACTAGGGCTTGTATTGTAAAGCCGCAAGACTTCTACTTCGAATGAGGGGTAAAGGTCTGGGCACAGCGTAACGTTGTCTTTCACTTGCCACGATAACCGCACAGGGTGCGTGGTGTCGGCTAATGAGTCGGTGTGGACATACAAGTTCGATGGACAGCTTAGAGTTGACCCCGGGTAAGGGAGGATGCGGTACTCTTGGATGAGCTTGGCGGAGAAGACCAACGAGTCGATCATCTCCGATGAGAGGCCAGTTGTGTCAAGCCCGGTGATTTCAATAACGATCTCATTGGAAGTCTCTGAGCCCGGATCACAGGAAAGGTCAGCATACTGGGTCACGTCGATCACCATTGTCGCGACTGGCTTGGTAGCCGTTAGCGTACCTGCTATCTCTAGCATTTCACCAGAGCTGTATGACCATCGAGGCGTTAAGCCATCGTACCCGTTAACAATGAACTCAACACCAATCTCAAACAAACCACGACCGTGCATATATCGCTCACTCTGACCCTGGATTCCGAAGGACAGGACGAGCAATGCACGAGACAGGCACTTTTGCCCACACGTAACCTCAGAAGGCATTGCCGCGAACGATACAACTATGGATTGTTCCGGGGCCACACTTTCGCCCAAAAGCGAAGCAGAATCCGTACGCTCAAGCATTGGTACATACTGGACGGTCTCTGTTAGCCTATGCTTTTGAGCAACAACGCTCAGTGATGTCAGCAAGAGCAGCAACAAAAAAGTCAGCGACTTCACCATATCTCCTCCAATTCTCAACGTGATTTCATCGTAGGTTCCTACCGAGAGCGAACAACTCTAAATCCAGCTGGAGCCATTCCATCACCAGTCGCAAACGGATCTATCGCACGATAGGTAGACGTGTAGCAATCACTCGAGAAGCCTGAGTAGTTTCCGCCACGTGTGATTATGTTTTCGGACACAAAGCCTCGCCAAGGATCAGTTTGCGCTTCAGCAGTGTATGGCGTTGGAGACTCAAAGCAGAACTCTGCAATGTTGCCTAGCACATCGTAGATACCCCAAGCATTAGGCATCTTAAGGCCAACTGGTTGACTCACGCGCTCACCTGACCCGTCAATTGAATTTTCCCGATACCATGCGATAGGGTCGATTACGACATTAGGGTCTTTACCATCGCTGATTCCTGCATACGTATTGTCAGTTGTCCCGGCCCTTGCGAAGTACTCCCATTCGGCACTCGTTGGAAGGCGGTAGCCATTAGAAGTGCGATTCCATTGTATCGATGTTCCGTTCACTGTGTAGGGAGGAGTGAGTCCTTCTAGTTCGGATAGCTTATTGCAGTAGGCAACCATGCCAATAATGTTTAGATCACCAACTGGTTTGTTCGGTCCCTTGGAAACGGTCGGATTTAACCCCATGACACTTTCATACTGTTTCTGAGTGACCTCATACTTTCCAACCCAGAGACCTTTTGTGAATGTCACCTGATGAACAGGTTTCACCTTTGATCCACCACCCAACTGGCCTTCAATTGCCCCCATCATAAACGTCCCGGGCTCAACAGCTACCATCTCCGGCACTTCATAGGTTGGTATTGTCTTGGCAACAAAGTCACTGATCGTTGTATCGGCTCCACTCACGGCGACGGTTTGCGTTGCCGGTGTAAAAGTCATTCCGGCCTTTGTAGGCGTTACCACGTACGAGCCATTATCAAGATCAGTGATCGCATACGAGCCCGTTGCATCGGTTGTCACTGACTTAGATGGAACAGCAATCGTAACGCCACTCACACTCTCTGTTGTAGTGGCCTTGACCTTGCCCTTGATCGCGAACTTGTTTGTTGGGTCAGGTGGAGGCGTGGTACTTGAGCACGCGCCAAGAGCAATGCCCAAGACAAGAACTCCGAGAGCACTTGAGTAGGAGAGAATGTTCTTCATGTTGTTGTTCCTGCTTCGCTGATGTTAGAATGTTGTTCGTGTTGTTGGTACTTGTCTTAGGCCACCTATTCAACGGCCCGCCCAAGGTTTCTCAGATCATGGACAGTGTAGTCCTTGTAGGCCGCTGCCGGCTTGCCCTTCTTCGTGATGAGCTTCTGCATCGCTTCATTGGCATCATCAAGTTCATCTTGCCGGGCCTTTCGCGTTGTTACGTTCGACACCGTCAGCGTCTTGACAGGAGCCCCTTTGGGATAAGTGCACGAGATCGAAACAAACGCCCCTTGACTGGTGACAATGGTGGTGATGCTTGTTGGTTGGCTTCGCCCCATTGCCTCGGAGCCGCCGACTGACGTGATAGGCATGTGCTTGGGCTGAGCTGACTTGGCTTGTTTCACTTCTGTTGTCACTACAAGATTGCCTGTTCCTTCTTCGCGTTCGCACGAGCTTTTGGCAGATGCTGCGATGAGATCCAAGAGCAGAGTGAATGCCTCGGCTTGTGCCTTTGCGGCTACCTTCTCCAGTGACTTCGTCGGCTTAGAAAGTATCATGCGTTTGACGGTGGTCGCCACCTGCACGGTAGTCTCCGTAGTGTAGACAAAGAGGCCCTGACGGCTTTGGATCCTCAGAACCTTAGGCGTACGTGTAATCTCAACGGTATCCCTTACCGGCTGACTACCAGCTTGGTGTCCTGTGGTTTCTATGACGTACGTCACCACATCGCCTATGTTAGGCACGGCCGTTTGTGCGGCGGCGCGAATAGCGCGCACGACGTAGTCTGCGCACGACGCGTCTTGCTGTGCGATGGCAATGCCGCCTGCGAACATCGCCACCGCTATGATGTAGAGTGCCCAGCGCATCAATACTTCCTCTTGAGGCGTTCGTTCAAGAGGCGTTTGTATTCAACAATGATATCCTCGGGGCATTGACGCCGGCACTTGGGCGACGTTGGCGGGCTGCCACTTGAAGGGTAGCACTCGCGGCATGTTGGGAACATCGAGGTGTTGTACTGATCACTGAAGTCGTTCTTTGCATCGTAGTACTCTATGGAGTCCTGAGCACGAGACGCAGAGTCCTCTCCACTCCAGTTGTTACGCAACCCGTGCAGCCAAGGCAGGTCTGTCTTGTCGGGCGTGTCGAAGAGGATGTTGCCGCAGTTGTCCCGTGTCGGGTAGATCACGTTGGTGCAACAGTCCGAGGTGTCACACGGCAAGATGTCACCATAGTTATAGCGCAGACTATCGGGGTCAAACTCTCCCGTTGGAGGCCACGTGGAGCACCTCGTTGAATCGAACTTCCAACAGGCCGGACGGATGATGCGCCAGCAGCCGTTGCTGCCCTGGCTCACTGAATCGGGCAAGAACCCCATCGTGTTTTCCGTGATCATCTTGCCAAGCAGTAGAGTAATGATCTCACTCGTGCTGTCTCCGGCGCAGTCCGTTCCTGCAAAGAGTCGAACCGTTTCAAGTTTCAGCTCCTGACATCCGTCAGAGTTGCACACCCTTTTGCGGTAGGTTACCGTGTAGGTGCACTCACCAATGGTCACAAGCTTCTGAATCAGCTGGGCGTTGCCCCACGGCAAAACAGCTTGCTTACATGGCGTGCAAGGGTCTGGGTGGTTTATGTACTGGGCATCCGCTTGCTGGGTAGCCATGACGAGCACAAGCGCCGCCACGGAAACGATCAATGATGCAGTCTTCATTGCCCGCCCCCGTTGCTTCGTTGGCTGCGCCCAATTGAATCCAACTTCTTGAGGTCTACGCTGTCGCCAAAGAGCTTCAAGCGCCGCCTCTCGGGACTTAGCTTTAGGTCAAAGAGCTCGCCCTTAGCGCCTACCCCTGAAGGAGAAAGTGATTTCGGGGTCAACAGATCAACAGGGATCTCATTGGCAGCTTCTTGCAACAGGCCCTGATGCATGCGCTGCATCAGTGGTCGGTAGTCCGCTAGGCCATAGTCAGCACGCTTGTCATACTTGACGGACATACTGTTTGCGTGCTGCTCTTGCAATGGGAAGATGCCCTGTTCTGTTTCGCGGTCTTTGCGCGTTAGGCGTCCGTCGGGTGTGTATTTAAACAACGCTGCAAAGTGTTGATCATCGAACTGAGCCACAAGGCGCAGCGTTGCTTGGTCGTAGACATAACATGTAGCACTTGATGATGTTGGTTGCACCCGCAGGTCATCAACATAGACCCCTGAGCCAACGGCGCTGACACTGACCTTCTTCACACCCGTACTCGTCAGCGCTCCGGTATTTGCCGGCACTGTCCACTCAATGAGTTTCCACCCGGCAACATCAGCGATCACGCTGTGCGTGCTGATTGCGCTGCCTGTGCCAATGGTGAGCTTGCACGTATCTGCTGCGCCGGCGCGCACCCACGCCCGTGCAACGAGCCCATCGTCTTGCGTTCGTTCCGTGATGTTGATAAGGCCGATGGAGTCCGCTGTTGTTGTCAGGGCCAATGATCTCTTGCCAGTGTGGCTTGCGGCAGACGACGAGGAGGCCTTGTCTTCGAAGCTCTCAAAGAGTACACCTGCGTGGTCAGCATTCTTAGCGATGATCGACGGCAGCGTTCCCTTGTGCGCAAATCGGGCCGTAGTAGGAATGCCTATGGCGTCATGCTCAATGGCGACGTCGCCGTCAGGTGTATAAGCCAGTACGCGGCTCGTCCTGACCCATTTGGCCTCGTCACGTGATGATGGGTTTGCGTGCGGGAAGCTCTCAAACAAGCTGCTGGTAATCCGACCGGCGCTTCGCGGCGACGAGTCCTGCACCGCCGACTCCGTGGCAGATCTAAAGACAAAGGACTCGTGCGGACGCCACTTGCCTTTGAGCGTGCGCTGATACGGGTTATTGTGAGCCGAAGAGAAGCGTCCTCCATAGATGGCATAATATTCAGCAGTGTCAATTCCCAGGTCATCCGTCCAGGTAGTAGCCGACGCTGAGAGGACCTGGCGACCACTGTCCGGGACGAACGGGTTAGATCCAACAATTCCCCTCGATCCGTACATGGCTATCGAACCAGCGGCAGCGGTGAGTTGATTGGTCTTGCCGCTGCGAACAATGGTGGCCACCTTATGATCCGTTGACGGCGATCCCGAGAGTACATAGAAGTTGACTGTTGTGCCCACAACGCCGCGCACACGCACAAACGCCGGCGCATGGCTGCCTGCCTCTTCCATTGTTTCAACGAGCGCAACAAGGTCTCCGGGACTAAACAAAGAGGCTGCATCTGCGGTAACGACCATCGACGAGGCATCAACCGCCGTGATTGAATCCCTCAAATTCTCGTTGGTCATCGCCGAGCCCATTTCTGGATAGACATGCCAAGCCGGGTAGGTCATCTGAAGGAGTGCGCCGGCATGAACTTGGCCCGCTCCAACATCGGCGCCGTCATATTCATCATAGCCGATGGTAACAACGGGCTGACCCGTGCCTTCATCAAAAGCTCCATTTTCCTGCACTCGCACCATGCCGTCGCGCCGGTAGACTACGCGCTTTTCAAAACATGCGTAGCTCACAAGCTTCGTTGAGACATACATCGACGACCTCTGCTCCGAGATCATCGACGAGCCCGTAGCCCCATGCACGACTGGCGCCCAGATCAAAAGGACTCCAGCATCAAAATTGCCGGAGAGCGAGATGTGATTGTTGATGATCTGACGAGAACTTGACATCACCTCTTCGCTTGTACCCATCTCACGAAGTACGACAAGGGGCTCTCCCTCACTTGACTTTGTTAGCACAGGGATCTTCTCACCCGGCGCGAAGTATTCGTGTTCTTCCGAGGCAACTACGTTCCACGATGTTGGCGACGGCGAATAGCTGCCGGCGCATTGCCGAATGGCTCTTGTCTTGCCATGCATTTGATTTGTCACCACCGTAAAGCCTTGCCCGGCGTCGATGTTGGTGATCGAAACCGAGAGAAACGGATTGGGAATTGGCGGCAGTCCACTTCGGTCATGGACAAGACGTGTGGCCTCTTCTCGCAGCGGGTAGTCGCGTGCTGTGAAGAAGTCTGTTACGGTGTATCCGGGCGAGGTTTCACCAAAGGCAATGCTTCTGGTGACAACGCGTGAATATCCGATTGACGCGCCCGGCCATGCCGATGGGCAAAGCGGAGCGGAAAGCTGTTCTAGATCTTCGCCTGCCGCTAGGCGCTCTTCAAAGGACTGCTCCGATCTGCCAACGATGAAGCGGTATAGCGCTGATTCTTCGCGCATCACTGCCGGTTCGTTTGTAGCAACACCGGAAGAAATTGTACGCGCTCCACCGGGCAAGACTTCTTGTCGCTCATAGATGTACTCGCGGCCATACATGCCGGCGCGGCCTTCTTCAATGCCTGCGTCGTACATATAGATACGCTTTACACGAATGCCGCCGCCAACTTTAGAGATGCACGGAATGCGCACGTAGGAATGTTTGAGGTATGGCGTGCAGGACGGGTTGGTGACCCACGATGAGATGTTGTATGCCCACGATGAAATGTCACCACCCATTCCTCCAAGGCGCTCATACGTCGCTTGGTTCGTGCTGATATCGCCCTTGACTCCATCACGCAAAGTCTTCGGCTTTACGCTGTCATGACAGACGGGGTCAAGAAGTCCCTGGTTGATGACAAGCTCCTTGAGCAGAGCCCGCGGCTGTGGAGAGCCGCGAAGTGTGACGACAATCGTTGAGCCAATAGCAGAGTCTACAGCAGCGCGCACAAAACCCGAGATATACTCGCTGTTCGAGGCCGGGAATCCTTCTTGTCCGGCATCGAAGCTGCACTCTCTAATGGGAAAGAGGAACTTGAAGAACAGCCTGTTTAGCTTGACATGTTTTTTGAGTGCGGCCATGACGTCGGCGGTTGAAGCCGTCAGCTTTGAACAATCAAGCCCCACGCGCACATAGTCTTCGACTTCATTGTAGACCGTTATCGGCACGAATGCTTCTACGGGCCGGTCTTGCACAAATGAATAGCTGTTCTGCTCATACTGCACTTCGATCTCGCCCCCCGATGGCAAGATGATACGCTTGAGCTGCCATGCCGCTGGGTCGTACTGCGTGGACTTACCTGGCAGATACGTTTGATCCAGGTGCGATCTGCGGTTTGACCGCGCTATGGGACCATCACGTCGGTAAGCGCCCCATGCATCTACAAAGACAGGGTCGTAGGCCGGATTTTCAATCGTATCGTTGCGGGTCTTCCTGTCGTTCGTGTCGGCAATGTCCGAAGTGTCATTGATAAATGTGCCCGAAAAGGCAAGTGTCCCTGTAAGCCGAGACTCTTGCGCAAGCTCAGCGGCGTATGGTTCTTTAACAACGTCACGATACGAGTAGATGAATTCGTACGGGCTGATCGTTGCGTTCTGTACGTCGCCATAGTCCGTCCATATTCGCTTGAGCGTAAGCTTGCCATACTGGGCTGCCGCCACACGGGAGCCAAGGTGCACGGGAAGAACCCCTTGTTGCGTATGGTAGTGCCGAGAGTTGAGACCACCCGAGATCACATAGATCGAATCCCAATCATTCGGGTTTTCAATCTCTTCGTTTCTTTTCTTTGCCTCATTCCAGCGAGAGTTCAACAGGAACCACTTTGACTTTGACTGCATAGTCTCATAGGTGTACTCGAGGTTGACAGTCTTGACGATGTGCGTGTAATTGCCGTTCTCATCCTTTGCCAGTAAGACGATGCGCTCAAGGCACTGACTCTTGTTCGCAAACTCGTTGTCACCAATGAGGTCCTCGCTGATCACCTCCTTGTTTGTAGCCCTTCCTCCACATTTCTTGCCAAGAAATCTCTCGGCAGAATCGCGGTCGAATCCGCTGAGATAGTGCCTGCGCCATAGCTCGCTGCCGGCGGCTTCCTCATCGTAGTCAATGTTGCCCGTGTTGATTGACTCAAAGGCATCATTGCGCTGCTTGCCGCTTCCGCGGAAGTCTATCGGCGTGCCACCAACTGTAATCGTGCGTATAGTCTTGTTCGTTATAAAGATCGCAGTATGTGTCTTTGTGTCGATCTCCGACATGTAGTACATTTCTCTTTCGCCCATCGACACACTAGCCCGGTCGTCATGCTTGTTCGTGAGATTGCCTTCTTCCCAGGTATATCCACGATATGGTGTGCGCCATTTGAACCAGTCCTTGCCGGGAGCATATTGGCCGGACTTAGTATATGTTCCTGCTGCTCGCTCATAGTTAAACCGGGTATAGCCACCGAAATCATCAGCTGTCGGACCATCCATGGTTCTATCGACGTAATCGGGCGTCTGTATCGCCGTCAACAGGAACATTGAAGCGTATGGCTGCGCCTTGATCGTGCCGGCAACGTTGTTGGCTCTGGCAAGCTCCGGCCTCTGAGGGTAGAGAACGCGGGCTCCGTAGGCAAACCCCAAAGCCCCTTTCTCCATTGTCTCAACGTCAGTGCGAGTATAGGAGAGCTGGCGTTCATTGCGGTTGTAGACCGGCAGGCCATAGACATATCGAATACCGTTTCCGTTGGCCACTGACAACTCTCCGATGCCGTCGGCAATTGCCGGCTCGGAGCGGTTGACAAACCCATCCACTTGAGCGTTTGGAGCGTGCGAGAAGAGCTGCGGGCTGCCACCACCCGACGTCATATCACTTGCCAGCTCTTTGTTCAAACGATAGGAGATGCATGCCGCAGCACGCGGTCGGTAGAACGTGTCGGTTGGCTCTGCACTATCAATTCGATTAAAGATCCCCGAGGGGCCTTGATTTGATGATGCCGTATAGGCCGCTTTGTCACTTGATGAGAATCGCACGTTATCGGCCGGGTCATTGAGAAAACGCATGAATGCTCGTGCGTTGCCATCCGGAGTGTAGGCCTGGTGTTTGAATTCATTCACCCAACCTGACCCTGTTGGAGCTGAGCCCGACACGTCGGTGGTGTTTTCACCGATTGTCACCGTTGCTCCGGCTGTGAGTTTGTCTGGGCCGGCGCCAAGCTCCATACCAAGAGTGCCGTTTATGAGTTTCGATGACTTTGCTTGCGGAGCGGCATATCCCGGCCGATTATGCACGAGGCGCATACTGCCGCCGATTCCTTGCCCGGTCACAGCGAAATCATCTGCTGAGAAATATCCCGGAGAGAGGTAGCGGTCACGGTTGGTGTAGACGCCCTCCCGTTCGAACATCCGGTCCGCCATGCGCGAGCTGACTCCCAAGGCTTTCCCGTGATATAGGTAGCCGTAGGCTGAGTCTACCACGTTATCTGCCGGCGTTTGCCACGTGTAGTTACCATGCAGACCAATGTTCGTGCCGCCTAAGATGAAACCGGGGATATATCCGGCGGTCGCTCCAAACTTGATCGTAAGACTACCGCCAGTGTAGGCCATAGTGCTTGTCTGCGTGGACACAGGGCCAGTGATAGCCGAGACAAACGACGACACAGTGGAGTAAACACTACGCGCGGTCTTGATGTCTGATGCTTGTTTAGCTGCTAGTGCTCCCTCAAGAATCTTTCCCGACTTTAGTTTATCTACGGCTTCATTGTTTTTCTTTGACAGTTCGCTCGTGAGCAAACCGGCAAACGCGTTTGCCCAATTGATGTTCGCAGAGAACCTTTGGATTCCGTTAGTTGATTCGAGATTGAGACTCAGTGCGTTAAAGACGTTGAGTGAGAACCCCGACGTGATCGAGTATCCACTGAATGTGTTGTAGCGGTTGGCGGCCTGAAACGTGAACAGATCATACGAGGCGATCTGAAGATTGGCAGACATCCCAACAGAGAACGTTTCGTTTTTCTCCTGCCTGTTGATCGATACGACCTCGGCGCCGTTATAGTCGTCAGGAATTCCGCGGGCGTTTCGATTGATTGAACCCGGATTCAAACTCCACCCAAAGCCAACCCATGAAGCATCTTCCTCAAGAGCGGCACCGCTGTGATAGGCCATCGTTACAGGGTACGATGAGCCCGACGGTCCGGGGACTTCTAAGAGCGGTATGTTATACGTGAATGCCCCGGAGAACTCGTTGACCATTCCCGTAGTGCCCAAGGGCTCAAAGCCGGTGAACTCCGGTTGAACGGGGCCCGACGTGATTGCCAGCACAGAGATCGGCACAAGCATTTCGAGCACGATCGCTGTTAAGAGAGCACATGCCATCATGCGCGCCTTCTTCGTGCTTACGGACATTGAGATTCGAATTGATTTCGTCATGCTGCGTCCTCTTGTCATCACAATGGTGTCTTCTCTTTGGATGATGTCGTCGATATGGATGATGTCGTCAACTGACTACTACTACTGACCCAGACTCCCGCTACTCACCTCTGGCATGTCTGCAAGTTTTGAAAGGTCACACTCAAAGAGATTTCTACCTGTTGCATACTCTCTATCACTCCACTCAACGATGACGTTGGAAGAGTTGACAAGCTCCTCTTCGGACGCCGCAAACACGAGCCGAACGGATCTCTTTGTTCTCAGGCCTACGTCTTGTTGGAACGCGGCCGAGAGACAGTCAACAGTTCTTGAGCCTAGCCGAAGCTTCACGTCCTGTTCAATGGTGAACGCCAGCGATTGAATGCGCCTTGTGAATTCATCCAAGTGCGAGATGCCTGAGAAGACCGGATCGGCGCCATCTGCTTCTGTTGTTCTGATCGCGAGTTCAAACACCGAGAGCCCCTTCTGCGCATTAGCCCTGCGATGACGAGCCTGGGCAACAGCGTCCAACAGCCTGCTCGGTAGGTACTGCATCGAGAGGACATAAGGGCCGGCCTCCACGGAGTCGACTAGTCCGTTCGACGGGTCCCTGACCCATCCGGCAAGTTCCTTGACGGATACCTCATGCTTCGTGCATGAAACAAGGAGAAGAGCCGGCAATATGAGCGCAGCGACGTTCAAGGCTTTGGCCCCGCATCTGACTTCGCACTGGTAGCTCCGGGCTTAAACTGCCCGCGGTATGTGGTGCGAAGGCGCTCCAAAACAACATCTGTCATATCAACAGTTTCTAAGGCAAAGACAAGCATACCGTCATCTTGAACGGCGAGGAAGCAGTCAACGCCTTCACTCTTTGCCACTGACTCGGCTGCCGTGCGCACCTGAGAGATCACACCCTCCGTTAAGAGCTGCTGCTCTTGCGCAGTCTTTTGCTCAACAGCCTTTGAATAGTCAGCTATTTGAGCTTCTTTCCTGCGGAGCTGAAGACCCAGTGAGTCTCTCAATCGAGAGTTTGAACTCCCCACGCTTTCATACTCAAAGACAAGGCGCTGAAGCTCGCTTCTGAGCGTGTCAACATTTGCTCCCCAGGCCATGGTGGTGGTGCGAAATGCCTTCTTCGCATCGAGCGCTCCGTCGTAGCGTTCCAGCACCTTCTGAATGCGCACGATTCCAATCCGTGGTGGGCGAGAAGCTACGGTCAGCACCAATGCTCCAATAGAGAGAGCAAGAGCCAGTAATGAAATGGCGAGCAGTGCAGGATTCGATAGTAGTCGATTCATATGCCGGTAGGAAGAGTCGTAAGGTTGATGTTTTAACGGACTATGACAATCAGGCAGGTGGCACTTTCGCCGCCGGCTTCTGCCATCGCCGTGTATTGACCGGAAGCGAGCTGCTGGCCTCGCATCACTTCGCTGAGTGAGATCACGTGCTTGCCCTCTGCTCCAAGTTCTCGCATCGTGTTTCCGATTGTTCTGCCGTCTGTCGTTACAATCTTCAGGCGGACAGATTCAAACCGGTCGGTGGCCACGAGTTGAAGTGATTGGCCATCTTGTGCAATGGTGAGCTTCGGTTCTGCATGTGATGCTCCGCTTAGCACGCCGCTTCCCTTTGTGAAACGTCGCCCTGCTGCTGCAAATACTTCACCCTGATTGCCCGCGCCGGCCCAGCGCACCGAGACCGAGTCCACCGATTGCGATGACTGCACGCTACGCACGTCCTGCACAAGCCTGCCACGTCCGCTGATACTCGATGAGTGTAACCACCGCGCATTGCCGCTCTTGCTGTCTTGGCTGCCGGCGTCTTCAACGCTGTTGACGTCGCCGGTTAGAACGCTCCAATGGCAGCGAGGGATCGTCAAATTGTTCATCCAAAGTTCTAATCGCCCACGTCTGGCGAATGCCAGGTCAAGCCGGCCATCAAGGTCGAAGTCTGCCACCACAACATCCGGGCAATCGTCGATGTTGCTAAGGCCAACGTCGAACGTAACATCTTGCAACTCAGAGCCGATCAATGAGAACACGCGTAGGTACCTGCAAGTACCTTGGCTACAAACAATGTATTCATCACTCCCATCGTTGTCGAGATCCGCGAGCACTATTGCGCTAAGGGCCTCCTCATAATCCGGCATAGCGCGAATAACCATCTCTGTTTTCTCTCCGGCATCGGAACGCCTTGAGTCGGGTAAGCCCGCAACATTGTTGCTTATCTGGTCTTTGCCTAGTTGACGCCACGCGATTGGAAACGGCGCCGAGGCAACGGAGTCACGCATAAATGAGGATGACGCCAGGCCCGTGCTCATCGCGCTGTCACTGTCAAACAGTACGTTGTGACGATGGCCTCCTGCGGTTGCACCGGCTACGTCGATCACGAGGTCGGCCCTTGAAGAGCGAACCAGTAGCCCTCCGGCTTCGCCACCCGTAGTAATCTTAGACATCGGCGAGATGAATTGCACCACCGGCGTCTCACCCTCACTAAGTGCCAGGCTCTTGATGATTGCTTCATCAAAGAGCGTCTTGGCTTGATATCCATAGAGTCCGGATGATAGGAGCAGCACACAAACAGGCTCATGGCTACCAGCAGTACTACCTGCAAGGACAAGATCCGTGCGGCCATCACCGTTAACATCGAACTGCGACATCGATGAAGGCGCAAGCAAAAGAGGCAGTTGAATATCGCTTCGGCGTGCAACTGTCTCCGAGGCAGTAAAGGCGTTGACCGTGATCTTGTCATCGCCTAAGACGTTCATCGTCAGCAGCTCTTCCTTGCCATCACCGTCGGTGTCAAGGCCAAATGCGTACGGGGCTTCTTCATCATTGCCAGCAAGATCGAGGGCAACAAAGCCCGTTGTTCTGTTAACAAGCAGCACGCCCGCACTGGCGATGTCTACTCGACCATCGCCCCCTACATCAAGGCAAGAAAGGTAGCTGGTCCCGCGCCGGCTACGGTCTTTGAGGTCATCGACAAGTGTATCGCGAACGAATGTTCCTCTCTCTTGGTTTGGGCGCTGAGCTACAATATCTATCCATGGCGTGAAGCCCGTTGATACCCAGGCCCCTGATGACTTTTGTTGAAGTGACGCGTAGCGCCCTTGTCCGCTGGACTCAACGCACTCACTTGGCTCTTCAGCGCCAGAGCACATGAGGCGGACGGAGTCCGAAAGGTCCGTGACCACGATAAAGAGCTGTCCACTTGTGTGAACGAGTCCGCCTTCAATCGCCATCGGGACTGCTTCTCGGCCATCACGCATCTTGGTGATCTTCATGGCCGTAATGAGCGGTTTTTCCAGTCGCGGAGCTAGGAGTCCACCCTCATGTCCAAAGATCTCGAGCTTTCCGCAGGCGCCGGCAGGTCCGGAGAGCCACACCACCACTTCGCTGATGATCGTGCCTGGCGGAAGGCGAAGGCGAAGGCACTGACGTTTGATGTCTTTACTTCTGTAGGAGACCCTACCGGCTGTGCGGTCGTAGGCCCTTATCGTGTCGAGCCGGGCAACATCTGCTCCCATAAGCGCCATGCACTCCTGCCAGCACGTCATTTGACACGCAAGCGCTAGGACGATCAACGCTGCTGCATGCAGCATTCGAGAGTTACCCATACTACCCTCTCAAGATCACATACGACGTCAATGCAATTCACAGCTACTTGGTTAGTAGCTCGCCGCCAAGACATATCCACAGAATCAAGGATACAAGGATCAGAACTTCAGCTGATGGTTTCGGATAGATTCCTAGCGCATGCCACCTCTATGCGCTGCCTTTGATCACTATCAGAACCGAGGTCTATACGCAACAATCCGTATGTATATCTACAGAGCATTGCTCAGCGGCAAGAATAGATGCCGTAGATGAGAAACCCAAATTATTTTTTCATGTGCTCACGTTTAGGTATACGTGATGATCGAGATCTTCGTCCGCCGAAGCCCTTTGGACCACATCAACACGGCAGATGGGGCTCTGTTTTGCTCAGGTTTCGTTGTTCAACTGCCTCAACATGCGGCGGATCCTGTTGGCTGCAACGCCGTTTTGAGGCCGGTGCAGCTCACGGACTGCTTGCGGTTGACCGTGGATAGACACAATTCCTAGCATTTGTGAGTAAATGCCCACGATGTACGCCAACCTATCCCCAATGACGGTAACCGGACGGCAACGATGGGATATCCCTAGCAAGTACGCCCAACAATCCGCAAATGTGTGCTGCAACCCCCGCAAGTGGCATTAAGGTGCACATCGGGACACGGAAGTAGACACTTGCAAGGCTCAACTATCGACTTCGAAGCAGTTTGTGCGCGTGAGATGGGCATGTTGCGACGGAAACGGACTGCTTCGGACCATGAATTGCCCTCAAGAGGACTAAACGCAGACACAAATGTGCTCTTGTTCACCCGATCAACGCACTAATCCGACCATTGCAATGAACTTCCTACGACCTGGGCGGCACCTACAGTCTGTCTTGTAGAGATATTGCGGTGACATGACGGACGTGTACTGAACTGGATGTTCGATGCATTGACAGTTGAGGTGGCCCACATGCGGGAACGACTGCGCAATGCACCTTGGTTTCTGTGACAAAGGCCAACTTGTGTCGTACGGAACTAGTATTGCCGGGGATCAGCACGACGATCCGCCTCTGAGTCGCACTTGGTCGCGAGTAGTCTCTCAAGTCAACCCCCTTTTCGTCACAGGTCGTGACAAGATCATAGCGAGATCATTCGTCGACCGTAGAGAAGGCATGTCAAAGCCAGATGTCAATTCATCGCTCCATAGTGCCAGCGATAGCGCCAGTTGACAACTGCGATGATTTACTATCTAGCTTACTAAGTTGATCGTTACAAGATTTCGTACGACTCCCTACGGGTCCACGACGTTATAGCAAAGCCGCATTGATGATGCGGCTTTTTGCGTTTGGATGGGTGCGTCATCCCGAGCGGAGTCGAGGGGCGTGCGTCACCCCGAGCGGAGTCGAGGGGCGTGCGTCACCCCGAGCGGAGCCTGTCCTGCCGAAGGGAGGGTCGAGGGGCAGCGTATAGTCGGGCTAAAGCCCAGCCAAGCAAGAACTCTCCCCCCATCCCCCTCCCTCACGCTTCGCTAGGGAGGGGGTGCCGGTGCGTGTAACCCCATTGCGTCATTCTGTCATTTCGTCATAGTGTCATTTCTTCCGGTCCCTCGTCGCTCCGCTCCTCGGGATGACGCTGTGTCATCTGGTTTTCAAAGAAAAGTAATGCGAGCACCATCTAGGATTGTGCTCGCATTACTCACTTGGAACTGATTCCAAACGGAGTGCTTGCTTCAACATATCAAGCTCAGTCAGAGGTTTCTGAGTCTTGATTGCCAAAAGGGACCTCCTTCACCTGTACCTGCTCGTCTAGGGGTACTCTTTCGAACACTCCTTTGAACGGCGCAGCAGGCTGCACCAGCCTCCAAATCTCTCGCGATGCAACATGTCCGAACCATCGCTCCACACCGTGTATACCGCTATAGTACGACTGGACAATAGTCTCTAGAGCTAATTCAGATTTCAACTGGTCGTCCATCCAGGTGCGGAAACGACTGTATTCACTCCAACTCTGAAAACCATGTATTGGCTCCCAAGGGCATGTTGGGCCTTGAATCATCCAATCATCTCACTTTGACTCTGTTGCAGTGTTGACGACCCAACTCATGGCTCTTCAATTTATTGACGAACACGGGTTCTGTCTAAAGGAATGGGGCTTTGTCATCACAAGTTCCTACTCCAAACTTTGCTCTTCCAACTTTTGCAACACCACTTTAATCTCGTGTTCTAATCGTTCTTCTCCATAATAGCATGGGTCTTCGTTTCGCCATTCCTCATTTGGCTCGTAAAAATCCAAGTCATATGCAAGACCCGATAACAATTCACAAGAGTTGTCATCATTCCAGACCAACTCTTGAAACTCTTGAATAAGTCTAGTCCTTTCAGAGTTGTGTCCGTTCAGAATGAGTTTCAAGAGGTTGATGGTTTCAACTGAAGTCTTCATAGAGACGCAATTTTGTAAGTACTCCCGCACAAACATCAGATTCTTCTCGGGATCAGTTTTCTACGAACCTCCCAAGGACATCAATGACTCGACAGTGTCTTGATTGTCACAGTGTTGCATCATTCGTTGACGCAGTGAAGCCACAAACTCATCGGAGGCAAGATTCCGACGGACGATTGCCATCCCTTGCACGAACTGGTCTATTACTGACCACTCCATATCCAGGAAATGCTCCTTCTGCTTGCTTGTTCCAATTCTAGCAAACAGTTCTACGTCGCCGTCATACAGTTGGTATATCTGGACTTTTTCCAGTGTTATCATAGTTGCCACGAGACACTGTTTGGAATGTTGACGCCTTTCCTATCAGCAATTGTTCCACCCGCATTGACGATCATATTCCGCGCAACTCTGCCCACCCAAGTACAAAGGAATAGTTCAGCGAGCCCGCAATCTAGCATTGGGCGTAGCAAGTCATCATAATCTTTAGGGTCGATGGTCAGTTACGTACGGAATGAACTGGTCAACGCCGGCGGAATCTCCAAATGCTAACTCCTTGAATTCGTCATTATTCTACGATAGGAATCGGAATCAATGAGTATCAACTAGGCCGGGGTGAAGATCATCAACGATCACTCTTCCAACAACTTCCCACGGCTATGACGATTCAGAACTTTCTGAGCAACAGTACGCACGTACTCTACATGCATAGAATCCGTGTAGCATCGCCTAGCGAACCATACACCATTGTTTGTTGCTTTATACTCGACCATGAGGGCATCCCCAAAGACCGGTACATATATGTACGAGAGCCACAGGCGTCTTTCAACGGAAATGGTGGCGAATATCCGATAATCGTATCGTCCAATATTCTCTAGCGTAATGACTACCAAATCCATACCCCTACGTCGAATGGTATCCCGATGAACGATGATTTCAAACTCCTGAGTCGAATCTCTAACGCGCATTTCAGGGTCTCGGTCATTTAGCACTTCCACCGCAAAGAGGGACAATGTTCTCATAAGTGCCTCTTTGCCGTATGAACTTCGCAAGTGAATGGGATCATCCGAAGCTGACTTTTGCACGAGCATTGTACTGTCGATTCTTCGCGATGATGTGAAAATCTCCCACCGAATTGAAACGGAATCAAGGCCACTTCTCTCACTTTCTCGCAACTCTCTTTCATGCTTGTTCTCACAAGCAATTGAGATGAATGCCAGTAGGGTTAGAATCTGAACAGCCCACCCTGCAAGAAAGTGAGTCATTATGTAGTCCTTGCAGCTATGGATAATCCCTACCTTACAGATCATCATAATCCACGTTGTAATTATAACTGTCGATCATTCCCCACGCCCCACGCAACTGCAATCTAGCATTCGGCTTAGCAAACCAGATTGACAGTATACATTTGTACCATGCTCCGCCCCTTCATCACCACGGCTCTGCTGGTTCTTTCTGTTGTCTCTTTGCGGGCACAGATCGAATATGCTACGTGGGTGTTTGGGGTGAATGCGGCGGTGAGGTTTACGATTCCGGGTGGTGGAATCGATTCGATACCGACGGTGATCGATGGACCGCAGATCGATGTTCGCGAGGGGTCGATGGTCTATTCGTATCCGTGCGATAAGGCCTTATCAGTCTATGCAATGGGTGAGACGGCCTACGACGCTCAGGGGAAGGTGGTCGTAAATGGTACAGTGCTCAGTGGTGGTGCGAGCTCTTCGCAGGGTGGCATCTTCGTCCGTGATCTTCAGAAGCCGTATTCGCTCTACCTATACATCACGCCGGATATGACGGATATCAGCGCAACACAATCGCCCTACTACACTCGGAACAAGATGGAGAGAAGGGGCGATGGATTGTGGGAGATGGTGGAACGTGATGTGGTGTTGGAGTCTCGACCGGGCTCAGAGCGGATCTCAGCAACACATGATGCAGCAGGAACGGGCTATTGGGTTCTCACGCAGTACACGGATACGGCAAGCGCGACGATAGAGTTTGTTGCCTACCATCACACTCCCACAGGGATCGATGCAACACCCGTGCGGTCTCGCATTTCCGGAGTCCCTATTCCGCACCAAGCAGGGATGTTGAAGTTCTCCGCTGATGGCACGAAGCTGGCAATGACGAATGTGAGTGATCTGGTGGTTGCGGTGTACGACTTCAACACGTCAACAGGTGTCGTGAGTGGTCGACGTTCCATCACGCTCGATAAACCGCGACGTATTGCGAACATGTCGGTGTGTTACGGTCTGTCATTCTCGCTCTCGGGATCGATCACCTACGTGTCCATGCGAGCAACGGCTACCGACGGCACGCCAACGCGGTCCTATGTCTTTCGTTTTGCAACACCGCCTTCTCCCGGGAACGTAACCATCACACCGGAGATCGTGTGTTATACGCCCCTTCACAATACGTATCCATCGGCGTTGCAACTGGCTCCGAATGGACGGATCTACTTCACGAACAACAGAACATTGGGAGAGATCACTGACCCTGAAACACCGATCGGCTCAACGGTACCGGTTGTGCTGGATAAGGTGTCGTTTAGAACAGGGAACAGGTCTCTGCTCGGACTCCCTACGTGTATGGAGAGTACGTACCTGCGTCCGACGCCGACGTTGGTGTGCGACGTACCACAAGGCACCGTCACAGCACCAAGCGGATGTGTAGGCACGTGCATCACCATCACCCACGCCGTACTCAACGCTCCTGATACATGGCTCTGGCAGTTCCCGGGCGGCCTACCGTCAACGTGGTCAGGACCAACACCTCCACCTGTCTGCTACAACACTGCCGGACGCTACCCTGTGATCCTTACGGCTACCAACGAAGCCGGGACGAGTGAGATACGCGACACAGCCGACATCATGATCAATCCTGGTGTAGATGCAGGAGCAGATATCATGGCCTGTATGGGCGGACCTGTTACGCTGCGAGCACAAGCCGGAGGAAGTGTTGAGTGGACAGACCTTTCAACCAACACTGTCCTCCCGGGAGAACAGCCCGTTGTTCGTTGTGATGTTCCAACGATGTTTCGCGCGGTTACATGGCAGCCCTGTTATGCAGCTGATACAGTACTCGTGAACATCTCACCGGATGTTGAGATCGTACGCTCTGATACAAGTGTATGCAGAGGCGGCAGTGTTGACCTCGTTCTCTACCCCGGAACACGAATTGAATGGGAGCAAGGGGCTGATCCAATAGCACGTATCGATGACAGCACGTATCGCTTCTCGCCGCGTGAGACGTTTGTGTATGATGGACTCGTTCGTTGGGCTGATACGTGTACGCAGCGACTGCTTCTTACCGTACTGGTGATCGATAAGCGTCAGATCGAAGTGCGCGTAGCACCGGCAGCCGGCGGAGTTGGAGACACCATCAGCGTTGACGTGCGCGTGCGCACAACGTCCATTGGTGGTAGTGTGCGTGTGCAGATGGAGCCCCTTGACGGAATAGAATGGCAGGACCCGTGGGACAGCAGCTATGTTGTTATGCTGGACTCATCCGAAACGAATTTCACGTCGCGCGTAGTTGCCTACGTGAACGGCAGCAGAACACGTTTGATCACAACGATCGCCGAGGTAAGTGATACGTGTTCTACGGTCACGTACGAGCCCGGACTCCTCACTGTTGAACAATGTGCGCTTGAATTCCGTCAGGTGCGGTTCACAAAGCCCCTTACCATCACTTCAACAGACGGAGTAGTTGTTGTTGACGGTCAGGACCGGATAGACGTAGCCTTCTACGACGTGCTTGGGCGGTGCTTGGAACGCCATACCGGCGTGCACCACCTTGATCTCACGATCTCTGAGCGCCAACATTTCCCGATCTTTGTTGTGGCCACACAGGGCGCGCAGCACATCATCCATTGTATTCGCTAACGGAACAGGTTCTATGTATCGGTATGTAAAGGGGCTTCCTATTGCCCTCGTCGTTGTGGCACTGATTGCCGGCTGCTCATCGTCGGAGCCAACATCTCCACCCGTTGATACCTCACTTGAGATCAAGGGCAGTGTAACACGCCAGCGAGCAGAGGATGTTGGCAATGTTGAAGTGTGGTTAGACTCTTCGTTGTCGATCACGATCAAGCCCGACGCTACATATTCGTTTGCCAATGTTGCCGCCGGAACACACCACGTAGAAGTGCGTGCCGGATTCCCGATCGACGTGGAACCGTCGATGCGCAGCGTTGTTGTTGGTACGAGTGATGTTAGCAATGTTGACTTCGTGGTTGCGCTCAAGGCAAGTGCGATGGACACACTCATTACCGCTACAACTGTTCCGGGGACGTTCCAGATGGGATGCGACTCATCGGATCTGTTTGCGGATATCTACTGGGCAACGCCAAAGCACACCGTAACGATCACGAAGTCGCTCGAAGTAGCCATCTACGAAACCACCCAACGTCAGTGGATGCGGGTGATGAAGCAGAATCCAAGTCTTGTTGTTGGCGACGACCTGCCCGTAACCAACCTCACCTACGACTCTGTGATCGCCTTCTGTAATCGCATGTCAGAAGTGCACGGATTCGTACCAGTCTATACCGGCAGTGGTGCAAGCGTTCAGATCAGTCCAACCGCAAACGGATACAGACTCCCCACCGAAGCCGAATGGGAGTATGTTGCTTCGGCCGGCAGCACAACAGCATTCAGCGGCCTTCCCGATACCGTTGTTGGCAGGCCCATTGAGCGGATCTTTGACGATGTAAATGAGATAGCCTGGTGGGGCAACAACCTTGGCGGCGTGAACACCGGCAAACCACAACCCGTTGGGTCGCGCAGGCAGAATGCCTGGGGATTGTACGACGTGCACGGAAACGTTGCAGAGATCGTAGAAGGTGCGCGCACCAAATACACCAAGACCCCAACCACGGATCCACTCGTTCTGCCCTATAAGGACGGACCGGTCATCCGCGGCGGTTCCTGCATGGAAGTGCAAGGGGCTCCATGGCTCATCACGCTTCGCGGACGTCGCACCATCCGATTTAACGACGCCTACCCATTCGTTGGGTTCAGAGTAGTGCGGACGAGGTAGCGGGTTAGAGGGTTAGAGTGTTAGAGTGCTAGAGTGCTAGAGTGCTAGAGTGTTAGAGGGCTTGAATTCCATGTGTCTTGCCCGGCTACAATCAACCAACACCGTCTAAGTATCGGATTATAAGTCACGAGCCCAACGCTTCGAAATATTCATCTAGGTTCGTCAAGGCTATCGTGAAGCCTTCTTTGAATCCGAGTTCTATGAACTTCAGCATTTGTTCAGCAGACTCATAGGAGATAACAATGTTGACCATGGTCTGATCTCCGTTCGAATCAAACGAGACATTCCATGTGGATCGACCGAAGTCACGAATGATGTTGTCACCGCTTTCGTCGCAGAATGCATCAACTGCGACATATGCGGTTTCTGGTGTGACGTTGGAGTAGTCAGCCCGACACCAATGCGTATCTCCTTCCGGACCAGTCATTGCGTAGAGCCAGAAGCCCCCTGACCGAAAGTCCATTTCCTTGGACTTGGTCTGATACGGACGTGGCGCCCACCATTGATCGAGCAATTCAGCAGTGGTCCATGCCTTCCATACAAGTTGGGAAGGGGCGTTGAATTGACGCTGAACACGGACGGTAGCTGAATCACTGTCCACGGTGAAATCGAAAAACATTGCAGAATTCATCATCGTCCTTTCTTGAGTGTTGTAAGTACATCATCGAGTTGACTGAACCGATTTTCCCAGAGCTTCCTGAATTGCTCCAGCCATTTATCGACCTTCTTAAGATTCCGAACTTGAAGGGTGTAATGCACCTCACGTCCGCTCTGCACAGCACGCACGAGCTCACATTCTGTGAGAACGCGCAGATGCTTGGACACTGCCTGTCGCGACGTTTCGAAGTGTTCCGCCAACGCATTGGGCGTCATAGAATGCATAGCCAAGAGAACAAGAATCGCCCTCCGTGTTGGATCTGCTATCGCTTGGAATGGATCGCGTCGCATATCATCCTTATGAAACCATTTGGTTGCGAATATAACACGCAACCATTCATTTGCAAATGAATTACCCCCATGACTTCGTCATGGGCTAGCGTACTTTCGCCCCTTCGGGGCTATTCGCTATTCGCTATTCGCTATTCACTGGTGTTTCCACCACCAACGTCACCGTCCTGTTATAGAACCTGCCTTCGGGGAGGTCGTTGGTGTGGACGGGGGCTGTTTCGCCGATGGCTGTGACGTTCACATTGTTGCTGTTGAGGGCTTTGGCAACGGACGTAGCTCTGCGCTTTGAGAGATCCATGTTGAACTGGGCATCGCCCATTCTGTCGGTGCTGCCAACCACGTTGATCGTACTGGCAATGGTCACCTTTTGTCTGATGCGTTCGATGAGACGTGCATTTGCCCCTTGCACCTTATCATCGCTGAAGTCAAAGCCGATGATGGCGTAACGGTCGATCTCCTTGTCCTTGATGCGCTCGGCTCGTTTCTTGCTGATGGTGCGCTGGTCAACAGCGATCTTCTTCTCGTCACTCTGCGCATTGGTGCCTTCGACGTCTCGGGCAACCATGCGATAGACAACAACATCGCCCGACCTTGGAATGTGGGCCTGATCGTCTTGGAGATTCCAGTCAACGACTGTAGGGGGCTGACCATTTCCGTCAAGCTGCTTGATCTGCTTGCCTCCCTGTGATGCCATAATGGTCCAACTTGCCATTCCGCGTTCTGCTACAGCTGTTGGCTGGAATCGCAATGCCGGAGGTGTTACGGTTCGCACGGTGTCCGTGGTCCACACTGGATCAAGGATGCGCGGATCAGATGACTCGATCTCTACGCGACGGTTCTCTTCAACGCCATCTGTCTCACGAACATTCGATGCCACTGCGGGTAGTCCGCGTTTCGCGAGTACGATGCGCGAAGCATCAATGCTCCATGTGTTGACGAGGTAATTGCGCACGGCTGTAGCTCTGTCCTGTGCGAGTGGACCATCCACTTCTTCGTTCGTATCCTCACTGATACATCCAGTGAGTGTGATCGTTGACTGAGGATACTCACGCATACGAGATCCGAGGATGTCGAGCAATTGATAGTAGGTATCAAGCATCGACATCTGGTGTAATCCGTTTTCCGTGAAGGTGCCAATTGTGGCCGGTATGCGCTGCGTATATCGTGCAGGTATTTCGGATGAACCGGCATCGAAGAACACATAGGGCAAGAGTGGCTTACAGCTTGATCCAAGAAACTCTTCAATACGGATCACAACGGATGGTACTTCGCGCCCGTCAGCTTCGAGTCCAACAGCATTCACGCTTGCACGTATTGAACCGGGAACGGTAGCAGCGCCGCGTCCGACACTGTCATCAACGAATGCGTACAAGAGTGTTACACCTGCACGAAGGGGGCTAACTGACCACGGAACGGCTGAAGTGATGTCTGATAATCCATACGAGAACAAGACCTCAGGACTCAACGTCCACTGCTCTTTCTCATCAAGCGGAATATCAAACGATGCACCCAACGTGATCATCGGCACCAAACTCGCGAGCTCGGGGATGTCGGCCGTTGCAACAAGACGTTCGCGTCCGCCATTCTCAAATGTTCCAACTGTTGGCTCGATCAATTCTTCCTTCTGTGTCACCTCGCCACGAAGCATGTAGGCAAGGGTTGGTCCAAGCATGAGCTTAAATCTGCTCGAGACGTTTAATCCTACCAAGAGGTCAAGTCGCAACGATGGCAGAGATGTTTCCATCGTATGTCGGATCGTGCCCGGCACGGCCTCACCATTGAGATTCACCGTGCGTGCTTCATCGGTGGTGAGTGTGCCGTCCAAGGTCATGTAGCCCAAACGCACATCACCAAACCAGCTTGAGCTGAATGGAACCCTGGCCATGAGACCAAGATCCCAGCCAAATCCGCCCCCTCCATCAAAGCCCGGACTGCAACACGGGATCGTGGGCAGGGCATCGAAGGTTGCAGAGTGGAAGTTGTATCCGGCGTGACCGAAGAGTCCGATCTTCACATCATCATTGCCACGTGCAATGACGATACCATGCATCACAAAAAGGACGGTAAGGGGCGTTAGGAGGCGCTTCATCGGATCACCTCCATGAGTACTACGCTACGGTTCAACGTCGACTCCAGCACTACCACGTATCTTCCGGATGGTAGATCTCCAACATCGATGGGTATGTCCTTCATCGTATTGCCAGCGACAACCCCACTTGCTCTCACTCCTCCAACGGTCTTACCGAGAACATCCTCGATGCGAAGCATCCACGATGTTTCCTTGTCGGCATTGATCCGCACCGTTGTTGATCCCTGCACAGGGTTGGGCATTACACCAATGATGTTGGCTGCTGGGTTGGGAGAGAGGAACCGTCGCGCAATGCCCCCTGCTCGACAGATCTCATCGAGAGCAAAGACCGCAGCTGCCCCATTCCCACTGATACTACAACCATTCGATCCAAGGGCACTCACGATCTCGATGATGGTAGAATCGTGTTCGCCAAGGGTTGAAATGAATTGCAACTGAGCGCGATAGGTGGAGTCGGTCTTCACAAGAGGCACAGTCACGATCCGTGTACCACTGCCATCAGTATTCCCCCGAGACGCATCATTGGCCGGGGCAAGAATCGTTGACGTCCGCAGGACAACTGTGGCGGTAGCATTGGTACCGATGCATGATGGCGTGCCTTGTTGTTCTCGCACACTCACGTCTACATCTATACGCTCTCCATCTCGTGCGATCTGCTTCGACACCACAACTTGGGCTTGTTCCGTACCAACAACGGTATCCACCGTGACGACGATCGGAACCACAGCACATCCGAAACCATCCGTTCCTGTGATCGTTCGTTGTTGTGCGCCGCGCAGCGTACGAGTTCGTAACGCAGACCCATCGTCCCATTGGAATGTGATCAATTCATTTGGCACCTGCGCTACTACTGAGTCGCATGGACAGATGGTGGTGTCCGTAAATCCAACGCTTGTTACTAAGGGGCTTCTTACAAACACTGTGACGTTGGTGGTATCCCTACATCCATTTGCATCCGTACCGATCACCGTGTACGTTACATCCGACATTGGCATTGCGTTCACTGTTGGTCCAACACCAGAGAGCAATCCGGAGCCCGACCATTGATACGATACACCACCGCTCGCTCTCAGCGTAGCCGTTGTACCCGCGCAGATGGTTGTGTCAGCAGACACTGTGACGCTAGGCAATGGCAGTTCATTCACTGTTACGGAGTCTGTAGTGATGCAGCCATTGGCATCAGTATGGATCACCCGATAGCCCCCTGCCTGAGTGGCAATAAGAATACTATCCGTTGATCCATCACTCCACAGGAAGGTACCAGACGTTAGTCCCGAGCTGAGACGAAGCGAAGAACCGCTGCACACATTCAACGATCCATTCGGCGAAAGTCGAGGTGCTGTAGTGGGGTTGATAGTAACCGTTACCGTGCGGCTATCCACACACGTATTCGGTCCGGTAACAGTGATCGTATAGGTTGTTGTCACTGCCGGACGTGCCACCGTTGTTGCATTGGTTGTTGTGCTTAATCCGGTTGGTGGAGACCACACAACGGTGCTACCAATCGGCACAACTGCGTTGAGTGTTGCAGAGGTATTTGGACAGATCGATGTATCGGCAAGCCCCGTGATCGTTGGAAGCGGAAGAGCAGTGATCGTTACGTCTTGCCCCACCATACATCCTCTGTCGTCTGAAGCGAGGACGGAATATGTCTGTGTCTGCCCGATCGTCACCGTCGGATTTGCGATCGTAGGATCAGACAGTCCGGTAGGGGGCGACCACTGATACGTATACCCGGCGCGCGGTGCAAGTCCCAGCGCGATCTGCGTGCCTACACATACAGCTGTATCCGTACGTGTAAAGCGAGGGATGAAGATGTCCTGCGGGAAGTTCGCCAGACCATACTGATTGGTGGTTCCTGCTGCGAGTGTCAGTGCGTTTGAGACAAAGGTGCATCCTACGCCAACAACGTTTGGGAGACTGACTGCTGAGAGGAAGGGTTGGAAGTTCATACAGATATACATCTTCCCGTCCGGTGCTATCTGCATATGTCCCGGCGTCACATTCTGATTCACCGTCCCAACGGTCACCTTCGTTGCCGGAATGTTCGCCTGCGAAAGATCGAACTGGAAGATGCTACTGCGGGTAGTTCCAAGCGATGCCCATCCATTGTTTGTGTATAAGAGTCGGCTGTCCGGTGAGAAGCAACAGCCGTACTGCATCGTTCCCAGGTCGAACGTGATGCCAATTGTTGCTTGGCCTGTTGCATTGTTGAACCGATAGAACTCCGTGCCGAGGTTCTCATTCACCGCAGCAAGGTATCTCCCGTCGGGAGAGACCTTCATTTCCCCTCGCACCTGATTGATGGCTGTGATCGGAAGAAGTCCGGGAGATGATACGGCACCGGCAAGTGACAGCCCCGTGGGCAGTACCGGTATTGCACGGATCGTGCCATCACGTTTCTTAAAGAGTACCCAATAGTCTCTTCCGTTGCATTGCCGCACAGCCGTGAGCTTTTCTGTGACCTGTACGTCGAGGTCCTGCGTTGCACCGATCGTCAGTGACCCATCAGGATTCACTTGAACCGGTCTGGCAACGCAGCGTTTCTGCGGTCCGGACTCATCCTCAACAGCGAAGATGATGAACCTATCTGTTGTATTTGGCACGCGAACAATGATCGCCCCCTGCGTAGAAGAAGGGTTGCGTATCGAAGCATCGGTGGAGACCAGTACTCCATTGCGATCGAAGACGCGTGGTCCATCGGTAAAGAATAGCAGCGCCCCCGTAACCGAGTCACAGACAGACGCCGAACCTTCCGGTGCTGTGAAATTCGGCTGTGTACCAACTAACGGCGGAACCGTGCGGAAGTCAACCTGCACCTTGTTCCCGAAGATCCACAATGATGATGTGAGATCCTGCCCCAAGACCGGTGTGATCATCATGACGATCACTACCGCGAATTGAACGATACCCCTACCCATACACCCTCCTATGAGTTAGCCCGTATCAAGGATGCCAACATAGGTAAAAATGCTGAGCTACCCCCATGCGCCTACCCCCATGCGCCCTTACCCCCATGACTTCGTCTGGGCTAGCATACTTTCGCCCTTACCCCCATGACTTCGTCATGGGCTAGCATACTTACGCCCCTTCGGGGCTATTCGCTATTCACTATTCGCTATTCGCTATTCGCTATTCGCTATTCACTATTCGCTATTCGCTATTCCCTATTCGCTATTTTCCCCAATGCGCTGGCTCCTACTCCTCGTCCCCGCGGCGATCGGCGTTACGGTGTTCGCACCGGACAGCCCCTTGCTCGTTTTTGTCACCTGCGTGCTTGCCCTTATTCCGCTGGCCGCGCTTCTTGGTGAGGCAACCGAGCATGTTGCCGCCCATGTTGGGTCCTCGATAGGGGGCTTGTTGAATGCTACGTTTGGCAATCTTGCTGAGCTCATCATTCTCACAGCGATGTTGTCGCGTGGATTACACGAGATCGTTCTAGCCGGTATTCTGGGTGCGATCTTGGTGAATGCAATGTTTGCGAGCGGACTTTCGATGTTCGTTGGCGGACTCCGCGATCACGTGCAGGAATACAACAGAGAGAGCGCCAGAGACATGGCTACGCTGTTGGCCCTCGCAGTCTTTGGTCTTGCTGTGATCTCCGTTGTGGATATGCGGCAAGCCGAAAGTGCAACATCGGGACAACACGGCGCTCATGGCACGCCGATCATTGCCGGGATGCTCTTCTTTGGGTATCTGCTGTACTTGTTCTACAGCATGTACACACACAAAGACCTCTTTCAAAGCAGACGTGAGTCCCACGAAGAAGATACGTGGTCATTGAAGAAGGGGCTCCTTGTATTGCTTGGTGTGACCGTCTTTGTGGTGTGGCTTAGCGAGACTCTCTCGGGTGCGGTTGAAGCCGTTGTTGCTACTGCCGGACTAAGCGAGGTGTTCGTTGGTGCGGTTGTGATCGCTGTGATCGGCGGCGCTGCAGAGATGGCTTCCGCTGTGCGAGCTGCGGGGAAAGACAGGCTTGATCTTGCGTTGTCGATCTCTATGGGCGGAAGCGTACAGATCGCATTGTTCGTTGCCCCGGCACTTGTTCTCGTAAGCTATCTCGTGGGTACCAAGCCTCTTCACCTTGTCTTCAAACCACAAGCAGTTATCCTCTTGTTCTTTTCTGTGATCATCATGGCCCAACTGTCATCGGACGGGCGTTCTACGTGGTTCAAGGGTGCTCTGTTGCTCATCGTCTACCTCATCCTCGCCACGGCGATCTATTTGGTACCGTGATCATGAAGTACTTCGCTCTTCTTCTCGTATCCCTCGCCGTGGTGGTGAGTTTCAACACTCAGCCCCTTCTTGGACAAGACGAAAAGGCGATGCGAAAGAAGTGCGCGGTCTCGGTTACGTGGACATGGCGCGGAGAAGATGCTACCACCGTGGTTACCGTCAAGAATGCCACAAAGAAGACGTTGGTTGACCCCGTGGTTCGTGTGCGGTTCTACAACAAAGAAGGCGCTGAGGTCAGCACCGATGCCAAGGGGCTATGCAGCCCGCATCAAGCCAGGTGCGTCCAAGCGGTTGGAAGCACGGTTTTGGTCGAGCGTAGATACAACTGCCGTGACTGCCAAGGGCGAAGTCGAGTACTGTGTGTTTGAATAGCAGCACCTGGAAAACACACAACGAGCGGACGATCTTATCGATCATCCGCTCGTGTGAGGGGGGGGTACATTGGGAGGGTACCAATGTCTACCAAGTCATTTCAGGAATCTTGCTGTAGTAGTGGTGTTTGAACCACGGAGCAGAAGGCCATATACTCCCTTAGGAAGTACAAGGTTCGAGAGGTCAACGACGATCACGCCCAAGCCATCGGGTTGATGGGTTCCGAGAAGGCGCTGTTCACCAACTGCATTTACGATCGAAACAGAATAGACGTCGGCCTCGATGCCTGAGATGGTCAATGACGTTGCGTCGTTCATCGGCTGTGGCCAAACATTCTGCGACACTGTTGAGACGAGTTCTTCAACAGATGTAGTGGCCTTGACATCGATCGAGATCGGCTGCATCCAGTTCCAAACATCAGATGCCGTCTCTGCACCATCAAGATCCACTGCATTTCCCACAGCGCGCAGATACACGGTCCCTTCGGCTGTTGGCGCCGTGTAGGTAAAGCTGAACGTTGCCATGCCGGCAGCCATGGACTTTGGTGCCGAGTGTGTTAGCTCAGCCCCCTTCTTTGCTAGTCCAGAGCCTGCAACTGGAGCAAGCACGCCTGCATCCGTTGTACCGGTTGCCGTTGTTTTTACGGCCACGCCAACGCCAGCGCCTTGCAATGTTGTATGAGCCACAACCACCGTAAACGTGCGTGTTTCACCTGGCGCCATGGATATGGTTGTGCCGGTAATGCCTTCGATGGACACCGTTGTAGACGGTGTTGCAAACTCACCATGACAATCGCCACAACCAGCTCCTGTAAGAGATGTGCGCCCGTTCTTGCCGCCTTCGTCTGCAATGGATCGAGGAGCGGTGGTTATGAACGATGCAATAGACAAGACCAGTGCGATGGTAGTGGTCAAGGTTCGACGGGTAGACATTTTCATTTCCATGATTGGTGTGTAAACGTGTTGATGTTTAGCGTACCACAACAAATGGCGTAGCATTTGTAAGGGGCATATCAGCCGTGATCCATCGCACCAGATACATGCCCGGTGCAAAGTCTACGTTGAATCGGTCCGTGCCGGATGTGATCCCGCCGCGACGCACAACTGCTCCTGTGAGCGAGTAGATCTCGTACCTGACCACTTCCGTTGAAGGTGCATGCACGGTAGCTTCACTGTTCACAGCTACCGGAAGTGGTGTAACAAGAATGGCGCTAGAAGTGCTACCATCCATCACATCAGAGATGATCGGATTCTTGATGTAGAAGGCACCTGATACTTCGAGAACTCTCGATGGATCTGCATCATCCACGATTCGAACTACACCTAGTCCGTCTGCATGCTTTGGGATGCTCCACACATAATACTTGCGCGATGCATCTACGGCATGGGCGATCTCTGTCCATCCGTCGCCACAACCGTCCCATTGAATACGGATCTTCTTTGCGGAGTTCGTGATCCATTCTATACGGTGTGTTTGACCAGGAATCATCACTGCACCTGTTCGAGGCGAAGTGATATGCACCACCACGATCGACGAATCATCGTCATCACCAGAGTTTGTGCTGTCGTTGTCATCATCATCGTCGTCGTCATCGGACTTGGCAACGATCGAAAACGGACTTGCATTCACATTCTGCGAGAGCGAATCCTTTACATCAGAGATACGGACGTACCCCGTTGTTGTGAGTTGATTCGGCACGGTCCATTCAACATTGCCCTGGGACTGTGGAACACTCGAGGCGATCAACAACCATGGTCCCGCAGGACTGTCTGCCGACCACTCAACCCGAAGATTCACACCCGCCGTGTCTGTTGAATCATTCCCGCCAGTACCCGTTGAGTCATTCCCACCCGTACCGGTGGAGTCATTCCCACCAGTGCCGGTAGAATCATTCCCGCCAGTACCCGTTGAGTCATTCCCACCCGTACCGGTGGAGTCATTGTCGTCACTATCGTCACTATCGTCATTGTCGTCACTGTCGTCATCATCATCATCGTCACTGTCGTCATCATCGTCACTGTCGTCACTGTCGTCACTGTCGTCGCTGTCGTCATCGTCGTCACTGTCGTCACTATCGTCACTGTCATCTTCGTCCTCTTCTTCCACCATTACTATCGGGCCCGTTGCACCGTTCCACCGAACGATCACCTTATCACCGGGATGGTAGATCTCGCCACCAACGGGTGAGAGGAGGGCAAGTTTGAGAGGAGCAGAAGCCTTGATGGACATCGCTGTTGTGTTCATTGACGTTACGCCGGGAGTCTCTACACTTTGAATGCGTATAAAGAGAGCCGCCGTGGTGTCAGTTGGAACCGTCCATGTGAAGACGCCGGTTGAAGCCGGTGTACTTGCCGTGATCGAAGACCACGGACCTGATTCGCCAGTAGTGCTGTAGTCGATCTTCACGTTCTGTACGCTCGTTGACGTCCATCTGATCTGAGCGGAAGAGCCTACCCATAGAGTAGCACCGCCTGCAGGTGCTGTTATGGCCAGAGCAGCTGGTGGTGGAGTATTGACAATGGCGAAAGCTGCATTGGAGACGTCAGACGTGGTGGACGATGCTGCTGCATCGCGAATCCGGACATATCCCGTTGTTGTGGTTGTGCTTGGCACCGTCCATGCGTGAGTTCCTGCTGAAGCAGCCACAGAGGCTGCGATCGTTGTCCACGGACCAGTTGCCGAAGAGGCGCTCCATTCAATGGTGACGTTGGTAACGGAACTCGACGTCCAGTTGATCGCTTGTGTTGACCCTGCAAGGAATTGTTCTCCTCCGTTAGGGCGCGTAAGAGTGATCACTGGTGTAGGGGCCGTTGCCTGAACAACGAGAGTGAACTCCGGAAGTCGGTTCCATACATCGCCATTGTCTTCAGCGCCGTCATCGTTCGCTGAGAGTCCAACTGCGCGTAGATAATACGTACCTGGTGTAGTGGGCGCTGTCCACGTGAAGTCGTATTGAGCTTGATTGCCCACCATGGTCTTTGGTGCCGTATGGGTGAGTTCGCGAGCCGTACCCGACATCTTGACCTGGAGTCCCGTTCCGCCGGCGGCAAGTGTACCCGCATCCGTTGTTCCGTTGATGTCCGTTTTCACGGCGATGTTCACCCCGGCCACTCTTCCAGTACCTACATGGGCTACAAGAACCGAAAGATTGAGGGTTTGTCCGGGAGTTGCTGTGCGCGTGTTGCCGGTTGATCCCGGAACACTGACAGTAACGGCCGCAGAGGATCCCGTAGCATGACAGGTACCGCAACCGGCACTGTTAAAAGCTGTACGTGCAACCTTGCCATTGTTGCTGGCTAAACCGGGCACAGCGATGAGCAAGAAAAGCAGGGCAGAAAGTTGTAGGAGCCGGGACATATCGGCCTTTAGGGATAGTGTGGACATGCCCCTGTTCATGGGGCTCTGGGGGTATATGGAGAACGGACCAGAAAAGGTTACAGGCGGCCAGTCGGGGCTTGGCTGTATCTTTCTGAGCCCCTTTCTCCATGTAGTGCTTGAATCCCTGCAGAACACCTACCTAATGGACATTCACGAACTTCCATCCGATGAGGATCTCATGCATCGCGTACAACGCGATGATGTTGAGGCATATCGTGAACTGTACAACCGATACAAGAAGAGGATGTTTGCATACATCCTTCAGATCGTACGGGACCAAGAAGTAGCAAAGGATGTTTTTCAGACGGTTTTCTCGACGGTCTTTGCGAATCGAGATCAGTTCACGTACGGTACGTTCCGTGCATGGCTCTTCACGATCGCAAAACGAACGGCAATGCGGGCGTGGACAGAAGAAGCCCCTTCTCGAGCGGCCGCGGGAATGGATGAGGCATATGACCCGATCGATGAAGACGACAAGACAGGGCACGATGTGATCCTTTCCGACGCACTCCGAACTGCCATCGAGAAACTCACTCCCGAGTTCCAAGAGGCATTGCAGCTGCGGTACTACGAGGATCTGTCGTTCGAGGAGATATCAGAAAGAATGAACACAACATTGTCTCTTGCCAAGGTAAGAGTCACTCGGGCTAAGCAAGCGCTTCGCAAGCTCATGATCCCGATAGCGTATGAGGTAACATCATGACAGCACGACCAAACATGGATCGCTCGGCCGGCAGAACAACAACGCCGGAGGACCGACTGATAGACGACGTAATGGAGTCAGAAGAACTCGATGCCTTCTTCAATGACGTCGAAGTGAAACTGATGTCGCATGCTTCACAAGCCGTCCCTGCACAACGTTCTTGGCTTCCGTTTGCCGGTGGTGCACTTGGACTGCTTCTATTAGCGTCTGCAGTTGTCTACCTCTTGACGAATGATCCCACTGGTGCAGTCGAGGTCACCTACTCGTCTCCAGCTACACCGCAAGTGGTTGTATCAACGAGTGTTGAGCGGCCTTCTACCGCACCGAAGGAGATCGAACGCTTAGCAGATCCGACTGATCGCTCCATCCCGCCTTCGTTGCCATCTTCAAAGCCTACTACACGGGCAACGCAGCAACAGAGCGAACCATTACGTGCGAATGCCTCAGCAACAAGCAACACGAACGATATGGTCCGTAGGGCAGACTCTCTTGAGATTGTCTTGGGCACCACCACAGACACTGGGGACAAGGCCACATTGAACTATATGATCGGCGTTCTGCGCAAGCGAACAGGTCAACCAGAACTTGCTCGTAGATCATTGGCCCAAGCAGAGGCATTGGCATCGTCCATATCCCACACCGCCCTTCTGGCCAAGATCAAACGTGAACAGTCATCACTTCATTGATCGTACGAGTCTTGGCAACGGTGCAGGGGGCTCAACGTCGTCCGGACCTGAGGCGTCATGGTTGCCCCCTACTCTATAGGTCCACGACTCAACCGGCAACTCTTTTGTGCCGCCGATGATGAAGGAGATCATTCCAGGATCAGTTGACGTTGTGTATCCCGACGCTGTTCTCACCGTGAGTCTGTAGGTACATCGGATCTCCGATGACTCTCCATCAACGAGAGAATCGGGGACGTTCCATGCTACCTGATGCGCGGGAGCACCTGTTCCTCGGATCGTATCGGTGTGTCCTCCCTCGTCGGCGATCACGATCTCCCACGATGCAATGTCTTCGTCTGCATCAACCGTAGGGTAGAAGTGGATCCGTACGGGGCTCATCAGTATCGTTGTCCACGACTGCGACTGGATCGGCATCTTTCGTTCGTATCCATGGATCTCGATAACCGATGTGTCGTATTGATCAGAACGTTGTGCAACAAGAGTCCCACGGAATCCGGCAGACCTGAGCCACTTCGTAACATCATTCATACGGATCACAGCTTCTTTATCAGCGAGCTTGTTAAAGGTGATGGTCAGCCGTGATGCCGACGCGCATGCACGCCGAAGAGCACGAGCATTTTGAGCTGCCATTGATCGGGCCACCACGGAGTGAGACGTGGTATCAGATACATCTGGGAATGCTACCGTCACAGTATCGGTATCGAGGAGATCTCCGGGATAACGCACCATTCCTATCACGGGAATTCGCACAACATTGCGATGGTGAATTCGCTTTGTCGTCCACGATTCATGTTCACGTCCGGACTCATCAACAAACAGCGGTCGCACGCTTGCAACAACCACAGGAGTTGGTTCGATGTATGTCCGCTGATAGTGTTCACGAAGGATCACTGTTGTGCGAACAAGTGTATCAGTGACGAGCATTGATGAATCGATATCTACTGCCAACAATTGAATGCCGGATGCTCCCACTTTTTTTGAGACGATCGTCGTGTCTCGAGTACGAAGTGTATCGCGTTGGATTCTGCGGGAAAGACCGGAACGTGGCTGAATCCGGACGCCCAGTGAAAGTGTCGAGATGCGCCATGAAACATCCGTTGAAAGAGATGACAATGGGATCTCAGCCATGATAAAGGGGCTAATGTGAAACGCTCCAACATCATCACCATGCGATGCGATACCAACTTCGAGGTACTGAACAAGACGGGCTAGGCCCGGGAGTTCGCCTTCGCCGTCGATACGCACCGACCCTTCGGGGAAGTCTATTCCTGGTGGTTCAATGATCTCCTGTGATTGCTCCACTGAGGCGATCATCGGCACACGTCCTACGATACCGAGTTGAAGTTGAATGGCTGGAAACGTGTACATCACGGCAAGCCGCAGATCAGCCGCGAGGTAGGTGAGCTCAATGTTGTGCAACACTACGGCAGTGAACACTTCATCATCAATTGAGAGTGTTGTAGTCTCTCTCGATTGCGCACTAGTGTTAAGCGACGTGATACCCGCGCCGGCGATCAACCACCAACGTGGTGCCAGTTCTGCACCGACGAGCAGATCGCCCCCTACCTGAAAACCAATAGAAGGATCATAGTCGATTCCCGCGCTTGGGTAGCCCGGCATCGTGGTAAAGGATGGAGTACTCAAGGATGCACCGCCACGAACGACAAGTCCGAACCACGGATCTGTAGCTGAAGCGGAAGTATGTAACAGGAGAAGAAGGATCGTCAGCGTACAATAACGAATCGCTGTCGTGCCTGAGAGCTTTGTGCCCGAACGATACACTGATACGCCCCCGGTGTAAGACCGCCACCAAGCGTCAAAGAAACAAACGAGTTGGTACCTTGCGAAGGCAACTCTGTGGTGAGGAGCAAGTTACCTGTGATATCATAGAGCTCCAACACAGCACCAACAACAGCATGATGAACAAGGATCGATACCGGACCGGATGATGGGTTGGGATAGAGCGTGATCGCAGGTTGTGTTGTATCCCGTACTACCGTCCTCACACCACCACCTGTCCACTGATCGCGAACCACAAGACGGATGTTCACGCTATCCACCGTGGTAGCCACTACCCCAGTGTCTGCCAGGAACTCCACAGAAGAGATGGTAACATCGGACCACGATGAATCACCGAGGCATGCCGTGAAGGTAAGTGTGACGATCGTATCTGATTGCGGGAGATACGCACCGTCTATTGCTACGCGACGCATAACGCTGTCCGTTCCAACGTCAACAGCGCTGCCATCAAGAACAAGTACACTTCTTCTGAACGCAAGGTAGACTCGTGTTCTGGTGGTCCCATGTGAACGCAACCACTTTGCCCCCCTGGTGATGGTGACAGGAATGCTCATCCTGCCGCCAATATCAATGGTGTCTGAAGGAGGCGTCATTCGCACCTGAACAGTATCGTCCTCCGGATCCGTTGTGTCTGATGTGTCGCCGATGACCGAGTGGAAGAATATTCTTGCAATTGCCGTGTCCGTCGATCCATACGCTCGAACTGTAGCAACGATCGTTTGCGACCCTTTCACATCAACACTCAGCGTTGCCGCGAGTGAATCGCCGGGTCTCAGTATTCGTGGAAGGGGCTCCGCCACAACCAATGAAATGGTTGTATCAGATCCACGAGTGCTCATTGAATCCAGCGTGATGTCTTCTGTGCCAACATTCGTCACGTATATAACATGTGAAACAACGCCCACAGCTCTGATGGTATCCGGTTCCTGGGTGACAACGGATAACTCAGCTCGTGTGGTATCGGGCGGACGTACACCGATGTACTCTATCGTCCCTTGAGCAGATATCGCGGTGCTCGTCCATACCTTGAAAAGCGTCGACCGTTCACCTGTATCACTCGGAGAGATCGTTGTCATCACCGTCCATGTGGACCCACTTGCAACGATCACCGGCATCGGTTGTGTTAGGACCGTGATGTCCGGCTCGAAAAACGTGATGCTATCGATGCGCATGGAAACAGATGACAGATTCACGACATTCAGAGAAAGAGTTGTGTCAGAGCCAACTCGGATCTCGCCCGCCGTTATGTTTGGGAGGTTAAAGCCCGGCGTCGGAAGTACGGAGACCATCGTGTGCAACTGCTCATTCAGACGCGTTCCAAAGCGTGCTTTGTAGATAAGCTGATGTGATCCGAGTTGTTTGGAGCGGACACCAACAAGAACAGTATCAACGGCACCTGGATCAAGGGTCAAGGTGGTTGCAGAAATTGGCGGTCCAATGATCCACGCCACGTCCGGCACTAGATCTTCAACTGCTATTGTAACAGTGGTAGAACGATCACCACGATTCTTCAATGGTATTCGAACGGTATCGGGCGTGTCAAGGAGTACAGTATCCGGCGTGGGTGCAAGGATCACCACATCTGCCTGACGAGAGTCTATTCCATTCCAGCGTACACGTGCGCTACTTTGCGTTCCATTGTAGTGCAGGACAACATCTGCTGAATCAACACCCTCAACAATTGCCGCACAGGAAAGGTCGATCGAGGAGGTGTCTGTCGATATACTGTCTGGGAATGCAAGGATGATAAGGGGCATACCAGACGGTTCAACAACAACACTATCAACACGGACAATGGAGGGTCCGGTCCTCACGATCTTCATTGATACAGGGCGCGGTGAGGTGAGTTCAATATCTCCCGCATCCACGTCAAGAAGACTCAATTGCGTCGGCCTTGGGCCTACAGTGGAGTCGATCGATATACCACGAAGTTGCACGAACGACGTATCTCCATCAACAACGATACGTACAGAATCTATGAGGACTCCTGCGGTCTCCGGGGCCCAGCGAACTGTCACTGCCACCTGTTGTTTTGTACCTATTGTATAAGGAGGTGTTATTGAGAATGACACACCACGCTCACCTGCCATCGAGGTCGTTGATGAGACAGTAGCGGCTCGCAATTGGCCATCATTGGCTATCCTGATGATCCCCGACCCTGATTTGCCGATCAACACCGTATCAAACGAGATCAGCTTTGGCGAAATCGATATTCGCGGGAGAGGGCTCCAGCGCAGCATGTAACATTCAGGCATAGCACTCGCAAGTGGTGCCGCACGTTCTGGAGATATCCCAACCGGAAGATCTCCTGACGACGTCTGCCCGTATACCGTGAATTCAAAGTTGGTACCAACTGACAGCCATCGAGGTACATCGATTCCAGAACCCGCTGCATAACTGCCATATCTCAATTGCCGCAAGTCTTCGGAGAGAATGAACACAGCTGCATCAATTGCGCCTTTAGGGCCAGACTGTCTGGCGTCAGCCGTGGTGGCAAGCGACCCCGATGTTTCAATTGCTATACAGATATTGCCTTCTCCATCTCTACACAGAGAACGAACGGTATCGGAATTCGTACTACCGAGATAGGTGGAAGCGATGACCGTACCCGCAGCATCTACAATACTCACAAATCCGTCAGAGGATCCGGATGTGGTAGCGGAGTACGAGCCTGAGGTAGCAGGTAGTACTGCGGAGGTTGTCACTCCACCAACGATCACACTTCCGGATGGACCCTTTTGCGCATCTATCGGACGAACTTCTGCAGTGCCTTCGACCATGGTTGTACGTATAAGCCCACCACTGATCGACATAACCTGCACGCTCGCACCTCTGTGGTCTCGCTCTGCTGTAGTTGCTCCGGGAAAGTCGGCACTCTTCGTTGACCCAACAAGCACGAACTCCTCGTCACTCATCGCAATGACACGAACGATCTCATCATCAGCATCGCCCCCTGCATAGGTAGCATACTGAACAGATAGGAGGTCTTGGGCGAGGACAAGCATGAATCCATCCTCATCCCCACCTGCAATTGCCTGCATAGCGGTTGGTGTTGTCTGGATCTTCTCTTCCTTTGTTGTGCCAACTACTACTACGGATCCATCGCTTCGTACCAGAGCATGATTGACGTGGAGGATCTTCTCAGTGACGATCTGTAGTGACGAGATCAAAGTTGTAAGCGACGAATCAATCCGCATCACAATGATGCGATACACACCATCATCGTCATACTCAACTGTTGCCGAGGGAAGGAATGAAGTACTGGTTGTGCTAAAGACAACAACCACGCTACCGTCGGGGTCTGAAGCCACCGTCAGTGCTTGGTCGTCTGCGCTTGTACCCAGATAGGTAGCCGCGATTCGTTCACCAGCCGCTGATCTTCTCTCGAGCATCACGTCCCTTCCAGCAAGTGCTGTGGGCCGGTATACTCCTGAAGTAGTCGCGACATCCGACGACGATGTTGTGTAGATGCAAAAGACATCGCCGTTTTTTGTTGCCGCAACAGAAACATCATAATCTGCTGCGGAGCCTCCTATATATGTTCCGTCTGCCGATGTTTGAGCAACGGAGGCCTGAGTACCAACGATCAGATTGATACTCAAAAAGAGGAGTGCAAAAAAGGCTCTAATCACGTTGGCAAACTACAGCCTTCCTAGAATGTAATGCGAAGGATCGAGGTTGAGGTGTTATATGACGTAGTGAATCTCTGAAGCGGAGAATTGGCCGTTCCCGTTTGAGGTTCGCCCGTAGTGACGAGGAATTCTTCTTCGTGGCGTGGACAAACGATTCGATCAGAGCCCGACGCAGGAACGTTCACAAGTGTTCCCTGGTGAGTGCAAACTGCACTGAAGACAGCGAAGGTTGCCTCACCTGTACGGATGATGATCACTGGTTGACCGTTGTTGTAGGGAGCAAATGCCTTTCGCACAGCACCGCCCACGATGGCTAGTTCCGGAATAGTCGTTACATCAACGTCAACTTTGTCACCAGTTGTAGGTGCAGGTGCTACGATCCTACTGTCGGACTCGCACGAGGCAACGATAGCCGTTAGTGCCAGGCCACACAATCCGATCCCAGCACTTCGAAGAGAGACATTAAGGAACGCTCTTCGATCGACCTGTTGTGATGATGGAGAGCCCATCATTTGTCTCCCGTGTTACCGAAGAGTGAAGCATGGATCTCGATCGATTGACTCACTTTGTCATTGAAGCTCTTGCGACCCTTGATGCCGAAGTCATTCCAAGGCACCGTGAATCGCGCATCGAGCATCACGAGGTCTCCCGATGCGCGAGCCTTGGTTGCATCACTTGCGCGCACGTAGGTGATGGTCACCGTTGCTTCCATTGCCTTGGTAATGCCATGCATGGTGAAGTCACCGATGGCAGTTGCCTTGATCGTTGCCTTTGTGCCATCGGTTTGCACAACAGAGATGTTTCGTAGTTCGCGAACCATATACGTGATCGAGGGATGATGTTCAGCATCGAGCCATTCCTCGCCGAGCATATGACCGTCTCGTTTAGACATCCCGGTCTGCATCGTGTTCGTCGTAACCGTGATGGTGCCCGATGTGGCTTCGAGGTTTGCCGGGTCCATCATGAATCCGCCTACGATGCCTGAGGCAGAACCTTCGATCTTCTCAAGTGGTGCATTGCTTACGAATGTTAGCTCGTTGGTACGAACGGCATTGTTGAGCTTGACGTATCGCTTACCTGAAACACCGACCTTTGCATCCGTGGCAGCATTTGCAGCTGAGAAAGCAAGTGTTGCCACAAGGGCGAGTGAGGCCACCCGTGCTACTCCAACATGAGCATGACGGCGTCTACGCGCTAGGACGATACCGGCAATGGAAAGCCCCATACCTAGAGCCATCCATGGAGCAGCTCCAAATGGGAAGGCTACGTCCAGCAAGCCCATCCATTGACCAGGCTCATAGGAGGTGGTCCGAACAGTGGTACCGAATAGGGGGTCCAACTCTTCCTTTACCACAGGACGTCCGTCTCGTGAATAGAATAACACGTCACCATAGGAAATGGAGTTTGTGATCCACAACGAAGCCATTGCGACGGTGAGTGCAAGACCGATAAGAACCAGTGCTTTCGGGAGCGACATAGTGACCTCTTGGATTGGTTTGAGTTGAAAGTGTTCAGTAGAAGATGTGGATCTGCACATTCCAGCGATTGGCCTTGTATTGATCAAGCAATTGTGGTGACTGGCTCGTCTCCACGATGCGGTAGTCTGGCCGTATCTCAAGGAAGGGTAGAAGGAAGACCTGTGCACCGATAACCCATTGTGTTACCGTTGATTCATATGATGAAGGGGCTAGGGAGGTTAGGGTTGCCTTTTCGGCTCGACCTTCTAGGTATACTCCATCGAGAACCTTGACCATCAGGGCAATAATGGAATTGCGTGTATCGGCAAGCCCCGTTGATTTCATCATGAGCACCTCGGCCATGAGTGATACACGGTCTTCAATCCCAACTCCTGCGAAGACCGACGTCATGGTCATAGAACTGGAAGCAAGGACGGAGGTACCAACGTATGAATTCGTCATCGCCGTGAATGTGTTGTGGTCGCTGAGTACCACTCGCCCGCTGTACCCAACGCTTCCCGATGTGACGGGCCGGCCGTTGATGTTGACTTTAGCCATGTTCGTCATGTCGAATACGCCGGCAGAGAGACTTAGCCACGTTGGTGTTGCGTAGGTTACCTCAGCACCATACTCGGCATAGTTCGGAGCGATCAATGGATGAGCATATGCCGTGTTGTCAGCGATCTGACGGATCATCATCGAGTGGTCATCGTAGCGAATTCCCATTGAGGGCTGGAAATGACCTACCCGAAGTTGGGGCCAATCCGAAGTAGGCTGCGCGATCACGGATGCTGACCATGACGTTTGTCCATCGTACCGGATGGGGCCTGCATTGTACGTACCCTCGATCGATATCCCCGTGAGTGGTGTCCAAGCGGCATGCATCGCCACCTGCATTGGGAAAGTCTTGCGCGTGGAGCCTGAATCGATACTTCTGGACGATTGGGCTCTCAGGTCGAAACCATAGGTAAACGTCTCGTTTGCGGCCAGATTCGTCTGTTGAAGGGGCTCATAAAGTCCCCCAAGCCCCACCGAAGCAGGTTTGATAACACTCTCGTCCATCATCGAATACCACCCAAGCTCATTCCTCAGTCCGGCCCCCTGCTGATTCACGTGGCAGTTAGCACACCGGTTGCCGCTCATGAGGGTATACTGCGGTATTGCCAGTACAGCCGGCGCGGATAGGATGAATAAGAGTGCGAAAGCCCCGATGATCTTCACAGTGTTCCACGAGGTGATTGGGTGTTTCGCAGTACATGGGCGATCTGGCCTAAAGAGTTACATTCGCTAGGTTCTGTAACCTAAATCGGCATTCCCACTTCTTATTGGGTTGGGGTCTATTGCGACCTGATGTCGCGCTTTTTCATCTCGGGAGGTTCTATGTTCCGCTTGATATTCCTCATTGCGTTGTTACCAGTAGCGCTGTTCGGAAGTACTATCCCTCACCCGCAAGTTTTCGTTGCGAACCAGGGTCAGTGGCCTTCTGCTGTGCTCTATGGTGCCACAACGTCGAATGTCTCGGTTTGGATCACAAAAACAGGGATGATCCTTGACCAGATCGGACTGAATGCGGCGGGGACCCGACAGCATCAGGCAGTTACCTTTGACGTGATCGGAGCAACGGGCCGTCCAACATTGGACGTAACTCGTCCCGTTTCGGGTCCGTCTGTCTCCATGTTCCGCAAGGGATCGTCCGCAACAGCCCTCGCAACAGCATCATCGGTAGTGGTCCGTGATGTTCGCCCCGGTGTCCACGTTGAGTATGTCTGGGACAATGGAGCTGTTCGTTACAACATCCTTGTTGACCCGGGCACGGCTCTTCCATCACCGTTGTTCCGCGTGACGGGCAGCGATGGACTTGCAACAACGGCAGATGGTTTCTCCTGCAAAACCACCCTTGGGGCGATCTCGATGAGCGGCCTTGCTGCCTATTCCAACACTCCGGACCGCGAGCGCAGTGTAATGCCAATTGCAAGGGGCTCGGAGATCGGGTTCGTCGTGGCAGATCGCACAATGGCCGAGGCACTCACGGTAGACCCAATTGTATCAGCAACTGCCATTCACGGTAGCGGCAACCAAGTGGTTACGTCAATGGTTCTGGACCGCAACGGGAATGTGGTTGTAGGCGGTTCAACCAATTCATTTGATATCGAGATCCCATCCGGCGGGGCCCGCCCTATCGGCCAAGCAGGCACTGACGGTTTTGTGGCTTGCTTCACACCGGACCTCAAGACGATCCTTGCTTGGTCCTATATCACGGGCGACAGTAACGAAGCTGTTCGATCGATCGCTGTAAGCCCCCTTGGAGACATTTGGGCAACCGGTGAATCGAATTCCACGGATCTCCCTGTGTCAGCTGGCAAGGGCGGCAAGTTCTCAGGTGTCCTTGATGGGTTTGTGTTCCGCTTCTCTGCAGATCTCAAGACCATCCTCGCTGGTAAGTACTTGGCCGGCAACAAAGAAGATCGCCCACTGAGCATCACATGTAATTTGTCCGGCGACGTGTTGATCTGCGGTCAAACGCGTTCCACAGCGGGAATCTCCGTTAGCGTAGGTCATGATCTTGTACCGAATGGCGGCTGGGATGCCTTTGTCCTAAAGATCGAACGCACGGGTTCAGATGTTGAGCACTTCACCTATTTCGGAAGCCCAGGCGATGATGCTTTCACGACGATCATTGTAGACCCGGCCGGCAATACGGTTGTTGCAGGATGGACGGGATCCAATGAGTTTGAGACGTTTCCTGTAAAAACGCGGATATGGGTACCTGATCCAAAGGACTACTATTATGGCGGTCACTATGAGGATGTTGGCTCGAATCCGTACGACGTAGAATACAATGGCGGTTCGTCAGATGCCGTGGCTGCGAAGTTCTCATCTGAAGGCATTCTCACGTTTTCGACATACTTCGGTGGTAAGGGAGAAGACAAGGCACGTCGCGTTCTGGCAGACAAGGATAATCGTATCACCATCATTGGTACGAGTCTTTCGTCAGACCTCCCGCTGCCGGAAGGTAGCTCAGCAGTGTACCACAACAAGGCCGATGTTTTCATGTTCGGGCTAAGTTCGGATGGTCTTCGCCTGACTAGCTGCTCTTATTTTGGAGGCAATGGTGATGATGATGCGGCAGATGCATGTTTTGATGCCGCCGGAAACGTCATGATCACCGGATCGACAACCTCAACGGATCTTCCCCAGACCGGCTCCGGAACAACGAATGTTCCCAACGGGGCAGACGAAGGGTTCTTGGCAGTCATCACATCGTCGGAGGTTCTGTATTCAACCGTGTTTGGATGGACCGGCAGTGATATGCCAACGTCTATGGCCCGTGATGCACGCGGTGATGTATTCATCGCCGGTACGACTACTTCCACATTGCCTGGTCAAGCCCCCTCTACGAATCTGAATGGCTTCGTTGCGAAATGGGCATTCGGTACGCTTGCATTCAGAAACCCACCTGCCGGAACCACGTTCTGTACTGGTTCACCAGTGAATGTCTCTTGGCTAACAGAGGACATTGCGGCTACGTCTACGTATGACGTGGACTACTCAACGGATATGGGCATGACGTGGATGAAGGCTGCCACTGGATTGAAGACAAAGTCCTATTCGTGGACCGTTCCTGCACAGCGTCCAGACTCTGGATCTGTTCTACTACGGGTCTCTTCAACGAATGGACATATGTCGCTCTCTCCTTCACCATACGTAGTGGAATCCGCCCCAACGTACGCAACACAACCAAGCTCCGGCACATTCTGTCCTGGTTCAAACATCACACTTGCACCGGAAGTGATCAGCACAACAGCAACCTATCAGTGGCGCAAGAACGGTACGCCGATCTCTGGTGCAACACAACGGACACTCACGATCTCGTCAGCCCAAACCGCTGATGCCGGTTCCTACGACCTCGTAGCAACAAGTGCTTGTGGTGCATCTACAAGTTCCGCTGCGATCATCGCCGTTTCCGCTCAACCGATCATTAGCAGCCAGCCGCAATCAGCCAACGTTGCTGATGGCGGATCTGTGACTCTGCGCGTGAAGGCCGATGGCGAAGCTCTTACGTATCAATGGAATCACAATGGTTCTGTGGTATCGGGAGCAACTTCAGACTCTCTCGAGCTAACAGGTCTCACAAAGGCACAAGAAGGCAAGTACCGTTGCGTGATCGGCTCAGCATGCGGCAGCTCAACATCAAATGATGCAACGATCATCGTTGGCACAACATCGATCGATGATGAAGAGACGGCAAACGTACTCTTCATCTCCCCACAACCAGCATCAGATATTGTTACGGTGACAACACCATTCACGATGTCGAGTTCATCGGTGATCAACGTCTACAATGTTGATGGCATCAATGTTGGCCGCCTGTCTGGGATCACGTCCACGTCAGCATCATCGTTCACCCTGTCGCTTGGACACCTGCCAACAGGCGTCTATAGCCTCGTTGTATCAGATGGCACAACATCGCTTCGTCAGCTCCTGATGATCTCGCGATAAGGGGCTTATCGTTTGAATGGAGCCACGAGTTGACTCCAAAAAGAATGCGGATACGACTCCACCCCCTCGAAACCGAGGGGGATGTCGAGTCCGCTTTCTGGTATATAGGCCTGACCAAACAACCAGTCCCACAGGCTCAACGATATCCCATAGTTCACGCTCTTCCTGCCAGCAGGTAGATCTTTGGCGTGGTGCCAGATGTGCATCTGGGGTGAGTTAAAGAGGTACTTGAGCGGACCGATCGGCAGCTCGAAGTTGGCGTGATTGAGGTGACCGATCGTGAGGGCAATAATGTGGACGGCAAAGAAGTCCTGCAGCCCAAAGCCAAAGAAGGCAAGCGGGAGGTACTCGATGGTGCGATACACAATGGTCTCCATCCAGTGGTAGCGCAGATGTGCAGCAAAGCCCATCTGTTCAACGCTGTGATGCACCTTGTGAAACTCCCATAGTCGTGGCGATGCATGCAACAGACGGTGCACGTTCCATTGTATGAAGTCGCGCGCAACAAAGAGGATCAGCAGTTGCGACCATCCAGGAAGAGCACGAACATCGATCCATTCAAACGATGTGATCCCGGTGATGGCCGTTACACCGGAGCGCAGGAAGTGCACAACAACATCGGATACTGCTGCATAGCCGATAAGGGAGAACACGAAGAAATTGAAGAACATGTACCACGCGTCAAGCCAGAAGTCTCTGCGGATCTTGGGTTGCCCCTTTCTCCACGGCATCACGATCTCCAATGTCCAAACGGCCAGTGAGAGTCCAATGAGCCACCAGAAGTAGTTGTGCCAGCTTGGCGTGGTGATCTCTGTCCAGAGGTAGTTCGCGTAGCTGGAGTACGCGTTGGCCACGATGTTCAGGATGGTATTCATACTGTAAACTACGGCTGAAAAACGAAGACGTCATGTGACCTCGTCACAGTCGGCCGAACACCGTAACTTTCTCCCTCCTCCACGGTCGGAAATCTCGTGCGCCTCAGGTTCATCCTCATCACACTTGTCATGATAGCCCTGGCTTCCCCGGCCCGTGGGCAGTCTGTTGACGCGTTTGGATTGAAGGTTGGACCATGGCCTGCGATGGAGGCCAAACTTTTGGTCACGGATGCCGCAGGCAGAACACTTCGGCCTACGCTTGCCGACCTTCAGGTATGGGAAGAGGGTGTGCCGGTTCAGAACCTCCGCTTGAACTGCCCACAGCCGGTAGAGATACGTCCGGCATCCATCGCATTGAGCATCGACATCTCCAACTCAATGTCGCGGGACCTACCGCCCGAAGTAATGATCCTTGCCCGCAGCTTCAGTACTGCACTCGTGCGTGGCACAGCAATGCCTCCGTCCGATGTGGCGCTTCAAGTTTGCGATGATGCCCTCGGACGCTTGTTGACTATACAACAAACAAGCAACGACTGGTGGATGTGATCAGCTCTGTAGTACCGCGAGGCGAAACGATTTCGTCAAACACTTGCGACCCAGATGACGGAATTCTCACCATCGCGTCCCGTGGCTCCAATGCACGTTCCGCAGTACTCGTAACCGATGCGTTTTGGGGAGTCGATGTCCAGCGATGACGTTGAACGCTCCATCGACATCTGTACACGAAACAACGTTCGGTTCTTTGTGGTAGTGATGACTGAGCGAGGTCTCTCTACCACCGGCATTGTTGAGTCGTTCCGCACCATCGCCGCCGCAACCGGTGGCGGTGTGTTTGAGGGTGTGACAACGGACTCCATGGCTGCAACTCTCGCCGCCTCACTTGCAACCACCATTCAAGGCGCGGAGCCTTGCACCGTTATGTGGGATGCATGGCCGTTGTGTCCTGCAGCGGATGTTCGGCGCATCACGTATGGTGTGCGTGGTGTGGATACCGTTTCCATTGACTACCCATCGCAGTGGTTCGAAAAACGTCAGCTCACCGTGTCTCCGACGTAGTCCGCTTCACAACACTTCCGTCCGGCTCAACGGGAACTGCCATCGTCCGCGTAACAGCCCGCAGAGCCCCGGCCACCATCGTTAACGTCCTCTCACCAGATCCCGCATTCACAGTTTCCTTCATCATTTACTCTTACGGAGGGATCCTTCATCGATCTCACCGTTACCTATACGTCGGATGGTAGGGGGCTTATCGGTACGCGACTCACACTCGTAGACCCCGCGTGTGAATGGGAGATGCCGGTGATCCGCGTGTCTCGGTCTACATCGCCCGGTGTGTACGATATTGATGTCATAGACCCCAACGGGAAGGAGACATTCCTTGCAGGCTCGGACACTGTGATCACCTGGGTCAGCGGCGATACTACACGTCCGGTAGACGTGGATGTTACGATCGACTACGGCGCGACATGGATACCTGTTGCACGTGGTGTTGTTGGCACCCAGGTTCCGTGGGCACCGATACCGCGTGTAACGAGTGATCGTTGTCTTGCGCGTGTTACGTCAAGTGCTCGCCCCTTCCCGACTCCTGCTTGCCTTTGCATATGAATGCACAGCGCTTGATGCAATGGCTGTAGGTCCGGCCAAGCCCTGGAGTGGTTCGATCGCCATCGGCACTGCCTATGGATTCTTCGCACGTGGGTCAAGGCTATGCACGCATCGATGCCGTTTGGCTACCACACACGGACACCATCTGCGACGTAGTGGGCGATCCATCCGAACCCTCGAGAGTACTTACCGGCTCCGTTGATGGCACATGTGCTGTTCATGAAGATGTGCTTACGGTTCGAACACTGAACCACGGCTCACCGGTACGTGCAGTACAGTTCGCGGGCAACGGCACCTCGTGTTATACTGCCGGCGACGATGGGCGGATCATTCAATGGAACCATGCAACAGGTGCACAACAACGAGTTGTTGTTTCCCTTGGTTCACCCATTGTTACGATGCGATGTATCGGTTCAGACTCCATCATCGTAGCCACAAAAGATGGGATCACGCGCTGTATCCTCACATCCGACGGTTCGAATATCTGGCAGTTCTCTCTTGGGTCGGATGCCATACGCTCGATCGACGTACATCATGCACATCACAAGATCGCCGTTGGCACGATCAACGGAATGGTCTATACCGTGGACCCATTGAACGGTACAGCCACAACCATTCCTCTTCAAGTATCGGCATCAAACTCGCCGATCGTTGACGTTGCATTCGGGAATGATAACACCAACATCAGTCTCATCCTTGCTGCGTGTGCAGACGGTGAAATGTATTCAACAATACCAAGCACATCAGGTCTTACACCGCTGAGACACTATGATCGTCCGGGACGCTGCATAGCGCGATACGACGATATGATCGCACTTGGCTGGAACGGGTCCATCACAACTTCCTACGTTTCACCCGATCCGTTGTCAGCAGCATTCACCAATGATGTAGACGTGATCATCAATGCAATGCTCGACCGTTCAGCCAAGAGACTCGTAACCGTTTCTCAAGGGGGCTGGGCATGGATCTGGGACATCGACGCTCGCAGGCCGGAACAGGTTTTCCGTATCGAACCGATCGACCCCCTCGTGGCCCCGGCCTTGAGCCCTAGCGGCAGATACCTCGTGGCTATGGCCGACAACTCTACACTTGCTCTCTATGATCTTGACGATGTCCGTGCTGCACCTACAACATCCGTGATCGGTGGCGGCGTCTTCGTGCTCAAGTTCGATCCCGAAGACGATGCATTGCTCGGTGTTGGCAGCGCCGTTGGTGTAACGAGGATCACGGTGCCTTCACTCATTGAAGGTATCACCTACCCATCTTCGTTTGGAGAGGTGATCGACTTTGCATGGAGTCCGGACGGCACCTTGCTTTCCATCGTTGAGCCCAATGCAAGCATCCGTACAATCGACATGGTAACAGGTATGGTTCCGCCCCCTATCCCTGTGAACAATATCATCGATCGTACCATCACCAGCATTGCATGGCATCCGAATGGGACGTTGCTCTATGCTGCGAGTGGGAACAACCTCTCACTCATCGATGTACCAACTCGTAATGTTGTGTTGCAAACAGATCTCGATGCACCGGCCAACGAAGTTTCCGTCTCACCTCTTGGAACCCAGGTGGTGATCGTTCAGAACACCAGAACAGAACCCGTCCAGATCTTTGATGCATCCTCTCTTACTCCGCTTTATGGTGTTGGTGCTTCACTAGGATCCAAATACGCCCCTTCTCATGGACGATTTGCCGGCGCGACAGTGATGCATGCAACATCTTCTGTCTTCGGCGCAGGGATCGTGCGCAGTTTTGGTCCGTCAGGTCCAACAACCATCTCTGATGTTTCCGATACACTCTTCTCCATCGTGTGGCCGCGAGCAACTGCTCGGAATGTTGACATGGGTAGAGTACGTGTTGCGCAGCGGAAGGACTCAACAGTGGTAGACCTGGTGAGCAATGTAACAGCGTTCAAGCTGCGGGCCGACTCGATCCGAATTCTCGGTGCTAATGCCACGGACTATAGAGTGACCATCGAGAACATTCCCGGTACACTTGGAGCCCCTTCCCTATCCCGAGGAGAGATCACATTCACTCCGTCGGTCCTTGGGACACGCACAGCATTCTGTGAGATCTACGTTGGCCGCGATACGGCGCGGTTCGACATCACCGGAGTTGGTGTAGAGCCAACGTTGGCCTTTGTGCGTCAGCGTATCGATATGGGCACACATCTTATCGGTGAAACATTCGATTCAGCAGTGGTGGTGCTGAGAAGCGTGTCGGCCACCCCAACGCAGATCCAACGCATGTGTCTGTTAGACGGGCCAGTGATGCCCTTCCGGATCGTGGAGGGAGCTGGTGTGACATGTGCGGCCCCATTCACGGTAGCAGCGGGCGACAGTATTCGGTTGGTCCTTCGTTTTACACCGTCCTTCATCGGTCGCGTCTCCACCCTCCTCGAAGTAGAGACTGACGATGGACTCGGAACCTATGACGTTACCGTACTCGGAACTGGTATTGGTCCGGTGATCGGTCTGCGCAGTGATTCGGGATATCCCGGAGACAGGCGCCCCTTCACTCTTGAAATGCGCGGTGTGAATGGGATGTTGCAAGGTGGTGCTACCCTTGGCTACGAAGCGGAGTTGACGTTTGAACCATCTGTAGTGGTTGCACAGGCAGGTGAGCGCACGGCCATCGGCAAGGTGATCATGCGCGGCACATGGTCGGGTGCAGATTCGGTGATGCCTTCGGCACGATGATGACGTGACGATTGATGTCTTGACGATGCAAGGTCGAACGATCAAACACCAAGAAGAACGAGGTCGATCAGGCCAGTTCACTGTCCCGATCGACCTCATACATGTTGCACATGGCGTCTATATCATCCGTGTGAGCACGTCAACCACGGTGAAGAGTGTGATTACTTCGTGGTAGTTGGCAAGCCCGCGGAGGACCAGGCATTGTAACCGCCTGAGACGTTGTAGACGTTTTTGAAGCCCTTCTGCACCATGATGTCCGACGCGCGTGCGCTTCGTCCGCCAACAGCACAGTAGACCACTACCGGTTTGTTCTTATCGAGCTTGGCGATGTTTGCATCGAAGCCGGCATCGTTCACATTGGCAAGCTTTGCGTCCTTGAGATGTCCGGCACGATATTCGTCGGGCGTGCGAACATCCAAGACCACTACACCGCCTTTATCGATCATTGTCTTGGCTTCCGTTACGTTTACATTCTTCCTCGTTTGTCCACATGCAGTGGACGTGAAGAGAACTGCACCAAGAAGCATCACCGGCAGAATCCGCATGATGAAACGCATCATTTGGTCTCCTGTAGTTCTGCCATCAAACGATTCACGGACGTCCACGGACCTCCATTGAAGGCCTTGTAGCCTTTGACGAGGCCAGACCAGTGGCTGAGCCACTACGTCCGCCCGATGCACAGCAGAAGACGATCGGCTTCGACGTTGGCATTGAACCAAGCTTGTTCGGCAGTTCGTTCAGAGGAACATTCTTTGAGCCGGCAACGTGGCCGCCACTGAATTCAGCAGGTGTGCGCACGTCGATGACAATTGCGCCATTACGAAGTGCTTCGGCAACGTCATCGCTGCCTCCACCCATCATGTTTTTGAGAAAGTTGAGCATTTGTTTCCTGTGGTTACTAGTTACAGTACGAATGTAGGTAGGGAGCTGACTCTGTTTCTGTGACGGAGTCACAAACCTCATACATGGGCGTGACGGCGGCTCCACAGGAAGTATTTCTCAAAGGCCAGTTTTGCCCAATGGGCTTCCGGACCAGGGATGATAAAGGAATGCTCGCGTGGGCTCAGCATGTGGTCGCCCACGATCATCATACCCATGTTTCCGGTGTCCATGATGCAATACGCGGCCATGTCATCGAACTTCTCTGCCTTCAGTGGGAGCCCCTTGATATCCGCAACGATGTTCTTCACAGCGGTCTTTGCCATTTGTTCTGTTGGCCAGCCGGTCTTTGGAACACCGCATGGAACTTCAGTTTCCATAGGGGGCTTGATGTGGACAGCAACACCGGCAGCAAAGACATTCTTATACGTTGGATGTTGATATGTATCGTCCACCTCGATGAATCCGTTTGCATTTGCAAGGCCCGGCGTATTGCGAACAGCATCAACACCGAGGAAGCGAGGCATGATCATGGTGAACTTCGATGGATAGAACTCTCCATTCTGCAGTTCCACTCCGTCGGCGCGTACTTCCTTGATGACGGAATTGAGCTTATAGTCGATGTGATACATGTTGAACATCCATTCGCACATCTTCTGTGCATTGCCGAAGCCACCGATCCCGAAGTGTGCGGCGAACGGCTCCGCGGTGATGTACGTGATCGGTGCCTTGTCCTTGATGTGGTTCTTTGCCACTTGATAGCGCGTGTTGAAGAGGAACTCATATGTTGCGCCGAAACATGCAGCCCCCTGAGCAGAGGCGATCACGATCGGGCCTGGGTCTTTGAGGAATTTCGTCCACGCTTCGCGAGTCTTTTGAGCCACGCCCAGACCGACGATTGAGTGAGAGTGCTCGCGGAGTCCGGGGATGTAGTCATAGTCCACCTTTGGACCGGTACCGATCATGATGTAATCATATCGCACCGGTTCATGGTCCTTGATCATGACAAGGTTGGCATCGAGGTCGAACCGTTCCACTTCCGCCTCGATGAAATTGATGTTGTGGGCCTTGTAGATAGGGCGCACATCGAACGTGATATCCTTTTCTTCGCGGAGTCCGAACGGATACCAAATGAGCGAAGGGAAGAAGAGAAACTTGTGGGTATTGGCGATCACCGTTACATCGTGGTTGTCGCCTACCAGTTCCTTGAGTTCGATCGCAGCGGTATATCCGGCGAAGTTCGTGCCAATGATGGCTATCTGTTTGCGTTCCATTGAGTCCTCCTAGGTTGAATCACTGAATGCAACTTCGGGGGGTTCGCCCTAAGCATATATGACCAAAGTCACATTTCGGACACAAAAGACCGCTTTGACGCCGACAAAGAAACTCCGGGGCTCGGCTGGGATGATGCCGGGCCCGGGATAACTGTCGGCGCGACGTGTGAAGTAGGATGTTCCGAGCACATTATTGCAGCTCGCGTCAACACTGATCATGCCGAACGTGTAGCCTATGGTGATGTCGGCAACATTGTACGAGGGGATAAGACCTGATACGGCCGATGCGGTGTACTCGGCATTGCTTGCATCGCTGTATTGCTGACCGATGAACGACAAGAGCAAGGAAACACGGAAGCCCCCTTCCTTTACATTCATGCCGGTTCGATTTATCGTCCGGGCGGGACAATGCCATTGGGGATCCAATGAATGACTGCCAGCTGCCGTACGGTGCTGATCACAGTGGAGACGCCGTTGGAGTAGGCCTCGAGTGAACAACCGAGCAACTCGTGAAAACATGGGCCGTTGGCTATCCCAGATCGGGTATCCAACGGCTCTTGTCGTAGATTCGGTTGGTAGATCGATTTGATGAATAAGGGGCGAAATGGTGATACGTCAATTTGTCGCACTGTGGTTGTCGGTGAGCCTCCTTGTTGTTGGCTTGCTTGCGCAGAATGCTGAGAACGTCAAGAACGATCGTGGTCGTCAAGGGGCCTGGAAGATCTGGCTAACCCGTAGTCTGGAGGAGAGTACAGATTCCCTCATAGCCCCCTACTATAGATATGTTACCTACACAGACGGTGAAGAGTCGGGCCCCTTTACGGATCACTACAGAAGTGGTTCTGTGTACCGGAAGGGCAGACTGATTCGTGTTGGTAAACGAGCGGTGCCGGATGGGATAGTGGAATTGTATAGAGAATCTGGTTCGCTTAAAGCGCGCGAAACATACTACCGAGGCAAGCGCACTGGACTATATACCAAGTATGCGATCTCAGGTGCTATGACACTTGAGGGCGAATTCGATGAAGATAGACGCGTAGGCATTTGGACAACATTTTATGAGACTGGGCAGGTCAAATCGAGGGGGAACTATGTAGACAACAATCAGGACGGAGAGTGGGTAACGTTCTCGGATGATGGACGTGTAAAGGAAACCGCCCTGTATTCCGATGGAAAACTGATTGACTGGGCTGCACTACTGGACCTCTGCGAAAAGACACAATCCTCGGACCGCATCACGGATGCATTACGATACTGGGAGCAGGCTCGCACCTCCATCTATACATCGATGGGTCCCACCTCCCTTCCGGCGGGCCGACTGCATATGGCACGATGTCGTATTGCTTGGATTCAAGGAAATGCGTCACTGTCATTCCAACATCTCGATACGGCACTACAGATCTATCAGAGCGCCGGAGATGCCGGACGCATCGTTTATCAAGATGCGATTCAGAAGATCCTTGAGTTTGCACACGAACAATACGCTGCAACGCTGCTGACTCGTTTGAATCCGGTTCTGATCGACATCATGGACAATGACACGACACTTAGATACAGCAGCTTCAAACGACTCCTAAGAACTTCCTACCGAGGCAATGTCGTAATCGAGGACCACTCTCTCCTAAGAAGACATGTGCAGTGGGCTTCAACGAGGCTACCAAAGCTTGCCACTGCAGAAGACACTGAGTATACCAAGGACATGTATACGATATGGAATGAATTGCTCACCTCCTCGTTTTTCATGCACGAGTATACCCTGCAAGCGCAATGTCGACGCGAGGCGGAGGCTCTACCCGGCCTGCACAACAATTCGGACATTCATGTCCTTCGAATTCGATTCCTGCCTACTCGTGCTATGGACATCTTCTCCGACTCTGTTACGACATGGCAGGAGAAGAAGAATCGCCTCTTGATGTTCTTAGATGAATGCCGCGATGTTTCTGGATTGACCTATGGATCTGAATATGCTACCGTTGCCGGCTTTGGCATCCAGATGACGGACACCGCATTCATTCATGCAGTGCTTAATAAAGTTCCAAAGAGCGGAGTGGTTGCGACGGACTACACAAAGCACGCGATCGCAAGCCACCACGTGTGGCTATATCTGGCCGAGCAGAACTGCGATTCGGCTCGCAAGTACCTTGAAGAAGTGCGCTTGCTGGGTATATCTCTAAAGTCACAGAAGCTCTACGATAGATACAAGGAGGCTGTAGATGAATGCGGTCATACTGACCTTATACGTACACTCCCTGAGGTCGATACCCTTCGCACGAGCAAGGGAGAGATCAGCTCGCTGTCGCTCCGGGACCTACTAACCACGGTATTCACAAAGGACGCACCCGTCTATGTGGCTGCAATCACTGAAGGGGCAACGTCTGAGCAACGTCTTCTAGCATTGCTTCTTGTTGACTCAATCGCACCTCTTCCATCACATTCAGTCTACTTGGATGGATATTCTCAGATTCGACAGAAAGTTCGTACCACCGTCGAGAACAGAACTTCTCCAGTTGACAAGGCCGAAGCATTGTTTCGAGTGTTACACGATTCCGTTCTAACAAAGTATGTGGGGAGCATCCCACTTCGGAGAGTGTTTGAGAACGGACAGTACAACTGTGCCTCTGCTGTAGCGCTCTACTCACTCCTTTGTAATGATTTTGGGATACCCATCACCTACTACAAGTCTCCGGGACACATTGCATGTGGGATCCCCGACAAGAGCACGAACTCCGTAATCCCGGTTGAGCTCCTAGCTCCTGAAGACGGATTCGGATTCATTAAGCACAGGGACTCACTCATTGCCCACCTTCTTACATTTAAGTTGATAACGAATGACGAAATGGATGAACTAGGAGTGGACTCGATCTTCCGACAGTATTATGAACACACGCAGTTGAGATCATTCGAGAGTTTGCTATCTGTGGTCTCTAGCAATGCTTTATCTCGAGCCTATATTGGAGACAAGGAGTTCAATGAACACGATTACGTGAGCATCATAAGGACCACAGTTCTTGATTCATCTAGAAGTCAGTGGTCATTGCTCTTCGGATTGTTACCCTTGACATTGGATTCTTCACTTGCAGGCAGGTTCATTAGAGATGTACGCTACATGGCAGCGTATTTCAGCGGTCAGAGACATTTCACCATTATGGTTCTTCCGCTACTTGCGAGACTCGGAGTCGTCGCCCACAGAAACGGCGATGGCGTTTCTGTGGAGCGAGCATTCCAGAGCTTTTATGACTATACTGAGAAGGATAGTAGCGGACTCGCACTGCGACAGTTGATTCAGAAAGCGTATGCAGGCTATCGTCTCGGCGTAGCAATGGAGGCCGGCCACTCAGACACTGCATATGCATATTATCGGAAGTGCTGGTCGGATCGCTCCCTTGATGGTTTTCCAGGCTATGATCGTGTAGTTCGAGCCTATGCTGATGACTGCATTGAAGATAGAGCTTACTCCACAGCATTGAATGTCGTCGAAGAGTATTTTCAAAACGCAGCAACACCCGCTGCTCAATCTGACCTTGTTCAGGTATCATCAAAGATCCTTCAATCGTACTACGTCTCTATAGTTGATAGCTCAAAGTATCGACGCATCGTTAGGCTGTTCATGAAGGAATACCTACTTATGCTTCCTGACAGGGCGGAGCAAGCAAACCAGCTGAAATTCATCCTTGAAAAGGCGGTTTTTTGGGCCCGTCATGAGTTGGGTACCATTGCAATTGCTGAAGCAAAGGCACTCGGATTTGCGAAGGACGACCTAGTAAAGATCGAGAGTGTCCACAATGTGATACTACAGAATCGATCACGCGTTACTTCGATGAAAGGTGTTACGTATAGTATTGGGCTTTATCTGGGGGAGATCAATGGTCCTGTAACAACGTACATTCCGGCAGGAAAGACTCTAGTGTTTGCCAGCGTCACGGCCGATGGACTTGAGCCTGGCCAGCAGTTTGCCTTAAAAGTGATCGTTAAGTCATCAACGACATCCGAACATATCATCTTCGATCATAATGTTGGAGCCGTAGACGAGATCACGTATTGCTACAACTCTTTTTCTGCCTACCGAGCGTCCCTTACATCCAAAGCAACCATACTGGTATATGTCAATGGGAAGAAGGTACTCTCTCAAGACTATGATGTACGATAATCATAGTAAACCCCTAGAGTTCTGCCTTCACTGTCACAAAGAAACTCCGGGGCTCGGCAGGGATGATGCCGGGCCCGGGATAACTGTCGGCGCGACGTGTGAAGTAGGATGTTCCGAGCACGTTATTGCAGCTCGCGTCAACACTGATCATGCCGTACGTGTAGCCTATGGTGATGTCGGCAACATTGTACGAGGGGATAAGACCAGATACGGCCGAGGCGGTGTACTCGGCGTTGCTTGCATCGCTGTATTGCTGACCGATGAACGACCACAACAAGGATAGACGGAAGCCCCCTTCCTTGATGTTGAGTCCTGTTCGAACCACGTAGGATGGAACATACTCCACGGCGTTGCCATCTATGGATGGATCGTCCGATGCGAGATAATCGCCTTGCAGGACGGTTGCATTGATGATCCAGTGAATAGCCGGAAGATCAAATCCGCGCCAGAACATGGCAGTAAGATCCATATCAGTGACAGCTTCAATGCCGGCAGTGTAGGCATCGGCAATGTTGGTGCGGTAACGGTACGGAAGGTAAAGGGGCGCCTCATCGCTCCGCAGAACCTCGCCGATCTTGTCGTTGTAGCGGAGGTAGAAGGCGGAGGCATCCCAGGAGATCATGTCGGAGACCTGACCCCTTACACCGAGATCCAAGGTATAGCCACGCTCATCTTCGATGTTGGGGTCGATCACGAGATTCGGATTGTTGATCCGCAGATCACTGAAGGTGATAGAGCGATAGTTCTGCGTTGCATTGGCGTAGATCTCGATCGGACCGATCAAGTAACTCGCACCAAGACCAACGAGGGCAATGGTTCGCGACCGTTCTTGCTGTTCGTAGACCAATGAGTCCACAACAAGATTGCCTGCAAGGTCTTTGACTATCAAGGCATAATACCCGTCGGAACGCGTGGTGATGTGTTCTAGGCGGACACCCGGCACAAGTCTGAATTCCGGCGTGATAGAGATCAATGCCTCTGCAAAAGCTGCTGCATTGTCATTGGGGAAGGTGTAGTCGGAACCTTCAAGATGATCGGGGTTTGTGAAGGAGAAGTCCGGACCACTACCATCCGATGCATCACCCTGCTGCTGCGTTGAATTACCGCGATAGAGACGCACACCTGCTAACAATGACCACGGTGCATCGCCAACCACAAGATCGTGCTGGATGGTAGTCTCGTTGCCAAAGGAATGAAATGTCCCGTCGATCATCGTTCGCGGACCACCCATATCTACCGTGTTGATCCTGTCGAGATTCCCAAGTGCCTGACGGGAGCTGAGATTACCGAAGAAGATCGACCGAAGCGAGGTCTGCTCCGACATGAACCAATCAAGCGTAAGTGAAGCAAGATTCCAATTCACGTTGAACCAATTGCGAGCACGCACAGACTGCGATGGATCTGTCTCGAACATGCGATCGGTAAGTCCGCCGGGCTGATGAGCGAGGTATGTCATGAACGTATAGTCGGCGCGGAGCCGCACGTGCGACGTAATGTTCGTAGTCACTGCCGCATACGCGAGATGCTGATGGAAGTCGCTGTTAGGCCTCCACCCGTCTGCTCTTCTGAATTGATAGAGCGCTACATAGTTGGTTCCATCGATCGTTCCGCCGAGTCGTGCAAAGGCACTAGCAAAACCGAACGAACCAGCCGTTACCGATGCATCAGCGGCAAGGGGCGCCGTACGAGCCCCTCCTTGAATACGAAATTCACCACGCCACCAAACTGGGTGCCGTATCGCAAGGCACCTGCACCGCGCACAACATCGATCCGATCAAGAGCTGCCATCGGCGGAACGTAGTAGCTCTCGGGATATCCAAGCGGGTCTGCAGAGATATCATATCCGTTCTGACGTGTGGTGAAGTTGGATGTGCGGTTAGGATTCAATCCTCGACCACCAATACCGAGCTGCAATCCGGCCCCGTCACTCTCCCAGATGTTCAACCCCGCAACACCCGACATTGTCTGACGGGTGTTATTCGTTGCCGTGTTGGCGATCACGTTCTCCAGCTTGATCCGCTCAGTCTTCTTTGCTGCATAGATCGCTCCGGCTTCAACATCATTCACACGAGAGATGAGAAAGGGGCTTACGTGTTGATCCTGTACTTCAACAGTGGGCAAGACAAGCGTATCCTTTCGTGTTCGCGTACTGTCCACCATCCAACGTTGTTGTGCCGGTGACACAAGCGCAGTGCAGAGAACCATGGCGATGAGGAGTATGGATCTCATCGTGCACGTATCCAGTCGTATAAATGAAATCCGAGTTCTACACGACTCAGATCACGTTCAGGATCGATGAGGAGAGCACTGGGAGCCCCATTCAACGTGACCCATACCTCTGCCGTTACACGCGGGTCCTTCATTCCAAGCGCTTCATAATGATCGTGCAGTTTGTGTGCATACTGCACGATCATGTCCGGCTGCATGGACATCTGCTTCTCTTGGTGTGCATTGAGAAACGTACTGTTGTCTACATATCCCCTGCGTCCGGTTGCTCTGTCCTCAACAACAAACGCCGCCGTACCGGCCTTTTCCATCAGCATCACACGCCACGAGAAGCGATATCCCTCCTCTGTCCACAACAACTCTCCCGGATACAGGAGATACCGCAATGGGACGAGAATCTGAACCACGAAGTAGACAACAAGACCGCTCGTAACAACGGAGTTGCGCCTGGAGGTAGTGCGCCCTTGTTCGACGACGGAGCTATCCGCAAAGAACACAAGAGTCATGGCGATCATCACGAGTGGGAAGACGCCGATCTGGAACATCATACCAGTAACACCATGGAAGACGATCACGGCGAGGTAGGCAATGAGTCGAGTACGCTTCCACGACAACAAGAACGGCACACTCACATCATAGATCATTCCGATCCATGCAAACGCCCAGGGAAGCCACCAGAGCGTCATGAGCGGACCTATCACGGGCAGATCGGATTGCGCCGGAAGCCATATCCGAAGGGGCATGGCATCGATGAGCCACGAAGACGTGATCTTCGCGATGCCGGCATAGAAATAGACCAGACCGATCTGGAACTTGAAGACATCGAGTGTCCACTGAGGAATACTATCGGTTCGGAGCTCAGGCCTGCGCCATACGTCGAGAGAGAATCGACGATTTGCAGGCACCCAGCAGAACAAGAACGCGACCAGGCTCACGAAGTAGTAGTGATTCAGATAGTACGTCTTGTCAATCAACTCAATGTAGGTGAAACACAGGAAGAACACCACAGCACTTACTCGATACCATGCACCCAGCATGATGCCGATAGCCGCCGCCGTCATCACTCCAAAGAGGATGTACATCTGTTGTGCACCAAGAGCCGTGACCCATTCAAAACCCAGATACGGGAAATGCATTGTGGGACGGATGTACTGCTCGTCCACCCAGCCAAGCGCGATGAAGCGCACACACGAAATGGTCATCACACAACCGAACAGCACCCGAAGCAAGGCTAGGGGTGCTGGTGAGATCGATCGGTTCAGATACGAAGTGATGGTTGTTGGCAGACTAATCGCCGTCCCCGCTGCTATAGGTTATGGAGATGCCAAGGAGAGATGACATCTCGCTCTTCCAGAAGCGTGTAAGCTTCTGCATCTCTATGTAAAGGGGCTCCACAGCTGCCGGATTGGTGCTGACCAGGATAGAAAGCGGAACGTCTGCGCCCAGGACGTTGAATGCATTTTCAACAGCAGCGATCTGCGCTTCAGTATCGGCGATGAGTCGCTCACCGTTGGTTACGGTCTTCAGATACGAACGAAATGACGGAACAGTATCGCCCCCTACCGTGCGGCCATACCACAGATCCACGGCTGCATCGAAGTGCGCACGTGCAAACTGCAGTGATGCACCGGAATAGAGCGCTTCCACCTTTGTCGGTTCTGCAGCCGATTGTCCGGCACGCTTCCCAAGGGGCAGAGCGATCTTATAGTTCTTCAGGAGCTCATACCCGATGTTGAGATGATTGAAGAGAAGACTCACAGAACTACCGGCATCAGTACCGGACCTATCGATGAACTGTTGTCGATACGTGTTTGTCCATGCTACCAGTACCTTATGGATCTCGACATACACGGCATTGGCCACAGCCTTCGTATACGTTCTCCTCTTCGCATTCGCTTCGCCATCAAATCGTTGTCTGATCTCTTCTTCCGTCCCGCTGTTCAAGAGGTAGTCAAGTGCAGCAAGCCCCCTTGTATCTCGTTGAAAATTCTGGAAGGACGTATCGCCGGATGCGATGAAGGCTTCTATTGCTGATGCGTTGGCCGGGAAGGTTGAGACGTTCTCTACCATGGACCCGAGAGCCCCTTCTGCCGGACCAAAGTCATAGGTGATCACAGACTGCCAGTGCAGTGTGAGCGTGTTGATGGCCGATCGCAATGTATCAAGAGTTGCAAGTGAGGGGGCTTCGGTACTCGCCAGAGATGCGGAAATCTGAGCAACACGTTTTGCATCTGCGTCCACAGAAGTAAACGCTGGAATGATGATGCTATCGGCAACACCCCGGAGCATCGCTGAACGGTCGAACCCATCGGATGTTGGGCCATTTCCGTCATCAGTACAGGACACAGTCAATACCGATATCAGAGCTGCTATGATGAGCTTCGAAACGAACTTCATTGTCTTCCTTGGGCGGCAACCCAGTTTGTTTTAAACGATTCCATCTCTGTGTCGGTAAATCCGTAGATCGATTTCAGCATCATACGGGCATCAACAACCTTGGGCAGATTCACAACCGGTTGTTGCCAGATAGCGTATGACGTCCAAGGTCCATCAGCAGGCGCTTGCAGCAGGACCAACAATGCATCGATCTGTGCATTGGTCACTAAGCGCGACAATTGAGGAACAGCCTTCCAGCCATGAAGAAAGCCCACACACTCACCATAGGCATGGATAGCACCGGCACGTGTTTTATCGTCGACCGATGTTGCGGAGAGTCCGTCAACCACTGCATACGTGTAGTTAATGACCGTTGCCATAATGGCCCGTTCCCATGCATCGCGCATGTTGGCAAGGCCGGCTGCAAGTTCGTTTGAATAGTCAGAGCCAGCCTTTGCGGCGGCCTGTGCCCTAAGCGCTCCGTTCTTGAATCGCGAGTAGAATCCAAGCCCGTCATTCTGATCGCGACGGGCACAATACGCTGCTGCGTATTTGTCGGGGTTGCTCGCAGCCTTGTCCGTGTTTGGGAAGGAAGGGTGCGCACCAAATGCAGCGACGATCCTGTCAATGGTAGCAGAGGTCACAGTTCCATTCATCAATGTAGCGGCATGATTGTACAGAGCAGCGGCATAGAGCCCCTTCTCCGCCATCTGTTCCATCTCCAGACCATGCTCATCGAACAGGTAGCCGCTGTAGACACCTCCCGTTGACGCCGGTGGAATGGACTGCCAATCGTACGACTTCCCGCTTACTCTTGAGAGTGTTGCGAGATATTCGTCCACATAGCTGGTATAGTAGCTGCCTGTGAAGGAGCGGATCGGTGCGTAGGCTCCTTGAAGTGCATCAATCGATACAGTCTTCCCAGCCGTTCGGCCGGTCTTCATGATCGTGGCCAGGGTCTGCATATCACCAAGCAGACCTTTCTCTACAGAGGAGTTGGTTTGATATTGGGTTGAATCGTACACCACTGGTACAGTCAGCGGGTCAGGCTCTACTGAACAACCAGAGATCCAGATCACTGACAGGCCGATCATGGCTATGAGGACGGACTTTAACATTTCGGACCTTTTTAACTGCGACGTTATTGGTCCGAATTTAAAGCTTATTTGGACTTAGTCCAAATAAAAGGAAGATAAAGCAGGAATCATAGCCCCGCGGCCTTCTTTATGCCAGATCTTATCGGGAACCAGATTGTCTGCATGATCGCGGCGTCCTTCGGGAGGGTGTAGCGGATCTTACCCGGAGCATATCCATCACCGTCATTATCATTTTTGACAACGAGCCAGTTACCGAGGATTGAGGCGATCCCGTCAAAGAGACCTGTCTTCTTTGTCTTCTTGTCTACGATCTTGAATTCGAGTCCGGTGAAATGGGGCTCCACCACACCAACACATTTCCTTCCGCGAATCGTAAAGTCAAATGATGATGCTCTGGCCACACCATTGCTGATATGGAGGTTGTCCGCTATTGGAAGGAAGCTGTTCAGACGCATGATATTCATCGTACCAAGAGAGCCTTTGGCTGACAACATGTAGACCTTGGATGTGAGCGGGATGGTAAACGAGGCTTCCATCATAGCCTGTCCTACAAAGACGCCTCTTGCCCACACATTGAATGGACGTTCATCTTGGTCTGGTGTATTCCTGAGATTAACGGCCATCATCTTTACGCCGGACCACCATAGCTCTGCCGGCTTCACACTATGTTTCCAACGCTCGCCATAGAGGATCGTTGCGGAATCTACACGGATCGTATCGATACTCAGATCAAATGGGATCTTAGACACGATCTCATTGGGCATCAGTGGATGATCTGTTGCCGGATCTGAACGAAGTCTCTTATTACTCGCGATGTCGAAGTCGAGTTTTGCAAGATCCACGGTCTTCACATGCAGGGCAGTTCGAGCAGACAACGCGGGAAAGTCTATCTCTGCCAATCGCAATCGCGTTCCTTGTATTCGGAAACGGTCGTTGTTGAACTTCTTCGTTGCAAAGTAGTCTACATCATTCTGACTTGGACCAAGTTCAAAGTGACGAATCGTGATCTCCTGCGTGCGGTACGAGAAAACAACATCAGATGCCTGATAGGTATAGGCCGTTGGAGAGTGATACAACACCGAATCAACAGACAGCATAGAGTCTGCAGGGCTAATGAGAATGTGAAGTCCTGCAACGAGAACAGATCTATTATCAGCATAGTTTCGCGCCCACGTTCCAAGTGTGAGTTCGAATCGATCTATGGGGCGTTGCGCGGGCTTCAGCGAGTCTATAGACACATTGCGCAATCTCACCGATAGATCCGTCATCACACCGGTGAACATCGCTCCGGGGTCCACATCTGTATTGGTGAACGAGATCCCGGTAACGTCGATCGCAGAGATATGAAACGGCTGTGCATAGTCAGGAAGAAGCCGGACTATGATCATATGCAGAATGGAATCAATATTCGGAATACGAGGGAGTGAAACGAGTGCTGTATCCACCGCAACAACTGTATCTGCATCTGTTCCACCCCATACTTGGTGACGCACCTGGGGGTCCGTGATGGTGATACTCCCGATCGAAAGTCCATTGCCCCATAGAACATCCCAAGGGAAAACCCCGGTAGTGCGTATATGCGGAATGTCGATATCTACGAGTCGACCAACAACCTCGGCAGTGTCCCGATATCGTATTCGAATATCACGCACGTTGAGAGTGCCGATGTAATAGGCATAGTCGATCTCACCCAGCTCCACCTCTACCATGCCACCGGATGCAACTGTTACACCGGTGGATACCCGAGTCCGAACATATTGCGTGATCGCATCACGGATCTTTGCATTGATGGCACTAGAAAACAGCATATAGCTGAGTGCTACTACTCCCATAAGGAGGACGACTGACCCAAAAGTGGTCATTACGACCATCTTCCAGTTCCACTTCTTCATATGTCCTTTGTGTATGCCTAGATCCCGGCAGCCTTCCCCAGACCCTCCCTGATCGGGAACCAAATGGTCTGCATAATGGCCGCGTCCTTCGGAAGGGTATAGCGGATCACTCCGTCTTCATAGTCATCGCCGTTATTGTCGTTCTTGATCACGATCCAGTTCGCTACAAAGGAGATGATGCTGTTAAAGATGCCGCTCGACTCCTTGGTCTTCTTATCAAGCACGGCGATCTCCAGATCAGTAAAGTGCGGCTGTACAACACCGGTACAAGAACGCCCCTTGATCGTATAGGAGAATGCTGCAGAGGAAGCGATGCCGCTTTTGATCTTCACATTCTCCGCGATCGGCAAGAATCCATTCAACTCTGTCACATCGAACCGACCCAGAGTGCCTCGTGCAGAAAGCACATACACCGGTGACGTGAGTGGCATGGTGAAGGTTGCCTCCATCGTTGATCTGCTCAAGAATGTACCTTTTGCCCATATGGTAAGGGGCTTCTCCATCTGATCAGGACTGTTTCTGAGGTTCGTTGCAACAACCTTGATCCCCTTCCATGTAAGAAGTGCCGGCACCAAACTGTGTTTCCATCGCTCACCGTACCGTATCGAGGCGGAACCAACCACTACGCTGTCAACAGCCAACATGAATGGGATCGTTCTTGCCAACTCATTTGGCATCATCGCAACACCAGATGACGGATCCACCCGCAGTCTGCGGTTGCTTAAGATGTCGAGATCCAACGTCCCTACATCAATGGTTCGAACGTGTAACGCAGTTCGTGCGGAAAGTGAGGAGAAATCAATGTCCTGCAATTGGACATTACTCCCGCGCACTCGGAAGCGGTCGCTGTTATATCTCCTGCCCTTGAAATATGTTTCATCGTTCTGTGTGGGGCCCAGTTCAAAGCCCCCTATCTGCAATTGTCGAGTACGATACGAGAAGAGAACCTTGGATGCAGAATAGGTGTACTCGCTTGGCAGATGGTACTGCACGGAATCTACCGTTAAGGCAGAATCAACATCGGAAACGATCACATGCAGTCCCTGCACCAGGATCGATCGATCACTTGAGTATTTGCGATTCCATCGATCCAACTTCAGAACAACTCGTTCGATGGGTTTGATCTCAGGGTGATCTGCGCGGACGGTAATGGTCCCGATGTCTAGTGAGAATCCATGTATCTGCCCGGCATACTGCGACTCCGGATCGTCATCGTGATTATCAAGTGAAGCCTCAACGAGCATCACACCATCGATGGAAAGGGGCTGAACATTCGTCGGCACAAGCTTTACAAAGAGCTTGTTGAGCAAGGAGTCTACATTCGGGAGTTTCGGAAGTCTGACAACTGCAGTGTCCTTCTCAGGGGCCTGAGGTTTGCTCCGTGCACCCCACGAGCGCATCCGCACAGCCGGATGGTCAAGAGTGATAGTGCCGATCGAAAGGCCACCGCCATTGATGACGTCCCATGGAAGAAGTCCTGTTACTCGCAATTCCGGAAGATCGATCTGCATCGTACTTCCAACGGCCTCTGTGCTGTCATGATACCGAACGCGGATATTCCGTACGTGAAGCGATCCGGTATAGTACGTGTAATCAATGTCACCGAGGACGATATCGAGCTTACCGTCCGATGCGGTCTGGGCTTCTGCGCGTACACGGGTCTGAATGTACTGCACGATGGCACTGCGAATGTTCTCTCGGATCGTTCCCCTGAAGATCGTGTACCCAACGAAACTGGCAACGGCCAGCACGCCCAGCGTGATCGCTGTGATCAGAGTGATTCGCTTCCACGATGCATTCAGCATTGGTACTCCCAGTGATGCATGCAATATCGACAGAAACGATGTCACGTATCGGCCTGCTCAATGCACTAGGTGATATACCCACCTTTTCATGGAGAACACTCATGCGCATCGAACGCGAGACCTTTGGTCTGCACCTCATCATCGTTCCCTCACCAACGGCACGCATACCGATCTCTGCTGCCGCTGAGTTAACGACCGTTGCCGAACACGCTGCAATGATGTTTCGGTTCGGATTCAAGGCCTTCCACCTTCAGGAAGATCATGCACACCTTTTGGTGACGGCAACTGCACAGGAAGACGTTCCGTCCTTCCTCAACACTCTTCTCGATACACTGCGAGAACACATCGTTGCTCTAGGAGGACCATTCAGGGGATTTTCATGGGACGAAGCAGTTCATGTTACGCTTCTCCCTCCGTGGCACGTGGAGATCCTAGCCAGCTTTGTACGCGACCAAGAGCGGTATCACCAAACGCGCACTCTTGAGCAGGAGCTTGATGAGGTCTTTCGTCCGAATGCCCTGGAGCCCCCTGAAGAGATCAGGGAGCCACGTCCGAAGTTCACTCTCGGCGCGGTGAACTGATCAGCCGAGATCCTTGACCTGACCAGAGGCAACCAGCGACATAGCGTCGGCAAAACGCTCCATCTCTTGAACCGTTGAGTAGACGGATGGAGCAACACGGAGCCCCTTGAACTCATCGTGTCCGATGGCAACCGTAAAGATGCGGTGTTTATCGAGGAGATAGGTAGAGAGTTTGCCCGGATCCGTCCCGTCGATATGCACGAGTCGCAGACCACATTGGTTTGCATCATCCTTGATATTCGTGAGGAAGCGCACACGCTCCATGGAACCAATGCGATCGGTCCAGATCGTATGCAGGTATCTGAGGCGTGCTGCCTTCCTCTCGATGCCAAGAGCTCTATGGAACGCGATGGACTCAATAAGCGCATTATGGAGTGCTGCCGGGTGTGTGCCGATCTCTTCGAACTTTCGAATGTTCTCGTCCATCTCCTTCGGTGCAGCCATCAACGGCCATACAGAAGCGATCTTTTCCTTCTTCACATACAGCATACCAGTACCGATAGGCCCAAGAAACCACTTGTGCAGGGAGGTACCGAAGTAGTCACATTCCAGATCTGCCTGTGTGAACGGGAAGTGGGCGAACGAGTGGGCACCGTCTACAATACACGGAATGTTGTTCTTCCTTGCCAATCGACAGATCTCCCTCACCGGCATGATCTGTCCGGTCAGAAACACTACGTGGGAGATGTGGATCACCTTGGTGCGAGGTGTGATCGCAGCTTCGATCGCATCAACGGCGTCCTTTGCATTCATCAGCGGGACGGGATATTTCACCTTCTTGATGACGATCCCCTCCCTGCGCGCACGTTGTTCCCATGCTGTGAGCATACGCGGGTAGTCCTGCGTTGTGGTCACAACCTCATCACCCCTCTCCATCGGAATACCCAACTGAACGGATTGAAGGGACTCGCTGGCATTCCGCGTAATAGCCACCTCTTCGGTGCCTACGTTGAAGATGGAGGCAAGGCCTTCACGGACCGACTCCACCTGTGGCTCTTGGTGTCTCCACATTTCATAGGCGGGCATCGTATTGGCCTGCTCCGTGTACCTGCGAACCGCATCCTGCACCGTACGTGGCGAAGGAGAAACTCCGCCATTGTTGAGATTGATGATCGTTCGATCAACGGCAAAGGCCTGCTGAACGGTGAGCCAGAAATCTTCGTCTTGCGCCACATCGGATGCCGGACTTCCCGGCAGTGCTTGAGGGAGCCATTGGGTAACTGCATGCAGAGCATGAGTACCGAATAACGCTGTAGGCCCAAGAGCGGCCATGGACCGAAGGATGGATCTGCGCGACGTCATGCAAGCCCCTTATACGCGCTTTCGAACTCCGATAGCGCCGATGAATGAAGCGATCGTCCCCACAAGCAACGGAATGATCGCGCTGATGAGGTAGAAGGACGGAGATACGAAGATGAGCTTAGCACTGTGGATCTCTTGTGCAAGCTGAAGGCCTGTATGACCCTGTGCAAGAGCCTGATTCGTTGCATATCGATGCATGAGACCAAAATATTCCGGGTACAGAACACCAACAAACAAGAGCCAGATCAAGAGGAGTCCGGCCGTAGCCGTTGCAGACGTGATCAGTCCTGTAGACAGCGCTGCACCATAGCCGAACGAGTCAATCGCCTTCATGCGTTTATGGACCATGGAACCTACTGCAACGATCGGTGTAATGATCAGCCACAGGAAAACATTGGCGTGAGATACGTCATTGGCATGCAATCCGATCAGTGATTCACCTAGGAGAACCAGCAATCCGGCAGTCGCAGCTATTCCTCCCCACATCAAAAAGACCATCACAGACACTCCAGCCCCTTATCGGGCACGAGAACAGGGTTATATTCGCAGCTCCACGTACGAAAGTAGCACGATGAAACATACCGCCTTCCATGCCATCCACGTTGCTGCCGGCGCAAAGATGGTCTCCTTTGCCGGATTTGAGATGCCCATCCAATACCCAACAGGTATTCTGGAGGAACACCGCATCGTCCGCAACGGAGTTGGCGTGTTCGATGTATCCCACATGGGCGAGTTCATGGTGAAGGGGGCTGATGCCCTCCCACTCATCCAATTGCTCACGGTAAACGATGCGTCGAAGCTCATGCCCGGGAAGGCCCAATATTCCGCGCTCACACGTCCGGATGGCGGTATCGTGGATGACCTCCTCGTCTACATGAAGGGCGAGAATGACTACATGCTAGTGGTGAACGGTGCCAACGTCGACAAAGATCTTGCATGGGTAATGGAGCATGCCGCTCGCTTCCCGAACGTGACAGTGGACGATCAGAGCGACAACATTCACTTGCTTGCGGTACAGGGTCCCAAGAGTATCGAAACGCTGCAGAGGCTGACAGATGCCAAGCTCGACGACGTGAGCTATTATGGTTTTGTTGAAGGGACACTGGCGGGTGTACCAATGATCCTGTCCCGCACAGGGTATACCGGAGAGATCGGATTTGAACTCTACTTCAGCGGTTCTGTAGACGTTGCAACAAAGGTTGTTAACGCCGTTTTCGAAGCCGGCAACGAGTTTGGCATTGCGTGGATCGGACTTGGCGCACGCGACACCCTGCGACTGGAAAAGGGCTACTGCCTGTATGGCAACGATATCACAGACGAGACTAACCCTATCGAAGCTGGTCTTGGCTGGATCACAAAGCTTGCCAAGGGTCCATTCAATGGCAGTGACGTGATCAATTCCGTGAAGACCAACGGTCCAACACGCAAGCTCGTCGGTTTTGCCATGCGCTCTGAGAAGCTGATCCCTCGCACAGGGTATTCGATCGTTTCCGGCGGCGAGACCGTTGGTACGGTCACGAGCGGCAATACGTCACCAGGTCTTGGAACCGGCATTGGACTCGGCTACGTTCCAACAGCGCTCAGCGCACCGGGAACGATGATCGAGATCGCTGCTCGCGGCACAACCTTCCCTGCAGAAGTAGTGAAGATCCCGTTCCTCTGATCATTCCTCAGGGGCTACAACTTCGATCATGACACGAGCGGTTCCGGAACGGATCATATCCAGTTCCTTGGCCGCGCCTTTTGAGACATCGATCAAGCGGGTGTGTTTCCACGGGCCGCGGTCGGTTACCCGCACCACTACCGACCTTCCGTTCTTGAGGTTCGTAACGCGGACGTTGGTGTTATACGGGAGCCAACGGTGAGCGCAGGTAAGGCCATTCATATCATAGCGCTCGCCGCTCGAGGTCTTCTTGCCGTGGAATGCCTCTGCATAGTATGATGCAGTTCCGGTATCTGCTTCTACGGCCATCACGTGCATCGTAAGAGTATCACTCAGCGTCTGCCCCTGTTTTACGGCACCCGTTTGAACACGTTGCAGGTTCGATCTCAATCGTGCTTCGTCCTCAAGCGTTTTCAGGATCGTTGAGTCGATCATCGTGGTATCCGTCCGCACCGAATCAACTCGGATCGTATCAGCTTCAAGCTTCTTCGCCTTGGTTAGCAGCAGGTTTGCCGCCTTGCGAAGACTGTCACTGCGCATGCGTACAAACATCGCCTCCACTCGGAGGCTATCGCTACGTCGCCACTGCACGTCCCACAGCTTCTTCAGACTGTCTGCGCGGAGCTGCAGGGCTGCCGACGACACCCGCAACTGGTCCGGTGTTGGCGAGTCTTGCGACCTCATGCCCACGGCACCGGCAACGAACATGACGAGGTACACAACGAATTGAAAAGCCCCTTGCTTCACTGCGAACTCACAGGTGTTGTGCGATATGACGTCGGCGAAGAACATCTACGAGATCTCGCACGTTCTCCGTCTCTCCCCGTTTACAGATCATGATCGATGATTCGGTCTCGATAACGATCAGATTGTCTACGTCCACAATACCGATCAAACGTCCGGTTGTACCGCTCACAAGACAGTTGGTTGTGTGCAACGTGACAACATTCCCTTCGATCACGTTGTTCTTGCCGTCCTTCATGGACATGCGATAGAGTTCATCCCAGGTGCCTACGTCGCTCCAACCGAATGACCCTTCTACAACGCCGATCGTAGTGTCTTTCTCCAGAACTCCAACATCGAACGAGACCGAGCGCATCTGACGGTAGAAGTTCTCCGTCATCTCTGCTTCATCCGGTGTGCCGATGTATCGTTCGAGAAGATGGAAGAGCGGTCCATGATCCGGGAGGTGCTCATCAACGGCTTTAATGATGGCTCCGATCGTACCTACCACGATACCACTGTTCCAAATGAAGTCGCCCGCATCAAGAAAACGTTGAGCCGTTGCAGAATCGGGTTTTTCTGCGAACGTGCTCACAGATCTCAGGATGCCCTTGAGTACCGGGTTGTCTGTGGGTATTTCTTCGCCCACTTGGATGTAGCCATAGCCCGTTTCTGGGCGTGTGGGCATCACTCCGATCGTAACGATGCGTCCGGTGGCCGCGGCGGCAGAGACCGCTCTGTCCAACGTAACATGAAACTCCCGCACATTGGAGACCAAGTGGTCTGACGGAAGGACCACCATCACGGTGTCGTCCGAATACCGTTGTCGAAGTACGGTAGCCGAGAGCGCAATTGACGGGGCCGTATTCCGTCCGAACGGTTCTTTCAGGATATTTGCAGTAGGGACCATGGCCAGCTGATCCGACACATGATGTGCCAATGCGGCCGTGGTTACTACGTGAATATCCCGGAGATCAAGGAACGGAAGGAGTCGCGATACAGTATTCTGTATCAGCGTTCCTTCTCCCAAGGTGTGAACGAATTGTTTGGGTTGGCGTTCTGTGCTTCGAGGCCACAGACGTACTCCCAAGCCCCCTGCCATAACAACTGCAATTGTCTTCATGCGGCGAAACTACGGAGCCCCGTATCTTCGCGGTCACAATAACTTCGGAGATGATCATGACCCGTTCGCTTATCGCCATCCTGCTTGCTCTGGTAACCCTTGCTCCAATGTGGGCGCAGGATGAAAAGCTGGACGAACTTTCGTTTGAAGAGGCGCCACTGAAGGACGAGGCGATCCCCTACTTTGCTGTGGGTGTGGGCCCGGCCTTCAATTTTGTGTTTGCGAGCATGGATGACGTGAATGCTCGAGCCAAGGAACTTGGGCTTGGTGAGTTGCAATCACCAGTGTTTCAGCTTGGTGCTGAGATCTTCACGGCGGTGGGTGTAATCCCGAATGTCCGCCTGGGCTTCTCATGGGTCTCAGGATCCTCAACAAGCTCGGCTAATGTATCTGTGAATGGGACAACGGTGAACCGTACTCTTCTCTACGGTATCTCGTCTCGCACCTTCCACCTCGATTGGGCATGGGTACCGGTGAAGTCATTGGCCATCCTTCCCGGTCTAGGTTTTGGATGGGGCGATCAACGGATCGAGACCCTTCAATCAGCCGAGGGAATGGACTGGAAGGATCTCATTGATTCTTCGACGATCGCACCTCAGCCAAATGCGAATGTTGCCTTGTTGCAGAACACGCTGTATCTCCTTCCTAGGCTGAATATCGAATATGCAGTGACACCATTCCTGAACCTACGCGCTTCTGTGGCCTATACGTGGCAGTTCTCAAGTTCGGACTGGATAGGGAATCGTCATGCAACGGTTACGAACGTGCCTGAGAATATCAGCGTTAGCGGACTGAATCTTCAGTTCGGGGTGTTTGTGGGGCTGTTCAACTAACCCCTCCGGGGCTTGTAGCTCAATGGTTAGAGCAGCGGACTCATAATCCGTTGGTTGGGGGTTCAAGTCCGGCCGGGCCCACAATGTCATCTACCACACATATCACCTGCCCGAACTGCGGTCATGCCATCGACATCGAAGAGCTCCTTGCTCACGATATTGAGGACCGCGTCCAACGTGAGCAGCAAGAACATTTCAATGCGGAGCGCGAGAGGCTTCAGGTTGAGGTAGCAGAGCGTGTGAGGCGTGAATCCGAGGCGCAGATCCTTGCGCTTCAGCATGAGAATGAAGAGCGGAAGCGCGATGTGCAGGCACTGAAGAGTGCCGAGGTGCAATTGCTTGATCTTCAGCGCAAGATGCGCGAGCAACAGGAGAGCTTTGATCTCACGTTGCAGAAGAGGCTGCTTGAAGAGCAGACCTCTATGGAAACCAAGATCCGCAAGACCGAAGCAGAACGATTTGAAGTAGAGCGCAAACGTGAGCAAGAGCGTTTCGATCTGGAACGCCGCGAGATGCAGAAGAAGCTCGATGACACGCAGAAGGCTATGGAAGAAGTCCGGCGGAAGTCCGAACAGTCTTCTCAGCAGCTCCAAGGTGAGGTGCAGGAATTGGCCATAGAGGACTTCCTCCGCCAGCGTTTTCCGCACGACGAAGTATCGGAGGTTGGCAAGGGACAACGCGGCGCAGATTGCATTCAAACGGTGTATGATTCCGGACGCCGGTGCGGGCAGATCACCTATGAGAGCAAACGCACGAAAAACTTCAGCATGGAATGGGTGGAAAAGCTCAAGTCCGATATGCGTGCAAAGGGCTCTGACATTGGAGTGATCATCACGGAGACCATGCCGAAGGAGCTTCAGAGCTTTGGATCTGTGAATGGAATCTGGGTCTGCACCTACGCAGAGTTTAAGTCCCTTTGCGTGGTGTTGAGAGACATGGTCATTCGTGTTTCTTCAGCGATCGTGTCACAGGAGAACAAGGGCGATAAGATGACCATGCTCTACGACTATCTGATGAGTTCAGAATTCAGGATGTCCGTAGAGAATGTAATGGAAGCCTATGAACACATGAGGTCGGATCTCGATCGAGAACGCACCTCAATGGAGAAGCTGTGGAAGCAGCGAGAACGTCAGATCGAGCGTATGCGACTCTCGATGTCGCATGTAATGGGTTCCATCCAAGGCATCGCCGGCAAGGACCTCGGACCGGTGCGTTCTTTTGAGCTGCCCGTGGCAGACGATACACCAGTGGACTGATCTCCTCGTCTCTGTGTACGTATGATTCGCCCCCTTATCATCATCTCTCTTCTTTCCCTAGCTGCTATTCAGATCGCAGCGGAGGATCCTAACATGATGCGCTTCGCAGTAAATGAAGCCTTCGGTTTAGGAGAACGGTTGGAATACGACGTTGGCTACAGGTTCATTAAGGCAGGGACAGCCGTTTTCTCTGTGGGCAAGGAGCCTGTGAACGTCAATGGTCGACCTTGTTATGACATCCGTTTTGACGTGATGTCCCTTAGCAGTTTGGACTTTCTCTACAAGGTTCGCGATCGATACCGCACCCTCGTGGACATCGACGGGATCTTCCCGTGGAAGTTTGAGCAGACCATCCGCGAAGGGGGCTATAGGAAGGATTACGAAGCAACGTTCGATCAAGTGGGCAACAAGGCCTACACCACCGAAGGGACGTTTGACGTTCCCCCGTTCGTGCACGATATCGTATCGGCCTTCTACTACGTACGTTCTGTTGACATCCGGAAGTTCAAGAAGGGCGAGACCGTTAACCTCAAGAACTTCTTCGACCGCGAGTCACACGACCTGGTAGTTCGCATCCTTGGACGGCAACAAGTTGAAGTTGAGGCCGGTACGTTCAATTGTATCGTTGTTGAACCGGTCATCAAATCCGGCAGCCTCTTCAAGTTCGAGGGCAAACTCCTCCTCTGGCTTAGTGACGATGACCGTAGAGTCCCTGTCAAGGTCAGTACAAAGATCCCTATCGGCACCATCGATGCCGAACTAACCTCCTACCGCGGGCTTAGAGGCCCGCTTACATCGAAGATCAAGTAAGGGGCTCCTATGAACCGACGAGAGGCGCTACAGGCATTTCTGGGCCTTTCTGTAGCCATTGGCGTCGCGTACGATGCCACAGCAGGTACAGACTTGCTCCAGCGATTTCATACTACCTATCGGAATGCCACAACGATCCGTTGTACGTTCACGTCAGCATCAGGAATAGCTGGAACCATCATCGCCAAGCGCGGAGGGTACTACCGTGTTGAACTGCCGGATCGAACGATTGTGAGTGACGCCAAGACCGTCTACAGTGCCACTCCGTCTGCCCGAACGGTGATCCTCAACACATACCGGTCCCGTTCCAAGGAGGTTTCCCTGGAGAAGGTGTTCTTTGATATCATGAACATCTATCGCGGCACGATCATCGATCAACGAAACGGTGGAGGTACCATCCGTCTCACACCACCGGATGCGAACACTCAGATCTCCGGTGTTTCGAATGTTGATGTAACGATAGACAAGACGATGAAGGTCACACGGATCGTGCTCACAGAGAACGGGTCAACCACTTCCTACACCGTCTCTAAGATGGCGATCGACCCCAAGGTTGCATCCAAGACGTTCACCTTCAGTCCACCGAAGGGTTGGGAGATCATCGATCTTCGATAGACATTACCGAACATACCGCACAAAAAAAGAGAGGCAGGACGAACGTCCTGCCTCTCTTTGTTTTGATGACTCGTATTGAGTGCTTACTTCACAACCACTACTTGCTGCGTAGCAACGAAGCCTGCAGAACTGAGGGTTACGTTGTAGACGCCAGCCGTAAGGTTCAGAGCCGATGCGTTGACCGTTACGCGGTGTGTACCAGCGTTGACGTTCTCATTCACCAGGACTGAAAGTTCACGACCCATAAGGTCTGTAAGAACGATGCGGACATTCTCAGACGTTGGCATCGTGTACGAGAACGATGCTGCATCGAATGTTGGATTTGGCGTTGCAACCGAGAGGACGTATCCACCTGCAACGACATCACCCGTTACACCGCTTGTGACCGAAGCAATTACATTGCGCGAAGTATCGGCACCGCAGTTGTTCGTCACAATACAGAAGTATGTACCTGCATCACTCACCTTAGCGCGCTCAACTGTGTAGGTAGCTCCTGTTGCGCCGTTGATGGCAACACCATTGAGGTACCATTGATAGCTGATGACCGTTGTACCGGTAGCAGCAACCGTGAAGCGGATCTCTTGGTTGTCATTTACAGCAACATCAACAGGTTGTGTTGTGATCTCAACACCCGTGTTGACCACAACGTCTACTGTTACTGATGTAGCTGAACCACATGCGTTCGTTGCAACGAGAGAGTACGAACCGGCATCAGCTGATGTGACGTCTGTCTTCGAGAAGGCAGCCGTTGTAGCACCTGGGATAGCCGTTGTTCCCTTCATCCACTGATAGGATACATTGTCACCGCTCGATACGCCAGTGATCGTGAGGGTAGAACCTTCACATACTGTTGAGCCTTCCGGCTGCGTTGTGATCGACGGGGCAACACCGACTACTACATTCACGACATTCGACGTGAATGTGAAGCTCGTGCCTGTATAGGACACAACGCAATTGTATGCACCATTGTTGGCGGCGCTTGCGTTATTGATCGAGATGACCTTTGAATTTGCACCTGATGTGGACGCATCATTCGAGAGCATCGCGCCGTCCTTGAACCACTGGAAGGTGGCCGACGAACCCGGAAGCGTTGAAGGGAATGCTGCACATTCAAGGCTAAGAAGACCACCACCACAGACAGCAGGAGTGCTGTTTGAGGCTACGACGAGCGGAATGAAGAGACGTGCGGTCTTTGAAACTGCAACGCCGCAATATCCTGTCACTTCGCAAACGTAGGTGTCTGTAGTATCTACAGCCGATACGTCACGGATCGTGAGGATCGTAGACTGCGCGCCTGTGATACGTCCGTTGTCAACAACATTCGTGTCGTTGTACGACGAAGAGTTCGGATTCCAGAAGCGCTTCTTCCACTGATACGATGCGATGAAGTTGTCTGGAGCACCAATAGCTTCTGCTGCTATTTCAAGGTTTGCTGTACCACCGATCGCAACTGGTTGCGATACAGGTTGAACGGTAACACTTGTTGGACGTACAACGATGATCGATGCACCGTCTGAAAGCTGCTGAATGAAGTTCGTACCGTCATTCGCCTTCACAAGGCAGGTGTAGACGCCAGATGCGCCATAACCCGTGTTGCTGAGAACGAAGATGTTGCCGATCTGGCCAACGAGTTCAACACCATCCTTGAACCACTGATACGTTGTTGTTGCACCGACAGTAACGTCTGCGATGCAGATAAGCGTATCTGTGCCACCTAGGCAGACATATGCGCTTGCTGGTTGACGAACGAGACGGATCGAAGGCTTGATCTCATCAGCGCCCATGTATGGCTTCGTGCGTGTTTCACCGTCATAATCCTTAGGAACTGTAGCAAGCGTTGTGCTTGAACCCCACAGTTGCGGTTGGATCGAGAGAAGGTGAAGGTCCGTTCCGCCAACAAAGTTCACAGCAACAGATGCTGAGTTTTGATCGCGGCCCGTAATGGCACGCCATGTTGAAAGCGGATTGCTTCCAGCTACACGTGGAATACCAGTGCCACCCCAGTTTGCAAGGGTTGCACCTGTGGTCATCAGGTTGTTGAAGTCACCGGTACCGATCGGATTCGGCGTGTTACCTGTGAACCACAGTGCCCAACCGCCGTTATTCCCATTGCCGAAGCTGTGGAAGACGTTGTTGACGAGGTCCACTGTGCCACCGTTTGCCGGGACATAGAGAGCCGAGCTAGTTTGACCTGTACCAGTGATGTTCACAGTATTGTTGATGACCTGGTTTGCAGGTGTTGTTGCCTCAACCCACAGACCGATCGTTTGTGTTGTACCACCAACCGAGATCATGTTGTTCGCGATCAGAAGACCACGTGTCTGCTGAAGAACAACACCATTCGAAAGACCAGTTGTTTGAACGCCGTTCACGCGGTTGCCACGGAAGACGCCGTTCGTTGTGTTGGTCATCGAGATCGACTGTGATGATGTTTGGCAATCACAGCTTGTGACTGTGTTGTTCTCGATCATTGGTGCATTTGCATTGATGATCGAGAATCCATTGATGGAGTTCTCAACAGTGTTTCCTGTAGCAACAACACCCATACCGGACGTAGCAATGAGGAATCCGTTCCGGAATCGACGGAGGGTAACGCCGTTGAGCAGGTAGTTCGAGCCGTTAACCGAAGCAAGTTGAACACCGCTTGTTGCGCCAACGGTACTTGTGAAGATGCTTGGACCTTCATATGTACCACCATCGATGCGAATGCTGTTTCCAAGATTGTTGGAGTACAACGCTGCATTCGATGTGGATCCATCAGCAACGCGAACCACGAGGTTGCGTAGTGTTACGTTCGATGCACCGTCTGCGAACGTGATCACAGCGTGAACGTCTGCCGGGCCATAGACGAACGAAGTTGGCCAAACAGATTGTGTGAGGAGGACATCGTCACCTGCACGACGCGAAACCTGAACGCGACCTGCGCTGGCATCGATCATCGGGACGTAAACTTCTTCATTATACGTTCCGGCGAAGACCGTTACATCAACATCGCCCGAGATACCGGACACTGCGAGGTGACGGAACATCGAACGGAAGTCAGGGAATACACTAGGATTGCCGTTTTGAGCGATCGCAAGTGCACCAGAGACTCGTGGAGCCACAAGCATCGTCAGCTTGTCGTTGTTCGGATTGATATCCGTTTGACCATTCGGTGTAAGTGTTCCGATCTCGATCGTGTTGAGCGAGAACGGTGCGAATGAGCGAGTGCCAAGAGTGATCGTTGCTTCTGCACCCGGTGCAAGAGCTGGCTGCGGATAATAACGGATGGCCGTTTGGGTTGTGCCGTTGATCTTCCAGTTGATCACTACGGAGTCGAGATTATTCGTACCCCAGTTGCGAACGCGGATCTGAACGGTTTGGCTAGTGTTCGCTGCAAACTTTGCTGAAGGCGAAACGAGCGCCAGAACGCCTGCATCGTTATTCAGTGCCGGAGCTTGACGGAGCCAATAGGCATACGTTGTACCTGATGCAGGAACGAAGTTCTCTGCGAACATCGACGTTTGTGGAGCCGAGTTCCACGCTGGTGTATTCCACGTGTTCGCGTAGAAGTTCACGCTTGGTGACCATACCGTGTTGTTCGCGCCAAGACCAGCTTGGACGTGAACAGGTGCATTGACGACCATTGAGCCATAAACAACTTCCATACGGCTGCCATTAGCAGTTTGATTCGCTTCATAGACGCGAATCTGGAAGTTGTAGGCATCACGTCCGATGTTGTCTGTATAACGGCGCGTTGCATTGCGCCATTGGAAGGTTGCAATACGATTCGGAGCAACACCGCTCACGGACCACGTTACATCTCCACCCGATACACCCGTGAGTTGATTTCCGAATGCGGAAACAACACCCGCAGCTGCACCAGATGCAGTAAGGGGACTAATAACGCCGCCCGGAAGGCCGCCGCCAAATGTCACCCAACCATTGCCGCCTACATAGACGTCCGATTGTAGAACGCCGCCGTAGCTGAATTGGAACGGCAATGTGACCAATTGATCTGCCAACGAGTACCAGTTTGGACTCGCCGACGAGAAAATGACCGTGCCGCCCGTGATCTCTGTATACGTTCCTGCGACCACGCCAACCGAACGGTTAGCTGGATTCGCCTGTGTCGAGGTGACCCCGATCAGTACGAACGCCGCAAGCAACGCAACAAACGATGTAACGTTGCGAAGCATAGCTCCTCCACTTGTGATATGAGAATGTCGATTTATTTCTGTCATGGTTTTGCTTTCGGACACACTTCGCCCGTGATGTTGTGACCTGTTAAAATAGCCAAGCCTGACCTACGAAACAACCTTACGACGTTTCCGCAGTCAGATAGGCACTACGTTCTCACCGCTATGTGAAGATGTCTTCACATAACAGATGATGTGCTTAGGCCCAAGGGGTCGTAGCAACAACCGCACCAACTTTTTACCGAGTGTAGGGAATCAGCATATCTCTTTGCCATTGCTCGACTTGCATTCCCATAGCTACACGCCGGACCACTTCGCGCAACCGTGGTTGTTCGGTCAAGGCTGTCAACGTTGCCTGCGCTACTCCACTAAGGCGAGTGTTCGTACTCACTATCCCAAGCAAAATGTTCCGTGCGCCCTCTTCCGTGAGCGTACTGAGTCTCCGCATAGCGCCCATGGCGTTCTGGCGAGTGATGAACTCCCAGCCCGGACCGCAGAGGTCGCTCAATTCGGCTAACGCCGAACCATTCCCGTCGGCAGCCTCTGCCTCAAGCCGCGCGATATGCACTCGCTCATGTGGACCCCTGACGGCTTTTACCTTGTTCAGGTATGTTCGAGCATCCGATGGGAACGACTGCACAAGCTTCATAAGTGCAGACTGCATAACGGCATACGATGAATCTTCAAGGAGGCGTTCGCATGCCCCCTTCAATGAAAGTGGGATGGTTGTAAGTCCGTTGATCGCCGAAGACCGCACCTCTACAGCCGGATCCTTGAGCCCGCGTTCAATGGTCTTGAGGGCATGGGTATTGCCGATCAGGGCTAGTTCGATCGCCTGTCCAACGGCTTCGCTTCGCATTGCATGGAACCGCTCCCTATCCATCACATCCTCGATCATGTCCAATCGATCCTGGATTCGCGCAGTGTCTCCCCGGAAGGTCTCAAAGGCGTCAAAACGGTCGATCATATGCGGTGCATACTTCATTTGAGCCACTCTTGCGTCCCAGGATCTGTCAAACGTCACACGTTTCAGGATATACGAGCCGGGATCGAAAAGAATGAACGCCGGGACCTTCTTTCCTGGATTTGGCAGCTCAACCAGCGATCGTTGTGATGCAATGTCCACACGAATGGAATCTTTTGTCCTGTCCGTATAGTGGACCTCAATAACCACCGGCATCCGAAAAACTCCGGTGAGGTGGTCCATCGGATGTATCTGCTCGATATCTACCAAGGTTGTGGTTGATACACCGCGTTCGGTTGTGGCAGCACCGGTTCGCGTAGATATCTTGAAATGGGGCTCTCCACCCTTGTAGAGCCATTGATCGAAGAACCAATCGGGTGACAGGCCCAAGGTGTCCTGGAAGGCCAGGTAGAGATCATTGGTCTCTACATTCCCATAGGCATGCTGCCGCAGGTAGTGCTGGATAACGCGTCGAACCGACGAATCGCCAAAGGTGTATCGCATCATGTCGATAACACTGGCCCCCTTCGGATATACTCGAGCCGAACCGCTAGAGGGGTGCACGATCGGCAACCGGTCTTTTTCCCCGGCTGCCAGGGCAGCGCGATGCATTCCGCGCCGACTCCACTCATAGGCATCCTCACCCAACGTCAACCGTGTGAAGAGGTGGGGGTAGAATGTCGCAAAACTCTCTTGTAGCCAGATCGACTTTCCGCTGCGACCAGTGATGAGATCTCCGAACCACTGGTGCGTGAGTTCGTGGACGTTCACACCTACATACGATCTGTCCAGCCATCCTCGCGAGTCTGTCTGGAAAAAGTCTCCGAATACCGTTGCTGTTGTGTTCTCCATGGCGCCAAAAATGTAGTCCGCCACGGGCACCTGACTATACGACTCCCATGGATACGGAATACCTGTTTCGCGTTCAAGGAAGTCCATCGCCTCAACGCTCATACGATACGTTGGTTCGGTACGTTCGGGCTGGTCCGAATAGGTATAGAGATAGAGCGGCACACCGCTGGCAGCCTTGCGAGTAGTTATCGAATATTGGCCGATGGCCAGCATGAGGAGATAGGAGGCATGAGGCTTGGTCATACTATAGCGCCAGGTCTTCGTGCCGTCTCCATTCACTACAACCTCTCCACGGGTCCCGTTGGAGAGAACGGCATAGGATGAGTCGAACGTAGTGATCGTTTCGGTGATCATTTTATCGTTCATCTCGTCATACATCGGGATCCAGTGGCGATTGTCGATACCCTGTCCCTGCGTCCAGATCTGACGTCGCATGCGCTTCGACGGGTCGTTCCAGCCAACGAAGTAGATCCCCTTGCGTGGATTTGCCTCGTAGATAAAGGTCACGGAGTCCCTCGTATCCCAACGCATGGCAGGCTCACAATAAACGATCACCGTTGTATCTGTGGAACGGGTACGAACTGGCTTGCCCCCTAACGTGGCCTGTAGGATCCGGATCTTGATAGCATCAAACTCGATCGAGTCTGTTCGCTCTCGAAGGGATCGGAAGACATGTGTTACCGTACCCTTTACAAGCCCCTTCTCGGGCTCGAACCGAACATCAACGGTCATACGCAGCATATCCACGGGATGCTCACGTGGTTCACTCCCGGGTGCATCCACATATGTTGAGGTATGGACAAATGGGGCTTGAGCAAACGCACACATCGGCGCTGCAAGCAACAGGAGGAGGAGGAGTCGTTGCATAGACAGCAAAGATAGTGTGGCTCTTTGCTATGTTCGGTGCATGAAAGACCTTGTCCTTGTTATGGCAGGCGGTGCCATTGGTAGCGGACTCCGGTATGTGATCGGAACGCTTATTCCTGTAGCCAGCGGCGCGTTTCCCGTGCCAACGTTTATCGTGAACGTAGTTGGCTCGTTCGTTCTTGGATGTACAGCAGGTGCCACGATGTTGCCCGATCCACTCTCGCGTTCAGCCGCTTTACTTGTAGGCACAGGTCTTTGTGGCGGATTCACCACCTACTCAGCATTTGCAATGGAGAACGTCTCCATGCTCCATGGTGGCAACACAATATTGGCAATTAGCTATATCGCAGCATCACTCATTGGTGGTATGTTGGCCGCATTTGCCGGCATTGCCGTTGTTCGCGCAACGGCTTCGTAGATAATAGAACTTCTCTTTCCAGAACATCTTGAGGGCTTCATGGACTTCGCAGCGTTGTGGACCAAATACGAATCATCGATCGTCAACTACCTCATCTTAGTTGTTGGCGCCGTCCTCATGTGGATGGTGGGCCGCTGGCTCATTGGATTTGTGATCAACATGATCCGCCGAGCACTTACTGCCCGCAATGTTGACGCAACACTTCAGAACTACCTTGCCTCCATCATTGCCGTAAGCTTGAACATCATCCTTGTGATCGCGATCCTTGCAAGGTTTGGTGTAGAGACAACATCGTTCGCTGCTCTTATCGCAGCGGCTGGCTTGGCTATTGGTATGGCATGGGGCGGACTCCTCGCCAACTTTGCGGCCGGAGCCTTTCTGCTCGTCCTCAGACCTTTTAAGGTAGGAGATCTGATCAAGGCAGGGGGCGTTCTTGGAACCGTGGAAGAGATCGGACTCTTCTCAACCACGATGATGACTCCGGATGGGATCCGTGCAATGGTCAGCAACGGCAAGATCTTCAGTGACAACATCGAGAACATGTCACACACCCCCTACCGTCGGGTAGATCGAGAAATGCAATTGGCCCACGGAGTGGATGTGGATAGAACCATAGCTCGCATCAAGGAGCTACTGGCATCGGAGACAAACGTGCTCGCAAGCCCTGCCCCAGCCGTATGGGTGCTCGACTTCACTCTTGCTGGTCCGGTTCTTTGCGTTCGACCATTCTGCCTTCCCGAGCACTATTGGAACGTCTACGAAGCCACGAATAACATCATCCGTACGGTTGGCGGAGAACTTGGTCTGCCGGTTCCGCAGGTACACTACAACGTTCAGCAGCGGAACTGAAATCTCCCGTCGCAACGTTCGTCCTGAGCTCCATGCTCAACCTCACCCTATCGATCGCGGTCTTTCTCGGCACATTCCTTTCGGCGTGTGCCGGGCAGGACGAACGTGTGCCGCCCCCTTCATCATCACCAACATCAACAACCATGACCACAGATCAACGCGATACCGCCACTCTTGCCGGCGGATGTTTCTGGTGCATCGAAGCGGTGTATCAATTGCTGGATGGTGTGGAGTTGGTGGAAAGCGGGTACTGCAACGGATCCGTCAAGAACCCGTCGTACAAAGAAGTGTGCACGGGCACTACCGGACATGCCGAAGCCTGCCGCATCACCTTCGATCCGTCAAAAGTGACATTCGAAGAGATCCTTCAAGTGTTCTTTGCCTCGCATGACCCAACAACATTGAACCGCCAGGGCAACGATGTGGGCACGCAATACAGAAGTGGTATTTACTACCATGACGAAGATCAAAAGCGAATCGCAATGGCGTACATCGAACAACTCACAGCTGCAAAAACATGGTCGGATCCGATCGTAACGGAAGTAACGGCTGTTGACACATTCTACAAAGCCGAAGACTACCACCAGAACTACTATGCACAGAATGGGACGCAACCGTATTGCGCGTTTGTGGTGCGTCCAAAGGTTGAGAAGTTCATGAAGCAGTTCAAGGATAAGATGCGTTCCGACACAAAGTGAGTTCCACGCGTACGATCGACATCTCGGGAATGCATTGCGCTGCATGTGTCAACCGAGTTGAATCGGAGTTACTACGCGTGCCTGGTGTATCGTCTGCTACTGTAAACCTCGTAACCAACCGAGCTACTGTGGAGATCGGCGACGGCGTTGTTGACGAAATCCTATCGCGTGCGATCATCACGGCAGGCTATGCCGTGGAAGCTATCTACAGCGAGGGCACTGCAACTGATGTTGCATCGCTGACTGAACGGATCGAAGCACCTGCTCACGAATACCGTGCGTCGCTGATCATCGCAGCTCCATTCACTGCGGCCGTCATGTTGATCGGCATGTGGGGCATGTTCAATGGTCATATTCCATGGGTTAACGAAGCACTCTTTGTCCTGACCATTCCCGTGCTTTGGGCCGGACGATCTTTCTATGTTGGTGCTTTTCGTGCTGCACGCCATACAGCTGCAACGATGGATACCCTCGTCTCCATCGGAACCGGTGCCGCGTTCATTGCAAGCACCATCGCAACCTTCGCCCCTTCCATCCTACCATCGATGGCACACCACACCGGTGCCTACTTCGATTCAACAGCAACGATCATTACTCTCGTACTTCTGGGGAAGTGGTTAGAGTCGAGGGCAAAGGGGCGGACAGCAGAAGCACTTCAGTCCCTGATGGAGCTGCATCCAACTGTGGTCCGTGTTCGACGCAACGGTGTGGACAGCGACATACCGGCCGGCGATGTTGCTGTGGGTGAGACCATCGTTATCCGTCCGGGAGAACGTATCCCAACAGACGGTACGATCATCAGCGGCTCCACAAGCGTTGATGAGTCCATGCTCACCGGAGAGAATCTGCCTGTTGAACGCAGTGCAGGTGATACGGTCATCGGAGGCTCCCTGAATACGACCGGATCGGTTTTGGTCCGGGCAACTGCTGTTGGATCTACCACTGTTCTCTCCGGCATCATCCGCTCCGTGGAACGTGCTCAGCAAAGCAAGGCACCGATACAACGACTAGCTGACAAGATCAGCAGCGTCTTTGTGCCTATCGTCCTCGGCATCGCAATTCTGACATTCCTGGGTTGGATGATCGCCGCCCCATCGGATGTTGCCTTCACCCAGGCCTTGACCTCTGCTATCGCCGTCCTCATCATCGCCTGTCCGTGCGCTCTTGGTCTGGCTACTCCAACGGCCATCATTGTCGGATCAGGGAAGGGGGCGAAACACGGCGCTCTCTTCGCTCATGCTGCCGCACTTGAGCGACTCCATAGCATTACAACGATCGTTCTCGACAAAACCGGAACTCTCACAGACGGAGCTCCTACCGTTCAAGATGTTTATACAACGGACACACCATCGTTACGTGTCTACATCGACGCATTGGAGTCGGGTTCGGAACACCCGATCGCGAAAGCTCTTGTGTCATGGGCAGCCGTCCCGTCTGCAGACCGACTCCTTGCATCGTCTGCACAAACTCTTCCGGGAAAAGGAACAGTTGGTGTGATCGGATCTTCTCGAATACGGATCGGCAACGAAGATCTCATGAGCGACGCAATGCTGATCATTCCCGCGCCATTTCGTGCAGCTGCAGAGAGTCACGCAGCACATGGATGGTCAACACATTTCGTTAGCCTCAATGGAGCGGTGGTTGCGGCGATCGCCGTTGCAGATACCCTTCGCGTCTCAAGCGTAGATGCAGTTGCTCGTATGCGCACCCGCGGTCTTCGTGTTGTGATGCTCACCGGTGACAAAGAAGCAGCGGCCAAGCACATTGCCAATGCCGCCGGGATCGACGAAGTGATGCATTCGATCTCTCCTGATGGAAAGGCGAATGCAATCGAGAAACTCCAACGTCAAGGTGCTGTTGTTGCAATGGTCGGCGATGGCATCAATGACGCGCCCGCACTTGCACAAGCAGATGTAGGGGTCGCCATGGGGTCGGGAACAGATATCGCAAAATCCACTGCCGATGTGACACTGATGCGCGCCGACCTGCATACTGTTCTCGACGCAATTGACGTTTCCCGAGCAACAATGCGTACGATCCGGCAGAATCTCTTCCTGGCCTTCTTTTACAATGTGCTGGGGATCCCCCTCGCTGCGGGATTGCTCATTCCCCTTACCGGCATGGCACTTTCACCCATGATCGCTGCGGCCGCAATGGCCCTTAGCTCGGTAACTGTGGTGACAAATGCGCTCAGATTGCGCATCTCACGATGAGGAATGTTTCTGACTAGCAAGAATCGTGCTATTTTTCCGAAAGCATGATCCTACTCGACGATCTTCTCATTCAGGAGCAGGTGTTGACGGCCACATTTGCGTGTGATCTTCAACGCTGTAAAGGGGCTTGCTGCACCCTTAGCGGAGGAGCGGGAGCTCCGTTACTTGAGAATGAAGTGAAACCTCTGCAATTGTCCGTTGCGGCCGCACTTCCCTATTTGGGAGACCGTTCCCGACGGTGGCTTGAAGAGAATGACCCAGTTGAAGGCCACGTGGGAGACAGGTCAGTTGCATGCCTCGATGATGCCGATTGTGTCTTTGTGTACTATGAGAACTCGGTGGCCAAGTGCGCCATTGAGAAGGCGTTTCATAATGGAGAGAGTGATTTCCGTAAGCCCCTTTCCTGCCATCTCTTCCCGATCCGGATCGCCGACTTCGGTGGGCCGTATCTGCATTACGAGCAGATCGAAGAATGTGAGCCCGGTCGTGAACTTGGAGCCCGCCTCAGCATACCGATGGTGGAGTCGCTTAAGGATGCCTTAGTTCGTGCCTTTGGTGAGAAGGCCTATGCCCGTATGTTGGCCGTATCGCGCGGTGAGGACGAGGGCGACGAATGAAGCTAGGACTTAACCTTCAGACCGCTCTTCAGCAGTCGCTCACGCCACAACAGATCCAGTATCTCAAGATGCTGCAGCTGCCCCTGTTGCAGTTGGAGCAACACGTTCGGGCCGAGCTGGAGAACAATCCGATGCTCGAAGAGAGTCCGGAGTATGAACCGCAGGCCGCCGGAGAGGATCGTGTTACTGGTGACACCGAAGGTCCGGCTGAAAGCACTGCCTATGACGCACCGGTCCCGGGCACTGAATCCCTCGGTCCCGAGAAGCGCACGGAGTCCATTGACGCTGCAACGGAATTCGACCCCAAGGATGCCTTTGAGTTCTATAAGCTTATCTGGGGAGAAGACCCTACAAGCGGGAGTTCAAGTGACACGCGCATGGGTGAAGATGATGACGATGAGCCTGTGTTTCAGTTCCGAGAAGTACAGACGTTAGAAGATGATCTTCTCGAACAGATGAAGTATCTGCAGGTGTCGTTAGAGGACAGATTATTCGGCGAGTACATCATTGGCAATGTTGATGACGATGGCTACTTGCGCCGAACTCTTGATGAATTGATGCAGGAAGTGAACGATCGATTCGCGGAACACAATCTTGCGATGCACACGTCTACCATGCCGGGCCGTGCGCAGAACTATCTCCAGGATCTTATCGAAGACGTAACACGTCCGCTCAATCCGATCACGATGAAACAGGCCGAATCTGTTCTTCGCAAGGTGCAGTCGCTCGAACCTCCGGGTATTGCCTCTCGCAGTGTACAGGAATGTTTGCTTGCGCAGCTACGTGCCGTTGAGAAGCCGAATGCGGCGCAGAAGCTTGCCATCCTTATCCTGACAAAGACCTACGAGGCCTTTGCGATGAAGCACTATCACATCATCGAACGTCAGCTCGATGTAACGGAGGACTACCTTCGTGAAGCGATCGATGTGATACGTCACCTCACACCTCGTCCGGGTGGCGGCACGATCGGTCCGGAAGTGAACACCGTTACGCCCGACTTCACGGTTGAACCAACCGAAGACGGGTCGGACTTCCTCATCACGGTGAACGATTCCCGCCTTCCAACTCTTCGTGTGAGCAATGCCTATGAAAAGCTCAAGAAGGAAGCGCGATTCCACAAGTTCAACAAGGAGACTCGTGAGTGGCTGAGGAAGAAGTATGAAGACGCCAAGTTCCTCATGCAGGCCATCCGTCAGCGCAAGAGTACGATGCTTCGAGTGATGACGGCCATCATCGGTCTGCAAAAGGAGTTCTTCCAATACGGTCCGGAGCACTTGAAGCCCCTTATCTATCGCGATGTCTCTGAGATCACGGGGCTCGATATCTCCACGATCTGTCGGATCGTGAATGGGAAATACGTGCTGACCACCTTTGGAACGTTCGAACTGAAGTACTTCTTCAGCGAGGCGCTTCTCAGTGATGATGGCGAAGAGATCTCCACACGCGTCATCAAGCAAAAGATCAAGGAGCTCATTGAGGCGGAATCCAAGAGCAAACCATTGAGTGACGATAAGCTTGGCAAGGACCTCAAGAAACTGGGGTATAACGTGGCGCGCAGAACAGTTGCGAAGTATCGCGAGCAGCTCCGTATTCCCGTGGCCCGATTGCGAAGAGAACTCTAGGACGCGATACCCGTTCCGGCACGCGTCACGTTCTATCTGATAATCACCACAAGGGGGCATGAAGCCCCTTTCGTCGTTTTCGACCCCTCTTTTGCCTTGGTTGCTCACCGATTCGGAGGAGCGTAACATCTACCAGTGGCTTGTAATCGCCACTATGACAGTAGATGGCAGAGTGGGTGGCGTACCCTCGCAGATACTTCGTGAATCGGAATCTGCGCCAATGAAATCTGCCATGCGTCCCACGCTCTACCGTCTTCAGGCCATCCTGATGCGGCTGTCGCGTGGCGAACGGGTAACGGCGAATCTTATGGCGAAGGACCTGGAAGTAAGCGAACGTACCGTTGCGCGTGACCTGGACTACTTGATCAACACCTTGCACGTCCCGATGTCGTACCACTATGGTCGCAAGTCGTATGTATTGGATGGCCCCTTGCCATCCCTTCTTGCACCGCCGGATAAACTGCCGGAGGGGTAGAGTTCAGCCCTGTTTCGGGACGAATAACTTCATGGAAATGTCGAGAGCGGTGGCGCTGTGTGTAATCGCGCCCACGCTAATGTAATCCACTCCTGCCTCTGCATAGTCGCGGATGTTGTCGTACGTTATCCCACCCGATGCTTCGGTCTCAAGTCGACCATCAACGATGCGAACTCCCTCAGCAACCTCATCCGGCGTGAAGTTGTCGAACATCACCCGATGAACTCCCTTGCACTGGAGGATCTCCAAGACATCATCGAGCGAACGTGCTTCAACCTCCACCTTCATCATCGGTCTGTCCCGCAGGTCCGCAACGATGGTATCAACGGCCTCACGAATACCACCACACGCTGTGATGTGGTTGTCCTTGATCATCACCATGTCATAGAGACCTAGCCGATGATTGAATGCGCCGCCGATCGTTGTGGCGTATTTATCAAGCAATCGCCATCCAGGGATGGTCTTTCGTGTATCAAGAACACGTGCCTTTGTGCCGGCGATCCGGTCAACATACTGTCGGGACTTCGTAGCAACACCGCTCATGCGTTGGATGAAGTTCAGAGCTGTGCGCTCGCCTGCCAACAAGGCATGTGCCGGGCCTTCCACGAGAGCGATCACCGTACCGTTCTTGATACGGTCACCCTCATTCACCTTTAGCTCGATATCCACGTCCGACGAGAATTCCCGGAAGACAAGCGGCAACATCGGAAGTCCGCACACCACTCCATCCTGCTTCATCAAAAACCGCGCAGCGGCGGTAGCATCACGCGGAATGCTCAGGTCACTCGTGATATCTCCCGTCCCCAGATCCTCGCGGATCGCAAACTGAATGAGACGGATGAGGGAGGAGTCGAGGGGGAGCATGTTAATCTGCTAATGTGCTAATGTGCTAATGTGCTAATCAACAATATTAGCACATTAGCACATTAGCACATTAGCACATCAGCGAAATCGAACGTGTCATTTCTGCAGGATCAGCATTTGTGTCTCGTCGATGTATGGTCCAGTGAGTCGACAGTAGAAAGTCCCCGAGCTTTGTGAGGTGAGGTCTATGGACACAGACGTAGCAACGTCTCGTTGAACAAGTTCTTTGTGTTGTATGAGCACAATTTCACCGATTGCATTGTATATGACAAGACTAACGGTTCCTTTCACAGGAACAATAAACTCAATATCAGCGATACCAGTTGTGGGATTCGGAGAAATGGATGTAATGCCTAACAAAGGAGCTTCAGTTGAATTGGAATCGATGGGAGGGGGCAAATTCTTTGTCACTCCCAACTCTCCATCTCCGTTGATGAGTTTGAGATACAAACCTTCTCCGTTCAAATCTCGCACATCACTATACAACACTATAGCACCATGATCTCCATCAGAGATGATTCTTAGTGCATAGTTGGGTCCAATTTGTTGGAGACTCGCGAAGAACACTCCTTCTTCAGCCCAGAGAGGAGAACTTTGTGAGTTGAACCGCTGCGCACGAATTCTGAGATCCGAATAGGGGCCCTCCAACCAAAATGCAATCACTCCAGCGTTCCGGTCCGAAACAACATAGTATCCCAAAAAACCAATAGAATCAGTTTGTACTTTGACTGGTTCAGCCCAAACTCTTGTGCCATCTTTTCCATACAAATCAAGAACGAGATCGTAAATGTTCTCCGAGTAACTTCGAGTGTACCCAGCCACAAACAATTGACCAGTGCTGCTCACGGTGAGAGCTGAGAGTTCGCTATACTTGGTGGTATCAGAGATTAGCTTACCATTCTTTTCGAGCGAAAGCATACCGGCTGAATCAACGTGTTGCAAGAAAATAGCCGGTTTGCGATATCTACTATCAAGAAATGCAAAATATGCTCCAGAGGATCCATCACTCGTCATGCCTAACACGCGCTGCCCAACACTGTTCACCAGAAAACCAACGTCAAGATCACAAATAGTTGCACCTTTTGAACCCCATCGGACTTGACCTGTACTATCAACACGCTGCGAATAAAACGCGTAGTCCTGGTTGGGCATTTGCTCCGCCCAGCAAAATATCAGGCCGCCTTGATTATCGCTAACAACTCCAAACACTAGTGGATACATCTGCATACCTCTATATATGTCAACACCGCCTTGTGTCCACAGATTTCTCCCACTTGAATTGATACGTTGGGTATGTAAGGCATAGCGTTGATTTTCAAGCTCATTCCAGAGTAAGATCGTACCGCCATTGCCATCCGAGACGGCACTAACAATTGTCCGATTTGCTGCTGACTCAAAGACGGGGATTCCATTGCTTGCCAGCATGGGCACACCACTCTTGTCCAACCGTTGCATGTATATATCTGGCTCTCCTGAGCGATAGTCAGACCAATAGATGGTGACCCCACCAACCGCATCAGGCACAATCGCACCAATCAGCTGATTTTCGGCTTCAACACACACATCCACACCATTGGTCTTCCAAAGGACTACACCTTTAGGATCAACACACTGGGCTTGTACGTCGCGGTTGACTGCAGAACTCTGAGACCAACCAATAACAACACTTCCATTGCTAGTTTTTGTGAGAATGTGCTGATGTCCATACCCGCCTACGTCCGTAATGGTAGTACCCCTCCATGGATTCATGGACCACTGCGCATGCGCACTAGTCACATCAAGTATGAGGATCAACACGATGAGATAAGGGCGGACCATCACTATTTCTAATTCTACTGGAGGGTGTCAGAAAACGTAAACTGAATGTACAGCAGGTTAATGCTGAACAATGAACATCTTGCTCTCATTGATGTATGGTCCGGTGAGTCGACAAAAGAAAGCTCCTGAACTTTGAGCAGAGAGATCAATTGATATCGTAGTGGCAATATCTCGCTGAACAAATTCTTGAAATGGTACAGCAACAACTTCGCCGATAGCATTGTAAACAGTAACAGTAACTGTCCCTCTTACTGGCACAACGAACTCTAGGTCTAAGATTCCGGTAGACGGGTTAGGGGAAATGGATCGGATGCCTACGATAGGAGACTCCATCGAATCAGAATCGACGGGAGTAGGCGGTGGATTCTTCGGAACTCCCAAAACTCCATCTTCGTTTATATGCTGAATGCGCAGTTCTTTTTTTTGGCTGCCTGGCACATCAACGTACGCCATAACAGCCCCATGCGATCCATCAGAGATAATCTGAGGTAAAAAGAAGAAGTACAAGGGATTCTGTTGAATAGCAGCGAAGAATCTTCCTTCTTCCTCCCAGCGCCTAGAACCATCTGAATTGAATCTCTGAGAATAAACCTTAGCCTGGCCGTCTTGTACTTGCAACCAAAATGCTATTACTCCTCCACTATCGTCAGATACATACCTGACATAGCTTGTTGCTGTCGACACAGGAGGCAAAATGACAGGTTCTGGCCAGAGGCCGGAACCATCTTTTCCAAACAACTGAAGAACACTTTGGATTTTTGAATCAACAGCATTAGGCTGAAACCACCATGACAGGAATACTTGTCCTCTGCCATTTGCTACTACGTCTGTTAGAGTACATAAAAGATTTGTATCTGAGATCAGCCTGCCGTAATTCCCCAACGTGATTGTGCCAGATGAATCAACATGCTGCAGATAGATCCTCCTTCGCCCTTTCCTAACTTCTTGAAATGCAAAGTATGCCCCATAAGTTTCATCTTTTGCCATTTCCACGAGTTGAAATTCGTTAGTACCCTCAACAATTCCGACGTCAAGATTGCTAACAGTTACACTACTGGAGTCCCATCGAATTCGTCCGATGCTGTCAATCCGCTGCGCATAGAACTTGTGGTAGCGGTTCGGAACTGCTTCCCTCCAACAAACTATCAAGCCACCACTTCCATCATCAACCATGCCAGTCACTGCAGCCTGACTCAACACATCTCGTACTGCGATAACACTTGATTGCGCCCATAGAACCCTCCCGTCGGCATTAAGATGTTGCGCTCGGATTGTGCGTAGAGTTCTTGTATACTCTTGCCAAACAATCATTGTGCCACCAGCTCCGTCGGGAATAGCACGAAGATAGTCCCTATGTGCTGCGGAGTCGAAAACAGGAATTCCATTCTTTACAAAGTGAGGCAGCCCATACTTATCCAAACGTTGCATGTAAATGTCAGACACTCCTGTTCGAGTATCACTCCAGAAAATAAAGGCACCCTCAATGGTATCAGGAATGACGGCACTTGGGACGTTGTTTGACTTCAGAACGCATACCTCAACACCATTGATCTTCCACAAGGCTACACCATTGCGATCAACCCCTTGTGCGTAGATGTCGTAACCATTAGAATTATCCTTGGACCATGCCACAAGGATGCTACCACCCACGAGGTTTGCAAGGATCTGATTGCTCTGGTTAATGCCAGTGTTAGATATAATCGTACTCTTCCATGGATCCGTTGACCACTGTGCATGTATAACCACCACATCAAGGATGAGGATGAGGATCAATACAAGAAGGGATAAACGAGCAGGCACTATTACTAGCTCGGCAAAAGTGGGTCAACAAACGTAAACATACCACCATCGAAGAGACCCTTATCACTCAACTTTAGTTGAGGAATCACGAGAAGGGCCATAAAAGATATCGTCATGAAGGGGGCGCGGAGTTGGGAGCCAAGTGCTTTGGCTCGTGAATCAAGCGCTGCGTAGGTGCGGGCAACGTCATAACCGTCGAGATTGGACATAAGGCCGGCTACGGGGAGTGGGAGAAGATCGGTCTTGCCGTCCGCCGTTACACATACACCGCCGCGTGACGCAATGATGGCGTTAACGGCGTCAACGATCTCGACATCGGAACAGCCAACGGCCACGATGTTATGCGAGTCATGTGCCACGCTGCTGGCGATGGCTCCGGAAGTGAGCCCGATGTTCTTGATATAGGCAATGGCAGGGGGCGCATTGGTATAGCGATTCACAACCACGATCTTCAGAACATCGTTCGAAGGAAGAACGTGGTGCTCTTCGGAGGTTACGAGTTGACCGTCATGTGCTACAATCACCCGAACCTCCTTACCGAGATGATCTGTGGCGATCTGATCGGCAGTGATGGGATCACATGAAAACTGATTGATGATACGTTCTTCTACATGATCAATGGCAGTGGTTCCATGTTCGGCAACACATCGCCCCTTGACCCATGTTTGATGAACAGAGAATGCTGTGAGATCCTCCACAACGATGAGATCGGCGGAATCTCCAACACGCAGTAGTCCAACAGGGAGTCCGTAGTGTTCAACAGGATGAACACAGGCAGCGCGCAAGACATCGTAGATGTCATACCCAAGCGCTACGGAGCGGGCAACGAGCAAGTTGATGTGTCCAAGTACCAATGAGTCGGGATGCATATCATCAGAACAGAACATCACTCTCTCCGGATGGAGTTTGATGATCGGATGTAAAGCATCAAAGTTGCGAGCCGCACTTCCCTCACGGATGAGGATCTTCATTCCTGCTGCCACCTTATCAATGGCTTCTTCCAGGGTAAAGCACTCGTGGTCGGTGGAGATGCCATGCGCAGCATAGGCTGCTGCTTGTTCGCCGCGGAGTCCGGGGGCGTGACCATCGATCACCCTTCCACATTCCCGCGCAACAGCAAGCTTCTCCATTACAACCGGGTGGTTGTATAAAACCCCCGGCCAGTTCATCATCTCGCTCAGGTACCGAACGCGCTCATCCTTGAACAACTCACGGATGTCCGACGCTGTGATCTCTGCACCTGCCGTCTCAAATGTTGTTGCAGGCACGCAGGAAGGGGCTCCAAATGCAAACGTGAAAGGAACACGCGCCCCATTCTCGAGCATATACCGGACACCCTCTACACCACACACGTTTCCGATCTCGTGCGGATCGCTTACAGTGGCAACCGTCCCATGAACAACGGCGAGTCGAGCGAATTCGCTGGGAATGAGCATGCTCGACTCCACATGCACATGTGCGTCAACAAACCCGGGCATAATGTATCGATCGGTGCGCGCAGACGGATCCTCACGGATCGCTGTGATCACACCATCAATGAATTCAACCACACCTGGATATGTCTTTCTCTGATGGAGATCTACGATCAACCCATCGATGGCAATTTGAATGGCCACGTTCTGTTTCTCCGTGCGAGTGCGAGATACACAACAATACCAACAACGGGTGCAGCAAGTCCTAGTTGTTGTTGAAGGGGCTTGGCACTGGAGAAGATCCAGATCCAGCCCACGATGGTAAGGAGGACCGGGACAGGGTAGAGCCACATCTTCCATGGCATTGCCCCCGCACCAAGTCGCTTACGCAACACGATGAGTCCAACGGCCTGAGCCACGAACTGTGTAAAGACCCGCATGGTGATGATCGACTTTATCGCATCACCCAATTCAAGCGTCATCGTAAAGATCACAGCAACACCGCCAAGCACCAACAGGGAGATGTGCGGGAAGTTCTTCGTTGGGTGTTCACGACCAAAGACACGGAAGAAGAGTCCGTCCTTTGCCGCTGCATACGGTATCCGTGTGTAACCGAGGATCACACTGAACAACGAGGCTACGGCTACGATCAGAACGAGTGCCGTAACGATCTGAGCGGCCACCGGACCCTGCACAGTATTGATGAGCGTACTCACAACGAATGGTGACGCAGCCACATCAGCAACGGGAAGCACCGCATAGATCGCCGTTTGCATTGCGAGATAGAGCACTCCGATTCCGAGGATCGAAACGAACATGCTTCTCGGGATCACACGTTCCGGATCTCGGACTTCTGCTCCGAGGTGACACACATTGTAATAGCCGAGGTAGGAGTAGATCGTTGGGATCGTTGCGATGCCCAGAGCAGCCCAGATGGCATTGTTCCCGACAGCCCCCTCCACAAGATCTCCACTCATGATCTGATCGAAGCTGCCGTAGATCATGCCCGTGCCGATGATCCAGAGGAGGGCAGCGATGACGCAGGCCCAGAGGACGACCGAGATGCGTCCCACATCGCCGATCCGACGGTACAACAGCGCAACGAGCAACACGATAAGCGCAACACCAATGAGTTTCCCCGTGAGCGGATCGAGCGGTCCGGTGAGGAACGTGATGTACTTGGCGAATCCCAGTGCGCCCGACGTTACAACGAGTGGTGCTTGGAAGGATGTTTGCCACACGAACAAAAACGCCATGAGTCTACCCCATGAGTCCTTGCCATACGTTTCGCGGAGAAAGGCATAGGAGCCCCCTGCTTCCGGCATCTTGGCACCGAGTTCACTCCATACCGATGCATCGACCAAGGCAAGAGACATACCAACACACCAGGCCAAGAGGGCCATCGGCGCTGATCCCATCGTAGCGGCAACGAGAGCCGTTGTGACGAACGGTCCGATACCAACCATATCGATCATGTTGATCGCCGTGGCTTGCAAGAAGGACAGTTCGCGTTTAAGCATCGAGGTTACTTCTTGGTTGCGTCGGCAGACCAGAGGAGCTTATCGCGCAACAGATCGTAGTACGTACTGTCGGCCCGCTTCACCAGTTTCACCAGATGTTCGCTCTTGCGTATGGTAACCACATCGCCCCTTCCAACAGACCCGAGGATCTTTCCGTCGGCAACTACATGTGAATCTGCATGCTCGCTCAACGGCTCAAAGCGGATCTCACTGCTATCATTGACGATAAGGGGGCGAAGTGTGAGTGTATGTGGCGCGATCGGAGTGATGCACATCGCATTTGCCGAGGGTGCGATGATCGGACCTCCAGCTGCGAGGGAATACGCTGTTGACCCTGTTGGCGTACAGATGATGACGCCGTCGGCTCGATAATCCGCAACATGGTGCTCGTTCACAAAGGCGCGAACAGCGATCATTTTTGCTTCTGATGCTCGTTCGATAAGTACTTCGTTCAGCGCGTAGGCCGTTACACCGTTGAACTCTACCATCAAGGTTGTGCGGTCAACGATACGATAGTTGCCCTTGATCACGTCCATGATAGCATCATCCAGTTCCGTCACAGGGAATTCTGCAAGGAAGCCGAGTTTGCCAACGTTGACACCCATGATCGGGATATCGGAGCTCATGAGCATACGAGCGGTGGCAAGCAAGGTGCCATCGCCGCCAAATGTCATCACCATATCTGCGCGTTTTTCGAACTCCATTGCTGAACGCACCTCACACTTCGAAGCAAGGTCGGCATCCAGTGCATCGGCAAGGATCGCATCAATGATCACGTCAACACCCTCTTCGAGGAGTCGGTTGATAGCGTGTGTAGCCCACGTGATCGCAGCAGGCCTAGCCGTATACGCCAGGATGGCTATGCGTCTCATTAAGCCAGCTCACCATTGACGAATGGAGTACTCGGATTGCCGAACTCATCAACGAAGTTCAGTTTAAGAGTGCTCAACGTCTGATCTAGGAAGCGCGCTTCATCGCTCTCGAGATTCCCCTTCGTCTTTTCGTGCAGGATATCGAGGACATCGATCACATAGCGTGCATGTTCCATGCTCTTCGTGATCTCATTGGTTGCCGGGTTGAGCATCTTTCCGAGGGCCACCATGCCCTCGATCTGAAAAACTTGAATGACCGTAAGGAAGGTTGGTTTCATACGAGGATGTCGGAAAGTTCTGTGAGATATGGCGGGACAGGTTTGCGTTCCGCCCATGTTTGTTCGAGTGGGACAAAGGTGATCTGACCCGACATTTCGCCGATCATAACATCGGAACGACCTTCAAGGAGGGCATCAACGGCAGCAGCGCCAAGTCGAGACGCAAGCACACGATCTCGAACCGTTGGAGAGCCCCCTCTTTGAATATGTCCGAGGATGGAGATCTTGGAGGATATTCCGTAGCGTTCTTCGAGTTTTTTGCTGATGCCGAGGGCGCCGCCAAGTTCGTCACCTTCACCAACGATCACCACCGTGCGTTTGTCGAGGCCTTGAGCTAAGATCCGCTGATACATTTCATCGATGTCAGTAAGGGTTTCCGGGACCGCAACATATTCAGCACCGCAGGCGATGCCGACGTCCATGGCGATAAAGCCGGCATGACGTCCCATAACCTCGATGAAGAAGAGTCGACCATGGCTGTCGGCCGTATCTCTGATCTTATCGATGGCCTGTGCCGCCGTATTGATCGCCGTATCGTACCCAATGGTGTAGTCAGTACCCGAGAGGTCATTATCGATCGTCCCCGGGGTTCCTACGATCGGGATCCCATGTTCCTGCCAGAGATAATGAGCACCGTGGAAGGTACCATCGCCGCCACAGGCCACAACGCCATCGATCCCATGTTTGCGGAGTTCTTCGGCGGCCTTGACACGTCCTTCCACCTCCTCGAACTCCGGACAACGAGACGTTTTGAGGATTGTGCCGCCTCGGTCGATGATATTGGCCGTCCGAATTCGATCCAGTACCTCAAAATGCCCCAGGATCATGCCGGAATACCCACCAATAATGCCGATCACTTCTAGGCCGCGCTTTTCACCCGTACGTTCTACGGCACGGATGTGGGCATTCATGCCGGGAGCGTCGCCCCCGCTGGTAAAGACTGCTATGCGTTTCATGAGGTGCGAAGATACATTGCCGTCCTCGGAGTACCACTCCGGGAGTCTTACTCTCCCGGAGTGACTCCCGGAGTCTTACTCTCCCGGAGTGATGCCGGGAGTCTTACTCTCCCGGAGCCAATGTTACCGAAAGGTAACGGGGATGTGAAGAAATGTCCCCATAGTTTCGCCACGTAACATTTGGCTAATGATCTCTTAACATTCCACGGACCCCACTCATGATCGGTTTGGTTCTCCGCTCCCTCTTGGTCCTTGCTTCGATTTTTGCGGTTCTCACCGCCGATGCCTTGGCTCAAGCCTCTACCCAGTCGCACGGAAGCTTCGACTTCAATACCGATGGGGTGGTGTTTCAGTCGGCCGATTCAGCCACACGCGTTGTAATGCGCTTCCGGATGCAGAACTGGGCCATCTTTACAACGAAGACCATGGATGAAGATGACGACCTGGACCTCTCTGCCGGCTCAACGGAGTTCGCCGTTCGCCGCCTCCGTTTGCGATTTGGCGGCTCACTCGTAGATCCCCGCCTGAGCTTCAACCTTCAGCTCTCATTCTCCCGTTCAGATATGGACTGGGCAGATACGCAGTTCCCCAACATCATCCGCGATGCTATGATCTTCTGGAACTTCAACAAAGATCTCCAAGTGGGCTTTGGTCAAACGAAGCTCCCGGGTAACCGCCAACGTGTGATCTCCTCTGCAGACCTCGAGATCGCCGACCGTTCGATCGTGAACGGGGCGTTCAACCTCGATCGTGATTTTGGCTTCCAGGCATTCTGGCGTCCGATCACCGGCGACCAGATTGTAAACCTCCGCGCCGCTATCTCCAGTGGAGACGGTCGCAATCAACCAGCGATCTCCGGCGGCGGTCTAGCCTACACAGCACGAGTTGAATGCCTCCCGTTCGGTGCTTTCACCAATGGTGGCGACTACTTCGAAGGCGATCTCGCACGTGAGAAATCTCCGAAGCTCAGCATCGGACTCTCGGCCCAACACAACGAGAATCAGACCAAGACACGTGGCTCACTTGGAAAAGCCTTGTACCAGCAGCGCACAGCCAATGTGATCTATGGCGACATCCTCTTCAAGTATAGTGGCCTTGCTCTCTATGGCGAATATGCTCAGCGTTCGTCGGACAATCCGATCACCTATAAAGACACCACGAAAAAAGACTATGCAGCCGTCTTCGTTGGATCGGGGTATATGATGCAGGCCTCATACATCTTCCCTTCGATGTGGAGTGTGGCCGCTCGCTACGCCCTCGTTGATGCCGGCGATCAATTAAAGGGGCTTGCCGAATACCAACAGCAGGTCAACATCGCCGCTAACGTTGGATACTACATCAACAAACACCGCATCAAGGTCAATCTGGAGTTCGGCACCAACCGCAACACGTTGTACAACAACAACGACCTGATAACCTTCAACTACTACACACGCTTCAACATGGAGCTCGGTATCTGACGGAGACGTTACCAACACGTAACACAGTTGCCATCAGCACTCACCCTGCTTCGAAGACCAGTAAATTGCGGTACGTTCTGTTCAACACATCTTATCGATCATGAAAACCATTCGCCTTATCGCCCCCTTCATCGCAACGTTCCTCTTGATCACGTTCGTTGCCCTGGCCATGCCTAAACAGCGTATCACGATCAAGGGTTCGGATACGATGGTGATCCTTGTTCAGCGCTGGTCGGAACTCTATCCAGATAAGACCAACACCGAGTTCCAGGTCACCGGTGGTGGTTCGGGAACTGGCATCGCGGCTCTGATCAATGGCACAACTGATATCTGCTCCTCATCCCGTCCGATCAAGAAGGATGAAGTTGCTCAGCTCGAAAAGAAGTTTGGGTATAAGGGGCTTGAGATCCGTGTAGCAATGGACGGTCTGGCGGTCTATGTTCACAAGAGCAATCCCGTGAAGCAACTCACGATGGCGCAGATCAAGGACATCTTCACGGGAAAGGTCACCAACTGGAAGGATGTTGGCGGTGCAAACAAGCCGATCCTGCTCTATTCCCGCGAGAACAACTCCGGTACCTACGAGTTCTTCAAGGAGCACGTTCTTCTGAAGCAGGACTTCGCCTCCAACGCCCAGCACATGGCCGGCACAGCTGCCCTGATCAATGCAGTATCCAAGGATCCGAATAGTATCGGCTTCGGCGGCGCTGCCTATGCCAAGAACGTCAAGGCTGTTGCAGTAGCGAAGGACGCCTCATCAAAGGGCGTTCTTCCAAATGACGCAAGTATCCATTCCGGCGAATATCCAATCTCCCGGTTCCTCTATTTCTACCTGAATCAGAAGCCGGCCGGGAACGTGAAGAAGTTCATTGACTGGGTCATTTCGCCTGCCGGACAAAAGATCGTAACAGAAGTGGGCTATTATCCGATCAAGCGCAAGTAAATTTGAAGGATGATAGCAGGATCACTGTGAGCAATCCGTTTCGAAAACAAAATCGACATCCGGGTGAATGGATCGCCGAGTGGTCCATTCGCCTCATTGCATCTGCCTCGATCCTCGTCATCTTCCTGATCTTCGTCTTCGTGTTTCGTGAAGCATCAACACTGTTCACGTCGAAAGAAGACACACAAGCCCCCTCCCAAACATCTTCCGGCACTCCCGCTGCGGAAATGGTGCCGGAATCGTATGGCGGTGAACCCGATGTCTACAATGCCGACGTAGAAGACCCAGCCGATGCCGCTCAGGAAAGTGGTGAGGAAGGGGCTCCCGGACAGTTCATCTACAAGCCGAAGAATCCGAAGTATCCGGAGATCTACAATCCTGCCACAGGACTGCTTCCTGCAGATATCGATGAACTCCCAGAGGATCATCTCGTTGAAACTGAACCGGAGCAGCGCGAGTTGCTCTCGAACCTCACCAGCACCACCTGGCAGCCAGTGGGTGAGGTGCCGAAGTTCGGTATCGTTCCACTTCTGATCGGAACGGCAAAGACAACATTCATTGCCATTCTCATCGGCGCTCCGCTCGGGATTCTTGCAGCGCTCTACGTTGCCTTCTTTGCCAAGCGATGGGTACGTGAGATCGTGAAGCCGGGCATTGAACTCCTGGCAGGCTTTCCGTCTGTGGTTATCGGTTTCTTCTGCTTGGTCACGGTAGCCTCGTTCATTCAGGACCTCACCGGAATACCGTATCGATTAAATGCCATCGTTGGTGGCATTGGACTCTCGTTGGCGGTAATCCCGATCGTCTTCTCGATCGCAGAGGACGCCTTGAGCGCCGTCCCGCGTTCCCTTCACGAGGCATCGCTTGCCCTTGGCTCCACGGAATGGCAAACGGCGTATCGCGTGATGTTACCTGCTGCAGCCCCCGGGGTTTTTGCAGCAGTTCTGCTTGGCATAGGTCGGGCATTTGGAGAGACCATGATCGCTATCATGGCAACCGGCAATGCTCCCCTTTCAACGTGGTCCGTTATCGAGCCCGCACGCACGGTAGCCGCCACAATTGGCAGCGAAATGGGTGAGGTGGTGTGGGGATCCGAACACTACGGCGTTCTGTTCTTCTTGGGAGTACTACTCTTTGTTGTCTCGTTTGGATTGAATGCGATCACAGAGTTGTATGTGAAGAAGCGACTCATCAAACGCTTCCAAGGCCAATAACGTGATCCAGAACTTCTCCTCATCCGTGTCCTTGAACAAGCGTCTGCTTGGCTTCTTTGCCGTTCTGTTGGCGACCACTGCTGCCATTGCCGTTGTTGGCATCATCCTTGGGATGTTCGGGACCTTCTTGTTCAATGGAGGAACAGGGGTTACGTGGACGTTCCTCACGGAATTCCCTCGGAACAGCAATACCGAAGGTGGGATCTTCCCGGCCCTTGCTGGTACAACGTTCCTCGTGTTGCTCATGACCATTCTCGGTGTCCCGATCGGCACGGCAACGGCGATCTACCTCACAGAGTTCGCAAAACAAGACTCATGGTTCGCTCGCAGCGTACGATTTGCCGTGAATACCCTAGCCGGCGTACCGTCCATCGTGTTCGGACTTTTCGGCGTTGGCTTCTTCATTCAGTTCATGGGCACCAACATCGATGGAGCATTGGGAACATCGTCCTTTGGAGACGGATCCTTGCTCTGGTCTGCAGCAACACTCGCTGTTCTTACTCTTCCGGTTGTGATCGTTGCTGTTGAAGAGTCATTGAAAGCTGTTCCGCGTGATCTCCGCGAGGCATCTCTCGCACTGGGTGCAACACGTTGGCAGACCATAACCAAGGTTGTTCTGCCGAACTCTGTAACCGGCATTCTTACCGGATCCATCCTTGCTGTAGGACGCGGCGCCGGAGAAGTTGCGGCCATCCTCTTTGTGGGTGTGACCTACTCTTCAGAGGTATTGCCAAATGCCGTAACAGAGAAGTTCATGCACTTGGGCTACCACCTCTTCGTCCTTTCCACACAGTCACCGGACGTTGACAAGACCCTGCCTCTTCAGTATGCCACAACCATTGTCCTGCTTGGACTTACTTTTCTTTTGAACCTCACTGCGATCCTCATTCGCTCGCGACTTCGCAAGCGCTGAGAAGCCCCCTGAACAATGGCCAAGGAACATCCCGTCAAGATCGAGGCGCATGACTTCAACTTCCACTACGGTGCGAAGCAGGCGCTCTTCAATATCAAACTCAGTATTCCTGAGCGAAGAGTTACGGCCTTCATCGGTCCGTCCGGATGCGGGAAGTCCACCTTCCTGCGCTCGATCAATCGCATGAATGACCTCATCGATGGCACACGCGTCGATGGACACATGATGGTGGATGGAACTGATGTGTATGACAAGGAAGTGGACGTTGTGACCCTGCGCCGCAGGATCGGCATGGTCTTTCAAAAGTCCATTCCATTCCCAAAGTCGATCTTCGAGAACATCACCTACGGCCTCACGCTGAATGAAAAGATCTCCAAGACAGACCTCGAAGAAGTTGTGGAAACCAGCCTTCGGAAATCCGCCCTCTGGGAGGAAGTGAAGGACCGACTTCACCACTCTGCCCTCGGCCTATCGGGTGGTCAGCAACAGCGTCTCTGTATCTCTCGAGCTGTTGCTATCAACCCCGAGATCCTCTTGATGGATGAGCCGTGTTCAGCGCTCGATCCGATCTCCACCGGTAAGGTTGAAGAACTCATCACGGAATTGAAGGACACGTACACGATCGTGCTTGTGACCCACAACATGCAGCAGGCTGGACGTGTCTCAGACTTCACCGGTTTCTTTCTCATGGGCTCACTCATCGAATTCGATCGTACGCGTACGATCTTCACGAGCCCGTCAAAGAAAGAAACCGAAGATTACATCACTGGCCGATTCGGGTAAACCATGAACCGCACGTTTGAAGAAGATCTCGATAAACTCCGCACGCGACTCATCCGCATGGGTTCACTCGTTGAGGAACAAGTTGAATTCGCACTGCGTGCCCTCCGCGAAGGGAACCAGGAGCTGGCCACGATCGTCATGGATCGTGATGATAAGGTTGACAAGCTCGATCTGAAGATCGACAAACAATGTCAACGGATCTTTGCCCTGAATCAACCCGTGGCAACGGATCTTCGGCTCCTTCTCGCAGCGATGAAGATCAATAATGAATTAGAACGCATCGGAGATATGGCCACCAACATCGCATCGATCGTTGTGGTCTCTCCCAATGCCGTACAGCTCGCAAATCAGATCGATATGAACCGCATCGCCAATGCGGCCTACACGATGCTCAAGTCGAGCCTCGATGCCTTCATCAATAATGACCCTGAGCTGGCAGCCCACGTCCTCCCTTCAGACTTCACCGTTGATCAACTCTACGACACGCTGCGCAATGAACTCATCGAGATCATGATCGCTGACAGCACTCTCGTTGCAGATGGCGCCCAACTCCTCCTCGGCCTCTACAACCTCGAGCGTATGGCAGACCACGCCACAAACATCGCAGAGAATGTGATCTTCCTCGCAGAGGCCAAACTCGTTCGCCACAGATCGGTGAATGATGAAGGCCTAGCGAGTAATGACTAGTTACTAGTTACTGGTTACTGGTTACTAGTTACCGTAACTGAGTAACTGAGTAACTGAGTAACTGAGTAACTAGTAACTAGTAACTAGATATCCGTAATTTCCCTCATGGAAACACGTGGGATCATTCTTGCCGGTGGTAGTGGGACACGGTTGTATCCGCTCACATCGGCGTTCTCAAAGCAGCTTCAGCCTGTCTACGATAAGCCGATGATCTTCTATCCCTTGTCCACTCTGATGATGGCAGGGATTCGAGATGTCCTGATCATTTCAACGCCAACAGACACACCTGTCTTCGAGCGTTTGTTAGGCGACGGCTCCCGCTATGGCATCTCCATTACCTATGCAGTTCAGGATCAGCCACGAGGCATCGCCGACGCATTTCGAGTGGGTAAGGAGTTTGTAGGGGGCTCCCCGGTCTGCCTCATCTTGGGTGACAACATCTTCTACGGCAAGCTCGACTTCCTACGCAAGGCCATCGCTGCCAATACGGGTGCTACGATCTTTGGGTATCGGGTCTCGGATCCGGAACGTTACGGTGTTGTTGAGATCGGATCAGAGGGGCAGATCCTCTCCATTGAAGAAAAGCCCATGAAGCCCCGTTCAGACCTGGCCATCCCGGGATTGTATGTCTATGACAGCACGGTAACGGACATTGCGATGTCGCTCACGCCCGGACCGCGCGGCGAGCTGGAGATAACGGACGTACACAGGGTCTATCACGAGCAGAACAGACTGAATGTCCAACAGCTTGGACGTGGCATTGCCTGGCTCGATACCGGTACGCCGGAAAGTCTTCTTGATGCAAGCACCTTTATCCATGCGATCGAAAAACGTCAAGGGCTCAAGATCGGCTGCCTTGAGGAAGTAGCACTTCACCAAGGATTTCTGTCACCGGATGAATATCGTGCAAGTGTCTCGCTACTCCCCGCATCAAGCTATCGTAGCTATTGCGAGAGCCTCCTCACAGTGTTATGATACGATCACGGCAACTTCGTGAGTTCACTGGCGTCATCCAGTCCAGCTTCAACGAGTTCTTCCAGAGGTCAACATCCACCGGGATCACGATCTTGGTCTTCACGGCCATAGCTCTGCTTTGGTCGAACTCTCCGTGGCAGCAACTCTATGCTACGTTGCTGCACCAGCCCATCGAGATCGTCTTTGCAAAGCTGCATCTCCACTTCACCTTCGAGCATTTTGTAAACGATGGCTTGATGGCATTGTTCTTCTTGCTTGTGGGGTTAGAGATCAAACGCGAAATGGTTGTTGGGGAGTTATCCTCTCGACAGAAGGCATTGCTCCCGATGATCGCCGCCGTGATGGGAATGGTAGGTCCGGCAACGATCTATCTGTTCTTCAACTCCGGTACCACCGCTGCTCGCGGATGGGGCGTCCCCGTTGCTACGGATATCGCGTTTGCTCTCGGCATCCTTGCCTTGCTTGGGAATCGCGTTCCTCTTGGACTTAAGGTCTTCCTTGCAGCCCTTGCGATCGTTGATGACCTGCTTGCGGTGCTCGTCATAGCCATCTTCTATACGGCATCGTTGAACATGGAAATGCTGCTTGCGGCAGGCCTCATCACGTCACTCCTCGTTCTGGGCAACAGACTACGCATCAATACGATTTGGTTCTACGCTATCCTTGGGTTTGCACTATGGGTGGCGGTGCTCTTTAGCGGCATTCATGCAACGATCGCCGGAGTTGTCCTTGCGCTGTGTATACCTGCGGACGCCCGCATAGACAGAGTGTCCTTCTTTACGAGTGCAAGAGACCTCCTCGATACGATATCTCGTCAAAAGAAGTCAGTGGAGGATGAAGGGGCTCAACTCGATGCGATACATGCACTCGAGAAGCTCTCAGAGCAGGTCCAGTCTCCACTGCATCGCATTGAGCATGCGCTCGGACGGACGGTCTCTTTTGGCATCATGCCTCTCTTTGCATTGGTCAATGCCGGCGTTGTTATCGACCCATCGCTGATCACGTCCCTGATGAGCCCCGTATCACTTGGAATCATTCTCGGGCTTTTCCTGGGGAAACAACTGGGGATCACCTTTGCCGTATGGGCTTCGGTGAGGTTTAAGATCGCTGTACTTCCGAACGGCGTTTCTATGCTTCAGATGTATGGTGTTTCATTATTGTGCGGCATTGGCTTCACGATGGCGCTCTTCGTTGCTCATCTGGCCTTCATTGATCCGCGTCACCTCGACATTGCAAAACTCAGCATCATTGTCGGCTCCACGATCAGCGCCATCATCGGCTCGGTCGTCCTCCGGTCCACACTACCAAAGCCACTACGCACATGATCACCTATCAGGTTGAAGTCACGGTTCCCAATGCCCTCGTTGATCAATGGGTGGACTACATGACGTCGCAGCATATCGCTGATGTTGTGAATACGGGGCTCTTTCTCACTGCCCACCTCATCAAGGTGGTCGATCCAACATCTCTGGATGCAACGGTGTTTCGTGTACGCTATGCTTGCAGATCGATCGACGACCTCGAAACCTATCGCAGCGAGCACGCCCCTGCTCTGCAAGCCCATCACACAGAGAAGTTCGGCACTGCCGTAACGGCTGTGCGTTCTGTCACAGAAGATCTGTGGCATCTCTCGTAGGTTTGGCCCTATCATGAAGAAACTCCTTCGCCCCTTTCTCACTCCGATGGGCCGGAAGAACACGGAAGCGGTTACAGGTACCTTGCTTCTCCTGTTCTGTGTGGAACATCTTGCGGCGAACCTGTTTCTACTTTGGCCCGATCCAGCGCCCTATCAGTGGTATACGGAGAGTCTTGGTCGGTCGCTCCTGATACGCATCATGGAGGTTGGTCTCTTCGCACTCTTCATCGTCCATATCGGACTTGGGATGAAGATGCGTTTGCACCAACGTCGGGTCAGAATGATGAATCCGCGTATTCCCAAGGTCACGAACTTTGCCTCGCGCACAGTGGGCTATACCGGTATCGTGATCCTCATTTTCTTGGTGATCCACCTTGCTCGGTTCTTTGTACCGAATAGGATCACCAGGCCAACCACGTTCGACCTCTACGAACAGGCGCACATCGCCTTTGCCAACATTTGGTACATGCTCTTCTACGTTGTTTCCATGGCTGCACTTGGCTTCCATCTGAGACATGGTATCAAGAGCGCGATCTTCTCGTTTAAACGATTACCCCCTTCATCTATTCCGCAATTGAGAAGGGTAGGGGGCTGGCTAGCGATCATCATTCCGGCTGGACTTGCCTATATCGCCGTGCACATCTTCATCACACAGTGATGCGATAGTCCTCTACCGGGACACCGCCGATGATGTGTTCTTGGATGATACGTTCCAGAACTTTTGGTGTGCAGGAGTGATACCAGACGTTATCAGGCTGGATAACGGCGACGGGGCCCATCACGCATAGGCGCAGGCAGTTTGCCTTGGTTCGAAAGACCTGACCCGGTCCGTCGAGGTCGAGTTCCTTAAGTCTGCTCTTCAGATAGTCCCACGCTTCGAGCCCCTTCTCCTCACTGCAACACTTGGGCTTGGTCTGATCCGCACATAGGAAGATGTGTTTGGTATGTGACCCGATGCCAAGGTCCTTGGACTTCTCGGCAAGCTTCTCTGAGGGTTTCACTTCTTCTTCTTTTTTGAAGGGGGCTTCACAGCCGATTCAACAACAAGTCCGGCAGCGAAAATGCTAAGTGCTTCTTTCACTTCATCGTACAACTCGCGTTGACACATGCCAAGTGAGAGGCAGACACCTTTAGAACCGGAATAAACGTAGCCGTAATAGCGAACTGTTGCTGTTGACGTTGGGAGTTCGATCAGGATCTCCACCATCGGCATGCCGTTCACCGTAACATCTCGGCGTTCGAGGATCTTTGCGTCAGGTGCATCTTCCTTCATGCCGCCTAAGAACCCTTCGATGAATTCGTCCATCGGTACGAATTCCTTGAAGGACAGAAGCATGCCCCGCATGTTTCCATCAATGTGTTCGAACTGATGGTCGATGGCCGGATTTGGCAAGGAGTCTGTTAGCAGCGTCCACTGCTTTGGATTCACAAAGAACGTGGAGTTCTTTAACTGATACGAAACCGTTGCGAGCTTGTCCTTCGTCACCTTATCACCGGCTGCCAACGGCACATGAGTGAAACCGATGATAGCATTCGCACCGGCGATCGACGCGGAGTAGGCACAATGAACACAGGCGGCGGCATCAATGGCACCGATCACGAGCAAAACGAGAAGGAGACGGATCATAGCGGACTTAGGATGTTGATCGTGTGCGGATGAGAGAACGAATGGAGACCGTCACATGGACGAGACATAGGACAGCTGTAGTGCCGATTACAAAAATATCTCCAGGACGCTCAACAACAGCGCCAAAGACCATTTTAGCCAGCCGCGGCATGGCCGAGGCTGTGAAGATCATCGTCACGGCGCTTACAGCAAGAACGGCGCCGATACGACTACTGGATGGTCCGCGTGTCATGATTCGACGTCCAAACAATGCCAAGACCGCTCCCACCGCAACCGGCACAACAGAGGCAACGGAGCTAGAAAGAGCAAATCCGCCGGCACCTAGCAGGATAAGCAACAGACCGATCACGACGGAGCTCATACGTTCACAACCGACAACGGTGATGAAGGGGCTTCTCCCTGACGTGCAAGGCGTATGCCTCTAGCGTCCGCTGCCTCAAGGATGCCCATGTTGATCTCATGTTTGAACATCGCCTCGTCTGCAAGCATCGCTGCATCAGCGAACATCGTCACCGTGATCGTTAGTCCAACTGTTGAAAGTTCCGTCAACGCCACGGAGATACGATCCGGCTCCTTGATCGTGAGCGGATGACTCACGATCACATACCGTACAGCATCAACGAAGGCCTGCGTGTTCTGCACAGATGTGGCATGTTCGATCGATACCATTGTCCGATAGCGACGAAGCCTACGAAGGCCAAGATTATCGATCGTCATGTCTGCCATACGTCCGTTCGGGATCGAAATGAGACTATCTGCGAACGTTCGTATCCGCGTACTTCGAAATCCGATCTCTTCCACAACCCCCTCAGCCCCCTGAACAATGATCCAATCACCCACGGCAAAGGGTTGATCGGCCAGGATCATCACGGATCCAAAGAGGTTCTTGATGGTGTCTTGTGCCGCAAGAGCAAGCGCTACACCACCAATGGAAAGTCCGGTGAGGATCGCAGCTACATTCACTCCAAGCAGACCAAGAACGATGGTGATGCCGATCACCACAACGATCACCTTCAACGCCGATGCGATCAGCGGGGCAAGTGTTGCTGCTGCGCTGCGACCATTGGCTCTGTTCCGCAGAACATGATCCACTGTTCGAAGACAGACAAGATCCACAAACCGGTAGGCCGCGATCACAAGGAAGCTAATGGCAAGTGCATCAACCCACATCGCGATCGTTGTTGTTGTCTTCCAATCAAGACCAACAAACGGAAGCATGAACTTGTCCGCTTCGGCCACGATACTCAATGCCAGACCACGTGCTACGGCCTTTACAAGACCGGCATCAGCATCAACGTGCACCTTTCGCAGCAACCACTTTGCAACAGCACCGATAAGGCGGCGCATGATCGTGGCCACAACAATGGCCCCAACCACAAGCGCGGCAAGGAGCAACCATTGCCAAGGATACAGTCCAAAAGTCATGTGCGAAGGTACGGAGATGGTCAGTTACTCAGTTACGGGGTTACGGGGTTACGAGGTTACGAGGTTACGGGGTTACGGGGTTACGGGGTTACGGGGTTACGGGAAATGTCTTTGGCAATGAGTCGGAGCATCGCACTCTGTGGGCTAACGAAAAGCAGGAGCCCCACGTACCGTGGAACTCCTGCCTCGACTACTACATTTCGAAATGAACGTCAATATCCGATTTCGAAGGTACCCTTAGTGACCGGAATAGTTGCGGCACTGCTTAGCTGGCGAAAGAGATTCGTCGAGAATGTTCCAGCAATGCGACGCTTTGAGGTGTTAAAACTTGTGATCGTAAGCGTGCCCTTGTCCTTTGCTTCCGAGGAATAGAGGCCAGCTGTAGACAATGAACCGGTATTATAGTTTGAGGTAATCTGAGCTGCTTCGGAAGAGCCACCGATCTCATACGTGCCAGTTGTATTTGCTATCACTGCCGATACTCGAAGTGTGACGATTCCACTCATCGAATAGGAATCACCAGATATGGAGATCTCGTACTTGTTGGTTTCAATCTCCTTTGCCATAACTGTAGGCGCGATCTCCGTACTCATGTTTGAGATCTGGTTACATTTAAAACTGAATCCGTTGACATCAGCACGAAGAAACGTTGTCCCTGTGATCAGTGGATCTGTGTTTGACGGGGACGTAGAATCTGAGGAACATCCTGCAAGAACAGTAAGCATGACAGCGCATAGCGCTATAACAACTCGAATAGCCACAACGAACTCCTAAAGATTGATATTGGTAATGGTGAGTGGAGAAATTACGTAGAACATACTCTGAGATGCAATACCCCAACCCCTTACCAATGTATCAAGTACCTGTGGCATGCGTTCCTGGGATGTTCAACGTTGCGAACAGCGCCTTGATCTCGCTGATCTTCATCATTCCCTTATCGCCTTCACCGTGGATGCGAACAGCTGCGGAATCGTTCTCGATCTCCTTACTTCCTACAACAAGGGCGTACGGGATCTTCTTCTGTTCGCTCTCAGCAACCTTACGGTTGATCTTCTCATTGCGAAGGTCGCAATGAACACGGAGCCCCATCTTTTCGAATTCGGCGGTGAGATCCCGTGCGAAAGATTGATGTGCGTCTGCGATCGGAAGAATGCTGACCTGTGTTGGTGCAAGCCAGAACGGGAAGTTGCCGGCGTAGTGTTCGATGAGGATCGAGATGAACCGCTCCATCGAGCCGAAGGGGGCTCTATGGATAATGACCGGACGATGTTTGGTGTTGTCTGCGCCAACGTACTCGAGGTTGAAACGCTCGGGCATCACGTAGTCTACCTGCACGGTGCCCAACTGCCATTTGCGACCTATAGCATCGCGCACGATGAAGTCGATCTTTGGACCGTAGAATGCCGCTTCACCCTCACCGATGAAGTACTCAAGGTTCATTTCATCAGCAACGGCCTTGATCTCTGCTTGGGCACGTTCCCAATTTTCCAGATCGCCGCCATATTTGGCTTCGTTATCATCACGGAACGAAAGGCGTGTGCTCACATCCATCCCGAACGTCTTGAAGACGAGCTGCGTGAGTTCCACAACGTTCTTGATCTCGTCCTTGAGCTGTTCGTGCGTGCAGTAGATGTGGGCGTCGTCCTGCGTGAACCCACGGACACGGGACAGACCGTTGAGTTCGCCGGACTGTTCGTAACGATACACCGTGCCGAACTCGGCCAAACGCACCGGCAGGTCTCTGTAGGAACGTGGTTTTGACGAATAGATCTGGTGGTGATGCGGACAGTTCATCGGCTTGAGCAGGTACTGCTCGTCCTCCACCGTGATCGGGTCGAACTGCGAATCTGCATAGTACGGATAGTGTCCGGACGTCTTGTAGAGTTCAAGGTTGCCGATATGGGGCGTGATCACTTCCTGATACCCACGCTTCACCTGTTCTTCTCGAAGGAATGCTTCGAGACGTCTGCGCAGGATGGTGCCGTTCGGGAGCCAGACCGGCAAGCCCCCTCCCACCATTGGCGTGATCATATAGATCTCGAGTTCCTTGCCCAGCTTGCGGTGATCTCTGCGTTCGGCTTCTTCTCGTTGTGTGATGAACTCTTCCAGCTGTGCCTTCTTTGGGAAGGCGATGCCATAGATACGCGTGAGCTGCTTGCGCTTCTCATCACCGCGCCAGTAGGCACCCGCAACGGATAGCAACTTCGGATACTTGATGAGTCCGGTCGATGGAACGTGTGTGCCACGGCACAGATCCGTGAATTCGCCTTGACGATAGAACGTGATCTCACTGTCCTTGAGACCCTCAAGGAGTTCGAGCTTGTATTCGTCGCCCTTTTCCGTGAAATAGGCAACGGCATCTCCCCAGTTCATCTCCACGCGCTCATACGGAACATCACGCTTGACGAGTTCCATCATCTTCGCTTCGATCTTCGGCAAGTCTGCAACGCTGAGCTTTACGTCTCCCGGCAGATCAACGTCATAATAGAAACCGGCTTCAATAGGAGGCCCGATGCCGAACTTCACACCCGGATACATGTTCTCCAGAGCTTCCGCCATCAAGTGAGCCGTGGAATGCCAGAAGATCTCCTTGCCTTCGTCGTTATCGAAGGTGACGATGCGGATCGTAGCGTCCATCGTGATCGGACGCGAAAGGTCATACGGCTTGTTGTTGACGTAGATACCAACAGCCACGCGTGCTAGGCCGTCGGAAATGCTCTTGGCGATATCCATGCCGCTCGCACCCATAGGGTACTCCCGCACGTCGCCATTCGGTAGTGTGATGTTGATCATGGACGAAAATACGAGGTTACGGGGTTACGGGGTTACGCAGTTACGTCACTATGTCACTTCGTCACTATGTCACTTCGTCACTATGTCACTTCGTCACTAAGTCTTTACGTCACGTCGTCACTGCTTCGCTCCGGGTACTGTATCCGCGAGCCCTCGTAGAGTTCGAACTCGAGGAGTCTGCACTCCAGGTCTGCGCTCCAGAAGGTGATCCTGCGTTTCGAGCGGAGGCCGATCTCCTTTGCGAGGGAGAAGTTGCCGGTAAAGACGTAGCCAGTGTATCCGCGGAACTTCTGCTTGTAGAGGTCGCCGATCTCGCGGTAGGTGGTACGTAAGGTCCTCTCATCACCGATACGAATGCCGAACTCAGGATTCATGATCACAACTGGTGTGTGTTCGTTATCCGATTCATGGGAAGGGGCTTGTCCGGACGCTGGTGGTGCGATCTCTCTGAAATCGGCTACGGTGAACGAAACGGCAACACCCGCCCGTTTTGCGTTCTCCCGTGCTTGACGGATCACCCGGATATCGTTGTCTGAGCATAGGATCTTGAGATCGATCTTGGTATCTACCTGAGCAATGGCCTCTCTGCGCATTGTTTGCCACACGCGAGGATCAACAGGCAGCAAATGCATGAATCCGAAGCCGTCGCGCATGGAGCCTGGCGGGATCTTTCGGCCGATGAGGGCTGCTTCGATCCCAAGTGTCCCGCTGCCGGTCATGGGGTTGACGAAGGGAAGGTGTGGTGCCCACTTTGTCGACAACACAACGGCCGCTGCTAGAGACTCACGCATCGGTGCCTTGCCGGAACTGATCCGGTATCCTCTGTCGGAAAGGGGCGTGCCCGACGTGTCAACGTAGATCATCAACGTTGCATCATGCCAATAAAGGAACACAACAGACATCGAGGTATCCGGTCCGGAATCGGGACGGATACCGCGGACCGTGCGTATACGATCAACAACAGCGTCCTTGCAACGCATGTTGGCATACATCACATTGTCGATGCTCTTTGTATCAACCGAGCCGATCACGCTCACGTAGCCCTTGGCCGGGATCCACTGGTCCCACTCCACGCTGTTCACGGCCTCATACATTTCATCGGCCGTGTTGGCCTCCCACGCTCCGAGTCGGAACAACACGCGGTGTGCCGTACGAAGCCAAAGGTTTAGTCGGAGACAGTCCTCAAGTGTACCTTCGATCTCAACACCTGACGGATACTCTGCCTTCACAACGTAGCCGAGGTCTTCAAGCTCACGCCGAAGAATGGGAGGAATGTTCCGTGCACAGGTACACAGGATCGTTGACGTGGTGGTTGGCAGGTCAGCCATGAGAGGACTGGAGTGTATCCAGCGAGGTGTTGTTGAACACGGAACGTAACGCCTCAACCAACTCGTCAACATCGTTGCGAGTGATGATGAACGGAGGAACGAATCGTATCACGTTCCCGGCCGTAGCGTTGGCGATCACGCCATGTTCTAGAAGTTTCGGTATGAAGGGGGCTGATTCAACGGAGAGGACGATGCCCTGCATGCAGCCTCGACCGCGTACGTCGCGGACAAGCTCAGGGAATTGACCCTGCAGGGATCGTAGTTGCGTTGTGAGGTAGCTGCCGATCTCTCGCACATGATCTGTCAGGCCGGATGTTACCTCTTCGAGGACAACACTGCCGGCAGCACAAGCAACGGGATTTCCGCCATAGGTTGTTCCGTGCATGCCACGTTCAAAGAGTGCAGCGGCTTCATTCGTAGCGAGAATTGCACCGAGGGGAAGTCCGCCACCTACGGCCTTGGCGATAGTTACGATATCTGGCCGAACGCCATAACGTTCAAACGCGAAGAAGTCGCCCGTGCGTCCAATTCCACTCTGAACTTCGTCGGCGATGACGAGGAAGCCAAACTTCTCCTTGAGTGACCACAATGCAGATATGAACTCCGGTGTGGCCTCTGCAATGCCCCCTTCGCCCTGAAGGAATTCGAGCATCACAGCACAGGTGTTCTCGTCCACTCGAGCTTCGAGTGCATCCACGTCATTGAACGGCAACACGAGAGTGTGTGGGAGGAATGGCCCCATACCGTCCTTGTACAGGGCCTTGTCCATAACGGACAATGCACCATACGTGCGACCATGAAAGCCGCCGGAGAATCCGACCACGTCGTATTTCGCATGGGCACTTCCAAAACGTCGGGCCATCTTAAGAGCCCCTTCAGTTGCCTCTGCACCGGAGTTGCTGAAGAACACCCGCGGATATCCAGAGGCGGCAACCAGTTGCTCTGCAAGACGCACCTGCGGCTCTTGGTAGAACACGTTTGAAACATGCATGTAGCGACGGATCTGTTGCTCCACTGCGGCGATGATCCTAGGATGTGAGTGCCCAAGAGCATTCACGGCTATACCGCCGAGCATATCGAGGTAGGACCGACCATCCAGATCGATGATACGCGTGCCCTCTGCCCTGTCGATGGCGAGCGGAATGCGACGATAGGTCTGAAAGACGACGGCATGCTCACGTTCAATGAGCATGCCGCTAGGTGATGCGGAAAGTTGTGCGTCCATCTATTTAGTGATGATCGTGATCTCAACTCGTCTATTCTGTTGCCTGCCTTCGTCAGTATCGTTCGAGGCAACCGGTTTACGTTCGCCGTAGCCCTTTGGTACAAGGCGAGCCTTGTCGATGTTACCACGCTTTACGATGTAGGTCACAACAGACTCAGCACGCTCTTCGGAGAGGACCTGGTTGTATTGGTCACTCGCAATGGCATCTGTATGTCCGCCGATCTCGATCGTCATACTCGGCGCAGCGATCAACATATCTGTGATGCGATTGAGTTCGGGGAATGACTCCGGACGCAATGTTGCCTTCTTGTAGTCAAAGAAGATGTTGTTGAGTTCGGCCACACTTCCGGCTTCGATCGGAACCAAGAAGAGATCGCGTTTGATCTCCGTGTATTCCGTGAGACCGGAGAGATCGAGATTGTCATTCACAGAGAGGTAGTTCGGAGCAGAAGCACGGAACCCGTACTTGCCACCCGCCGGCAACACGATCTTATAGTTACCGGTGGTAGGTGTGGAACGAGCACGACCAACTTCCTTTCCTTCCGGTAGGATCTCATAAATGATGTCGGCTTCAACCGGCTGATTTGACTTCTTGTTCAACACTCGACCGGAGATAAGCACCACCGGACGTGGTCGAACTTTTTCCGGGAGCCGAATGCGGAATATGTCTCCGGCACCATAGGTGTTGCTGTACGATACGTAGTAGGCATAGTCACCGGAAGCAGGGATCGTGTAGTACAAGTCCCATCCTGCCGTATTGATCGTTGGCCCCAGATTTTCAGGGGGCGACCAATTTGTCCAAGTCGAATCCAAACGGCGAGTAACGAACACATCGAATGCTCCATAGCCCCCTTGACCGTCGGATGCGAAATAGAGCGACGAGTTGTCCGAAGCGATGAATGGAGTTGCCTCATGCCCGAGCGAATTCACAACAATGCCCATGTTCATGGGCTCCGAAAACGTGCTGTCTTCCTGTCGGAAACAAACGTAGAGATCCTTGCCGCCGCGAGAGTCCTTTCGTTCAACCGCAAGGATCAGGGTGCGACTGTCGTTGGCAAAAGAATATTCACCGAACCGGTTGTCGTTGTAAAAATTCTTGATCACAACAGGCTTAGGTACAGACCATCCGTCCGCCGTCCTGTGCGAGATCGCGATGCTTCTTTGCCGGTTCGTAGCGGCACTATATCCGTCTCCGATGATGAGGGTGTTGCCGTCGGGAGTGATTGAGCAGAGATAGTTATTGTCCCTATTGTTCAAGGGGATGCCAACGTTCTTTGCTAAGCCCCATTTCCCATCTGCCTGAAACTCGCTCAACCAAATATCCTGACGTCCACCACCGATGTTTTCCGGTGAATGGCTTCGGCAGAAATACAAGGCGAGTCCGTCCGGGGAGATCACTGGTAGGATGTCGTCATATTGGCCATTGACGTTCGGTCCAACGTTCTGTGGCAGATAGGCAGAGTCCACCACTTGGGCAGATGCCTCGAAGCAGCTTCCCATGCCAAGGACGAAGATGATCGTCAGAATCTTCCGCAGGTGTGTCAAGTCACTTACCCTTCACGATCGAGAACGTGATCTTCTCAAGTGGGCAATCACCGGCATCACGAGGGTTGTTCACGACGATATCGGCTACTTCCATACCACTCACCGCTTCGCCAAATGCTGTGTATTGGTTATCCAACCATGGTGAGTCTGCAACACAAAGGAAGAATTGTCCGCTGAAGCTGTTCGGATCCTGCGTACGAGCGGCCGACAGAACACCGCGAACGTGCTTCTTACTGTTGAACTCGGCAACGACCTTTTCCTTATAGCCACCACTGCCCCACGTGTTGCGTGGTTGGTCCTTGGTGTTCGGATCTCCGCCCTGGATCATGAAGTTGGGGATCACCCGGTGGAAGGCCAAACCGTCATAGAACCCTTCAGCAACACGTGCTTCAAAGAACGCGCAGTGTTTTGGAGCAACATCGGGCCAGAGTTTGATCTCGATCTTGCCGAGTTCCTTATTTCCTTGCATCACCGTCATGATGTACGTCATAGTCTTGACTTCCTTCTTCGTTTCTTTTTGAGCCGACGAATCGGTTGTGGCAAATACACCCATCAAAAGGGCTACTACTGTTAGGCTTGTGATGATCCGCATGTTCTTCTCCGTAAATACCGAATGCTGTTATTTGCGTTGTATGCTGTTGATCGTGATCGGCGAACGTGGGATTCCGTCGGTTTCACCCAGCGGTCCCGGCTCAACATCTGCACTTCCGATCTTTTCAACCACATCCATTCCGTCAACGACGTTGCCAAAAATCGTGTATTGGTACGGAAGTGAAGCGGCTTTCTCGAGACAAATGAAAAATTGACTGGTTGCGCTGTTCGCCACTGGCTTTCGGGCCATGGCTACCACACCCTTGAGATAGCCCCTCCGTGCCGATGGGAGCTGTGGGTCGAGTTCGTCAGTAAGGGGCTTTCCTGACGCTGTAGTGCCCCCTCTGCCCCATTCTGCCCTAGCCTGACTATCACGTGTCTTGGGGTCCCCGGACTGTATCACAAACCCTTGTGAAACTCGGTGGAACAAAATCCCATCGTAGAACTTCTTCGAAACAAGTCCAAGGAAGTTCGCCACGGTGGCAGGCGCATCATCTCCATACAGCTCGATCGTGATCATGCCCATGGAGGTCTTCACCACCACGGTATCCGTGGCAACAACAACGATCTCGGGGACGGTGTCTTGTACGACCGTCTGCTCAGAGGTGGCCGGTGGCGGCTTGAGTTGCTCTAATGCCTCAGGCATGGACTTCTCTTGGGTGCTGCAGCCGGTGAACAGCAGCACGCTTCCAAGGGCGATCCGATAGACAATGAAGACGCTGAGACTGTGGGTTCGGAGATACTTCAACAGGAAGGCAATGGACCAATACCCGCTCACAAGGGCTGCGATCGTAGCCACCGCAAGCTGCAACCCCCCGTTATCGAGTGTTATATGCTTCACCTCATGGGCGAACTCCAATACGCCAGCTGCCAGAACAGCGGGGATGGACAACAAAAAGGAGAATCGAGCAGCATGTTCACGCGTCATACCACGGAAGAGAGCGGCCATGATCGTGGTCCCGCTGCGAGAACTACCCGGGATCAGCGCCAAACACTGAGCTGCACCGACGCTGATCGCATCTACTATCGTGAGATCGGATGTGGTGCGCGTGAATGAAGCAACACGTTCGGCTATCCACAGCAAAGCTGCAACACCAATGAGGCTTGCACCGATGAGATGCAGGTCCTTGGTGAGTGCACCTTCAAGAATGTCCTTGAAGGCCAAGCCAACGATCACAATGGGCAACGTGCCGATGATGACGAACCAGCCGAGTCGCGATTCCGCGCCTTGTTCCCGGAAAGATCTACGCCTAGATCCGAAATTCTCCGTGAACCAGAACCGCAATGTCGTGAGGATATCTGATCGGAAATAGGCGATCACGGCGGCAAGCGTTCCAAGCTGGATAGTGGCCATGAACGCCGTCCACCGCTCAGGATGAGCGGGGTCGATCACGCCAAACGCAGCAGCCGCCACCGTGAGGTGGGCCGTGCTGGACACGGGGATAAACTCCGTGAGCCCCTGAATGAGACCTAGGACAAGTGCAGTAACGAGAGACATCTACGCAAAACTACGACATCAATGGGCTTCATACCACGATGCCCCCTTCCCTGTCTCTACGATCACGGGAACATTCTCGAGAGGAAGCGCCTGTTCCATCTCCTCCTTGGCCACCTTCGTGAGTGCCTCGATCTCGGAAACATGGGCTTCAAAGACGAGTTCGTCGTGTACCTGAAGCATCAATAGGGACCTCAGACCTTCTCGTTGCATACGTTGATGAACGCGGATCATGGCCAGTTTGATCATGTCCGCTGCCGTGCCCTGAATGGGCATGTTGATGGCTGCTCGCTCGGCGGCGGTTCGAAGTCCACGATTGCTGGCATTGATCGTAGGGAAATAGCGTCTGCGCCCTAGCAACGTTGAGGCATATCCTCTTTCTCGGGTAACGGCAACGGTCTCATCGATATAGTTCTTGATCCCGGCATATTTCACAAAGTAGTTCTCGATGATCTGCTGGGCCTCTCCGCGCGGTATGCCAAGACCTTGTGACAGACCGAATGCCCCTTGACCGTACATGATACCGAAGTTTACGGTCTTTGCTACCCGACGTTGATCGCCGGAAACGGCATCGATCGGCACGTCAAAAAGAATGGCTGCTGTAGCAGAATGGATGTCTGCACCGGAGGCAAAGGCCGCGATGAGATTAGGATCCTTGGAAAACGACGCCATGATGCGCAACTCGATCTGTGAGTAGTCCGCAGAGAGGATCACATGATCTGCATGCTGCGGTACAAAAGCCTTGCGGATCTGTTGTCCAAGCTCGGTACGCACAGGAATATTCTGGAGATTCGGGTCCGTTGATGAAAGTCTGCCCGTTGCTGCCACAGTCTGGTTGAACGTGGTGTGAACCCGTCCGGTAGTCGGATTGATCAGGCGAGGAAGAGACTCTACGTAGGTGCTGCGAAGTTTTTCTACCTGACGATAGTCGAGGACCATTTGAGCGATCGGATAGGACTCGGCTAACTCTGTGAGGACACTGGAGTCGGTAGAGTATCCGGTCTTTGTCTTCTTCGATGAAGGAAGCATCAGATCTTCAAAAAGAACTTCTGCAAGCTGTTTAGGAGAGCCCACGGTGAATTCCCGTCCGGCTTCCTTCCAGATCTCTGCCTCAAGGCGCACTGCCTCTGATCTCATGAACTCACCAAGTCCGCCAAGTGCCTTGGTGTCAATGCAGATCCCATTGTTCTCCATCGTTACCAGAACCGGGATGGATGCGAACTCAACCTTCTGGGCAAAGTCCAACAGTCCCTCTTTCTCCAACTCGGGTCTCATGAGATTCGTAAGCTTCAGTGCGAGATCGGCATCCTCTGCGGCGTACTCGGCAACGCGAGCTGCATCAACATCACGCATCGATTTCTGCTGACCCTTTTTCTCACCGATCAACGTGGTGATGGAGATCGGCGCATAATGCAGCCATCGTTCCGAGAGTGCATCGAGGTTGTGCAGCTTATCCGGATCCAACACGTAACTGGCAAGCATCGTGTCAAAGGCCACCGGTGCGACATCTACGCCGTACCTCTTCAGGATCAACATGTCGTATTTCAAGTTCTGTCCGCACTTTCCCACGGATGGGTCGGTAAGCATCGGCTTTACAACAGACAGGACATCGGTAAGGGGCAGGCCATGTCGTTCGGTATGATCTGCAAAGAGTGAACCTGCATTATCAATGGCCGAATCGTCAACATCGATGTAGTAGCCCGTTCCCTCTGCAGCACTCAATGCTATCCCCACGATGGCACACCGCATTGCATCGAGTCCTGTGGTCTCCAGATCTACGGAGAGAAGGGTAGCCCCCTTCAACTCATTCATCATGTCTGAAAGTCCACCCGGCGTATCCACCAAAACGTACGAGTGCTCAACATCACTGAGCTTCTTCAGTCCGTCACTTCGTCCTTCTGTCACTGTGTCACTTCGTCCCTCCGTCCCTCCGTCATTTTGCAGTTGCGTCACTTCGTCATTTCCCTGACCGTATTTGGCGAACTTCCGGCGCAACGTGTGGAAGCCGAGTTCTTCACAGAAGGAATCAAGCGCGGTGATGTCCATTGGTCGACGAACCAGAGCAATACGTTTGGCATCGATCGGTACATCAGTATGGATCGTTACAAGTGTCTTGGAGAGGAAGGCCATGTCCTTGTGTTCTTCAAGCTTCGTTCGAACAGAGACACGCTCTACATCATCAAGGTGTTCATAGAGGTTTTCGAGCGTGCCGAATTGTTCGATGAGGGGGATGGCCGTTTTCTCTCCCACACCCTTCACTCCGGGAACGTTATCGGAACTGTCGCCAATAAGCGCAAGAACGTCGATCACGTGTTCCGGACCCACACCGAACTTGGTCTTAACGCTTGTTGCATCCATCACGTCATATTGTCCTACGTCCTTGCCCGGACGGAGGATCTTCACCTTGTCGTTAACGAGTTGGAAGTAGTCCTTGTCTGATGTTACGCAGAGGATCTCATGTCCGTCATCGGACTCTCGGCGACAGATCGTCCCAACAATATCATCGGCTTCGAACCCCGGCATCTCTACCATCTCCAGCCCCATAAGTCCAATCAACTGCTTGATGCGTTGAAGCTGGGGAACGAGATCCTCCGGAAAAGCATCCCGATGGGCCTTGTATTGATCGTAGAGGATATGTCGGAACGTAGGCTCCGGCGTATCGAAGATCACGGCAATTGCATCGGGATTGTGCTTGTCGAGCAACGACGTGAGAATATTGGTAAAGGCGAACACGGCAAAAGTGGGTTCGCCGGAGGGTGATTGCATGCCGGTACGCAGCAGGGCATGGTATGCGCGGAAGACCAGCGACATACCGTCAATGAGGATGAGTGGACGCATGGTACAATCTACGGTCGTAGATTCGTATTCACATGCTGAATCAAATTCCCGACCCGATCCTGTACGCCGGCTTTATCCTTCTGGTTCTGTTCCTTCTGGCACTGGACCTCGGGATCTTCAATCGCACTCCTCACGTCGTAAAAGTCAGCGAAGCGCTTGGATGGACGGTGTTCTGGGTTGCCCTGGCGATGGCCTTCAACACGTTTGTGTACTTCAATCGCGGACCGGAGGCCGCCAAGGAGTTCTTCGGCGGCTACCTCTTGGAACAGTCGCTCTCGGTAGACAACATCTTTGTGATCATTCTGATCCTCCGATACTTCAAGGTTGCCCCGCAGTACCATCACAAGGTTCTCTTCTGGGGTATCATCGGTGCGCTTGTGATGCGCGGTTCAATGATCGCCCTTGGTTCGGCCCTTATCCATGCCTTTGACTGGATCTTCTACGTCTTTGGCGCCTTCCTGCTCTTCACCGGAGTACGTATGGCGTTCGCCAGCGAGGATGCCGAAGATCTCGATGATAACGTGGTGGTGAAGTATTCCAGGAAGATCTTCCGGATCACCGACACGTACCATCAAGAGCGCTTCAGCATCATGAAGGATGGGGTTCGTTGGTTCACACCATTGTTCCTTGTTGTGATCGTGGTGGAGTTCACGGATCTTGTCTTCGCTGTGGACTCTATTCCGGCCATCTTTGCCATCACCCACGACACCTTTATTGTCTTTACGTCCAACGTTTTTGCGGTGATGGGTCTGCGATCACTCTTCTTTGCCGTGGCCGGCGTAATGGGAATCTTCCACTTCCTCAAATATGGGTTGAGTGTGATCCTCTCCTTCATCGGAGTAAAGATGATCATCCATGATTGGTATGTGGTTCCTATCGACATCGCCCTCGGTGTGATCGCCGGTGTCCTTGCAATTTCCGTCCTTGCATCGATCATCTTTCCAGAAGAGAAGTCAACAGACGATGCAGATACTCCTGACGCTACTGCATAGGGCAACCTTCGTACTCGCATGTATCGTTGGTCTTGCGGCCTGCTCCAGTTCCTCTTCAACACGCGGATCCGTTTCGCCTAGAGTGGATCATGTTCTCGCAGTTGCCGAAGACCTTCTCGGCACCTCGTATTGTGCTGCAGGTAGCACCCCCGATTGTTTCGACTGCTCCGGATTTGTGACCTATTGTTTTTCGGACATTGGGATCGAACTCCCTCGAACGGCGCGTGCCATGTATGAGCAGGGACGTCAGGTGGAAAGGGGCTCCATCCGTCCGGGAGACCTCGTCTTCTTTCGAACGAACGGCACATCAATCTCCCATGTCGGGATCTTGATCAACGCCACGTCATTCATCCACTCGTCTACGTCACGCGGTGTGATGATCTCGCCCCTTACCGACTCGTACTGGGCACCGCGATATGTAGGGGCATGTCGCGTGTCGAATTGATCGTTGCTAGATTGTGCCGTTGAGATGGCGAAGAATTCATCCGGGGGGAAGAAATGGTCCGAATCCTACTTGTTGTCCTTATCGTAGTGGTGGGTGCTCATTGCCTATCTGCACAACAGAATGATCAGATATCTACCGGCATACTGCCTGTGATCTCAGGCAGGGTTCGAAGTACCACCGACGGTGCACTTTCAGACCTCACTGTCTACATAACCGAACCTCGCAGCCTTGCTCGGTATATCTCGGCAGTCGTGGATCGTGACGGAAATTTCCGGTTTGAACCCGACGCACGGATACGCGCAGGCGTGTACAAACTGGCTTTTGCATCTCCGGATCATAAGATGCTCGTACACGACATCTTCCTCACCTCCGAGACTCGTGGTGTGAAGATCGTGGTGACATTAGAGACGAACCGCAAGCGAGGAGAAGTGATCGACAGCGTGAAGATCATATCGGACTTCTCCGACGGAAACTTTGATAACGCCCCACGGATGTCACAACGGTCTGACGGAACGTATGCTGCCGATATCGCTCTTAAAGGCGGAACAGCTGTCTATCAGGTCATTCCGTACATCACCGGCATTCCGGCTGACGATAACCATAGCGTGAATGGCACCATGCAATCATCGTACGAATACGATGACGGCGGTGACTATCGCAGCATCATCAAGGGCAAGGGAAAGAAGATCACAATCGTCTGGAACCCAGCTGCTGCTGCCACCTCCGATAAGCCTGCCGACTTTGTCTACCTCTCTCCCGATGACATTCGCATCGACTCAGCACGTGAGTCCTTCAACAAGAGATCGTTCGATGCCTTTAGGGGGCTCCCGCCGAACATTACGGACCCTATTGAGATCAGACGCTGGCGCAACGGTCGCGAGGGCGATGCCGCATTTGAGCTCACTAAAGCGCTCGAACTCCCGGAAGGTCGACTACGCGATGTTGCAATCGCGAATTCCTGCATCCGCTACATTCCGCTCGTTCTTTCGTTCCGGGACGAAACGAGCTATGCTGAACGTATAGCATCGAGTGTTCCTCCTGATGCCTACGCCTGGACGGTTAGCGACGAAGCACTCGTCCCGATCATCGCAACGGCACCTGCATTGCCAACACTGTGGGAGTATCTGGATAGCGTGGTTTCGGCACATCCTGATCGCGGTGCAGATGTTCTGTATAGATCGATGCTTGTTGCATCCCTTGCCGGAGACAGTGCACAGATCAAACGACTCTATGATCGCTTCATGAGTGCGTACCCCAAACACGATATGGCCAGCTCAGTGAAGCGGAAGTTCAATCCGAATAGCTTCATCAAACCGGGCAATCAACTTCCATCGTTCGACTTCACACTTCTCGGTGACCCAAACACCCACGTCACACCGTCCAGTCTACGCGGCAAGTACGTGCTGATCGATCTATGGGCTACCTGGTGCGCCCCCTGTGTGGCTGAAATGCCAAACATCGAACGCGTCTGGAAACTCTACGGCGGATCGAAACTTGAGATCGTAAGTATCTCCCTTGATGCAAACGAGAAGGACATCGCCCCATTCCGCGAGAAACGTTTCCCGATGGCTTGGAAACACGTCTATTCTCCGGGTCTTTTCAATAGTAAGGCCGCCGAACTCTTCGAGGTCTCCGGTATTCCGAAGCCGATCCTGGTTGGGCCGGACGGACGGATCATCGCCATCTCCGAAGGCTTGCGTGGAGAAGAGTTGGAGAAGACGTTGGGAGTGTATTTAGAACTAATGTGCTAATGTGCTAATGTGCTATTGTGCTAATGGCGGAGTTGATCTCGTCGATGACGAGCTGTTCCTGCACGGTTTCGGCGATGGAGCGTGCTTCGAGGAGCCACTTGAGGGCTGAGGGTTTGTCATTGCGTTCGGCGGCGATGAGTCCGCGTGTGTAGAGCGCGATCGCTTGGCCATACCCGTCGTCCAACGAGCGTTTGGCAGCGATGCTCTGCTCGATAAGGACCTCGGCCGCGTCGAGATCTCCGCGTCGCATATGCAGTTGGGCAAGATTGGTCTTGAGTGAAGAGCCCCCTACCACATCAGCTATTCTCTCGTGAAGTTCAAGTGCTCTTCCATAGATCTCTGCGGCTTCGTCTAGTTGACCAAGGTCTGCATAGGCTATGCCAGCATTGTTCAACGCACGCGCCATTCCATCCCATCGCTGAAGCGCCTCATACGCGCTGGCGGCCTCAAGGAAGTATGGGATACTAGAACCATATTCATCGCGATGCACCTTGATGCGTCCGATGTTCACAAGGGCGTTGGCCACTCGATCAGAATGTCCCACGTGTTTGGCCAAGGCTAGAGATCGTTCAAAACATACCTCTGCTCCATCGAGGTCTCGATTTGATTCGTGCCACATTCCTAGCATCGAGATAGCTGCAAGCTCTCCAACAACGTTGTGATGAGATTCAGATAGTCGCAATGCTTCGTTGGCATACCGTTGAACACCATCCGGGTCACCGGACATATTGGCTGCCGCGGCTCGTCTGCAAAGAGACGTCACTTCAAGTTCCGGGTCATCGGCGCTTCGCCCTAACTCAATGGCTTCGTCGAAACAGGAGATCGTCTTAGGAACATCTCGGACGAATTGTTCGATCATCCCAAGAAGTCCCAATGTCTGGCCGCGAACCCGTTTCATTGCACGGGATACGACACCTGATTCGCTTATCCGCAACACCTGTGCGATAGCAGACCGTGCCTCTTGTTCAGCATACATGCGCCATGCTCGTTCTGCAACCTGGATCCACGTCCGCATTGCTTCGATCTTGTTGCCTCCTAACTCTGTATGGACGGCAAGCTTGGTCAGTAAGGAATGAGCATCTACTCCTTCTTCAGCAGCAACGTCTCGCTCAGCTCTCAAGACCTCGGCAATGGAGGCATGAAGGATCTCGCGTTCTTCATCTCCGATACGTTCTGCAAGTGCATGTTGAACAGCCTCATTGACGAACGTGTATGTTGGTGTCTCGGTGCCATAGACAATTGTCTTGCCCTCAGAACGCACCAGCATATGCTCGTTCTCTGCCCTTCTTAGAACCTGAGCGATCTGCAATGGTGGTAAGGGGCTTATCGATCGCAGTACAAGAGACGTAAACGTCTCTCCTTCGATGGCTGCCATGGAAAGGAGATCTCGCTGTTCGGGATCGAGGCGCGACAATTTCTCCGCGATAACGGCATCGATACTTGCACGCGACGCATCGTTGATGTCTCGATGTGTATACCCCAAGGCAAAGAACGGATTCCCGCCGCTATATCGAACAAGAGCATCAGCAGACACGTCGGCAGAGCCAACGAGTTCAAGAAGTTCATCGCCGCTCATCGGAGGTAGTTCGATCTCCGTACAGAGATCATAACGTTCTAGTTCACGACGAATATGAAGGAGCTCATGTTCACTGCCATCCCGCGACGTACGCACATCATCTTGACGGTAGGCAAGGACACACGTCATGTTTCCGGCAGACGCTCTGGCAAGAGCAAAGAGGAGATTCAGAGAGGAGTCATCTGCCCAATGTGCATCATCAATGATGAGAACCACTCGCCCCTTTTCAGCAAGGGCACGGAAGAATCCGATACATTGATGGAACACATGTTCACGACTCGTAGCGGGCTCGGAGGGGGCAGATGCAGCACGATGTTCCTTGACGATCGACACTGTATCCACGGTGGACTCGATCAGATCACCAACGATCGGGATGAACTTGATCCACGCACGAGCGAGGTCCGTCACCAACTTCTTCGTCTGCGTGTTAGGCGCTTCTTCGGCCAGTTCACGCATCATCTGGATCCACGGATACAGTGCCTCTACTGCTCCTACATTGATCCCGGCAAGGGGCGAGGAACAATCCACATCTGCGATGCGCACTGCCGTATGGTCTCGAGCGATCTCTTCTTTTAGGCCACGCAACATTGTTGACTTGCCCATTCCGGCTTCGCCGGTCAGAAAGACCACCGGTTTGGTGCCCGACAGCAATTCGGTCAGAAGAAGATGGCGAGTCTGCGAGCGGGACATACCTATAACCAATATGCTGTTGCAAGAACGAGAACACCTCGGACGAAGACCAAGACTACCACAGCAACCGAGCCTTGGAACAATGCCGAAGACATCGAAACATTAGAGATCGACATCACGCTGCGTGTTACATAGAAGAGTTCTGCGCCAAAGCCGAACAACAAGATCATTGATGAGATCATGATACTCATGGGGGTCAGTGCGATGATGCCGGCCGGTGTTGAACCATCAACATCCATCGAGGCACCGTCAACTGAAAAGCGAAGAACCACCACAACAAGGACGATCCAGAGAACGGAGAACAGCCAGCCCCCTAACCACCAATAGCCGAGTCTGCGAACCTTGCGTCGATTGTTGACACTCTCTGAGCGATATCCTTGTATTGCATACCAGATAGCGGCAATTGCGGCAGGTGTTACGTACCATAATGAGAATTGACCGATCAGTCCAAGTACAAGAGTTGCCCCGGTGATGTGGAAGGCATGGGCAACGTGGGTATTGAACATCGCCGTTGATGGCCTGCGATAGAGGATCAGGACGATCGTGAGTGGGATCACCGAGATCAGTGCTGCCAAGGACGCCCTATCGATGAGTGCCTCGCGGATAGCCGGCGTCATCGTAAACGGAAGCCCTGACTTGTACGAGAGGGATGTCACCAATTCCAAGACATCCATGCTCACCGAACTCTCGACTGCATCCGTCATCCCTACCTTGTCAAAGACAAAGGGGGCAATACCAAACACCACAACACAGATAACGAGGAAGAGGCGAGACGGCACCGGACGAGACGCCCGTTTACCCTCCAAATAGTCCCTTGTGAGCCGTCCGGGATACACCATCAGATCTACAAAGGCCGTCCAGATCTTCCCGTCGATCGAGAGGAAGTCGTAGGAGATGTCAACAAGATATTCCTTGAAGGTCTGGCCATGGATATCGCGCTCCTGTCCGCAGGAAGCGCAGAATGAACCCGATCCTGTAGCTCCGCAATTGAGGCATTCTGCCACTTCGTCAGGTCCTAACCGCATTTCTGACATATGTTTAGTCCGATTTACCGCCGTTTTGACAGACCTACCGGTTTGGCACAGTTTTCCATGGGGAACGGCAGCACAGATATGCCCCCTTTCAACAGGCACTTCACAATGTACTCAACCAAACGTTTCAGGAGACCAGCCATGACAATGATCAAGGTTGACCCGTTTCGCAGCTTCGACACAGTTGTACGCAGAATGGGCGATGTATTCGACGATATCCAACGCGGCGGCATTCGATTTGAAGTTGGGGAGTTCAGCCCGCGAGTTGATGTGTCCAACAACGCTGACGGCCTTACAATCCACGCCGAGCTTCCCGGAATGGAAAAGAACGACGTGAAGATCACGATCACCGACGGCAACGTTCTTACCATCCGCGGTGAGAAGAAGCGTGAAGAACATCACGAAGAGAAGAACTATATGCGCGTTGAACGCAGCTTTGGCACATTCGCACGGTCATTCACCTTGCCTGATAGCATGCGAACGAACTCGGTGAATGCAAGCTTTGAGAACGGCGTTCTCACGATCACGATCCCGAAAGAAGAACCTCTTGCTCCGCAGGAGCAAGAGATCACCATTCAGTAATTGAACAACACACTAGACCACACAAGGAACCTCAATGGGTAAGATCATTGGAATTGACCTCGGCACAACGAACTCGTGCGTAGCCGTGATGGAAGGAACAACTCCGGTTGTGATCGCGAATGTCGAAGGCATGCGCACCACACCGTCAGTAGTTGCCTTCACAAAGAGCGGCGAACGCCTCGTTGGCCAGTCTGCCAAACGTCAAAGCGTTACGAATCCGAAGAACACCGTGTATTCGATCAAGCGCTTTATGGGACGTCAGATGTCCGAAGTGTCGGACGAAGCCAAGAGTGTTCCGTATGCAGTTGTAGCCGGAGACAACAACACGGCGCGCGTTGACATCGACGGACGACTCTATTCGCCCCCTGAGATCTCGGCGATGACGCTCCAGAAGATGAAGCAGACCGCCGAAGACTATTTGGGCGAGAAGATCACAGAAGCTGTGATCACTGTTCCCGCATACTTCAACGATGCACAACGTCAGGCAACCAAGGACGCCGGCGAGATCGCAGGCCTTACTGTCCGACGCATCATCAATGAACCAACAGCAGCTGCCCTTGCCTATGGCCTCGACAAAAAGGGTCAGAACCAAGTTGTAGCAGTTTACGACCTCGGCGGCGGCACGTTCGACATCTCCATCCTGGAGATCGGCGACGGTGTGTTTGAAGTGAAGTCAACCAATGGTGACACACACCTTGGCGGCGACAACTTCGACCAGCGCATCATCGACTTCCTTGCCGACGAATTCCAGAAGCAAGAAGGCATCGATCTTCGCAAGGATCCAATGGCACTCCAACGTCTGCGCGAAGCAGCAGAGAAGGCCAAGATCGAACTCTCGCAGATGCTGCAGACCGATGTGAACCTTCCGTTCATCACCGCAACAGCAGACGGTCCGAAGCACCTCAACATCAACATCACTCGTGCTCGTTTTGAGCAGATGTGTGTTGATCTCTTCGACCGTTCCCTCAAGCCATGCGAAGGCGCTTTGAAAGATGCCAAGCTCACCCCGTCACAGATCGATGAAGTGATCTTGGTAGGGGGCTCCACACGCATCCCAAAGATCCAAGAACTCGTGAAGAATTTCTTCGGCAAGGAACCAAACAAGGGTGTAAACCCCGATGAAGTGGTTGCCGTAGGTGCTGCCATCCAAGGTGGCGTACTCTCCGGTGATGTGAAGGATGTGCTTCTCCTCGATGTTACACCGCTTTCGCTCGGTATCGAGACAATGGGCGGCGTGATGACACCGATGATCCAAGCCAACACCACCATCCCGCACCGCAAGACAGAGACCTTCTCCACGGCATCGGACAACCAGCCGTCGGTTGAGATCCACATCCTGCAGGGCGAGCGCTCCATGGCTGCGGATAACAAGACACTTGGCAAGTTCCACCTCGACGGAATTCCGCCGGCTCCGCGCGGTATCCCGCAGGTTGAGGTAACATTCGATATCGACGCCAACGGCATCCTTAGCGTAACTGCGAAGGACAAGGCATCGAACAAGGAACAGAACATCCGCATCACCGGCTCAAGCGGTCTGGACAAGAACGAAGTTGAACAGATGAAGCGCGACGCTCAAGACCACGCTGCAGAAGACAAGAAGCGCAAGGAAGAGATCGAGATCCGCAACCAAGCCGATCAATTGGTCTACAGCACAGAGAAGCAGTTGAAGGAATTCGACGAGAAGCTCGATGCCGACACCAAGGATCGTATCAACAAAGCCAAGGATCGTCTCGCAGACGCCGCCAAGAACAATGCCGCCGACATCCGTCCGGCAATGGATGCCCTCAACCAGATCTGGAGCGAAGCCTCCACAAAGATGTACGAGCAAGCATCCCAAGCCACACCACCAGACGGCGATCAACCAACTGACGGCGCAGCCCCTGGCGAACCAGACGGAAACAAGGTTGAGGATGCGGACTATACGATCGTTGACGAGAAGTGATTCGCGAATAGCGAATAGCGAATAGCGAATAGCGAATAGCGAATAGCGAATAGCGAATAGCGAATAGCGAATAGCGAATTCTAAGGAGCCTGTGTTGGAGAGATCCGGCACAGGCTTTTTTTATGTAGAAGCATCACTTTGTATGAACCCATCCGAATGCGCGTTGAATGGCGGCATCATATCGTTGCGGATCGGAATCCCTGAGACCTACGTGGCCTGCGTTAGGGAATACAACGAATTCTCGTTGATACGGCGATGGCGACATTGCCTGTGCAATGCGTTCACCATGAGCAAGTGGGACACGTTCATCCATGGATCCATGGAGAACGAGGAGGTGGCACTTCAGTTGATGAACAACATTCATTGGGGCTATTGAGACAGGCTCAATGCCTAAGATCTCGCAACTCCGGTCTAAAGCCCACGTGCCAACGAACGGGATACGATACCCTGTTTTCGATTTCACGAGGTCATCAGTAAGACTCCACACGTCTGAATATCCACTTTCCTCAATAACGAGATCCACGATGCGATGATCGGATCGTCCATCTAGATCCGCAGCTAGGATCGCGGTTACAGCACCCATGGAATTCCCCCACAATATCACAGGACGATTCTCCGGAAGCGGCTTTAACGATCTCATGATCGTGAGAAGATCCATACTCTCTCGATATCCATAACTGCAGGTGCTTCCACTGGATCTGCCATGACCTCGTTGATCGAACATTACTACCTCAAAGCCCTGCTCTAGAGACCAAGCCGCAGCACCAAGGCCCCCTTCCTTTTGACTGGCGATACCATGAACAACTATGACTCGCCCCACAGGCTCGCTTTCTATCGGTCTGAGCAATCGAATCTCAAGAATAGTGGAATCATCTGTCCGTAAAACAAATGTCGAATCGAATCTCGATTCAGGAAGTGCCGCTTCTGCTTGTGCTATCCATGTTGCCATCGCAACAGAGTCAGGCCTCATTGGGTGAACGATTCCCCATGGTAGTTCATTAACAGCATATGAATGGAGTTGAAACACCCCATAACCAATGAAGGCAACAATGATCCCGGCTATAGTGATGGCAGTTTTGTGTTTCATAGAAGTCCAATATGCTACTAGAAATCCACGAAATCTGCCATGAACCCCGTAACTCTGTAACTCCGTATCTCCGTATCTCCGTATCTCTGTTAAGGTTTTGTCAAGGTGCACCTGAGTTCCCAACCCCCGATGTTCATGTAGCAACATCTGTTCACACTCTCTTGGTAATGGTATGAATCAGTCGGTACGGTTGGTGATTTGTGTTTGTGCATTCGTTCTTGGGATGATCTCTCTTGGCGCACAAACGAATGATACTTTGGTTTACTTAAATATGTACCGAGTTTTTGAGTATGATTTTCGAATTGAGAAGGTGCGGATGAACTTTGCATATGTCGACAGTACGTTCATTTTTGGACTTTATGATGATGGGACCATCTTGTCCGGTCCGGCAGATGCTCGGGTTCAACGAACGTTACTCTCTCCAACTGCCTCGGTCTTCGTACCGGATACTGACACGCTCCTTGCCCTAGATTGTGGCGGTCTGTGGCTTCTGCCTATTGGATCCGATGAGCCCCGTACTCGCATCATGACCGTTTCAACAGACAGCAGGTTTGTGACGGCGATCGATCATGGTTTTGCATTGAGACGTGGGGGCAAGGTCTATGTCCACCACGGGTACGCTTCAGAACCGAGTGATTCAATTGAACATCCGGAGACCGATGACTATTGGTCTGTTAGTGCAGACGGGAAGAGATCTGCATCATGGGGGTTGGGGCCTACACCGGCAACCGTGCAGTGGTCTGTAGGTGATGTAGAAACTGTTGATCTGTCTACCAATGGATACACGAGATGTGCTGTGCTGTCGGATTCCGTGATCGCAGCCTGGAATTCGAACCTGTTTATCTCCCGCGACCGCGGGCTTACATGGCACCACTACAGAGCACCGGAGATCGATCCATCATTGCCAGCCGAGGAGATTACCTATCGATCGTTCCGCAGCATTGAAGTGAGAGGCACGGATATCTATGTGGGGTTTGTGCCGGAAAAGCTAACCGAGATGTATCACTACTTCTCTTCTGATCTTGGCCTCACATGGCGGAGATACACTCCTGCAACAGCGCCCGTCCACAACAATGCCATTCCATACAGGGCCGGCATTGCCTCTCCTCGCAATGCTGCAGGCGTCCGATTAGTTACCGATACAGATGGTACACGCATCGTAGAATCATTGTGTGAGATTCATGAAGCTGAAGGTGCCTGGAATGAGTACTCCATCGTGGAGCAGCGCGTGTCCGTAACGGACACACTCTATACCTGGAGCCACACACTTGACTCCTGCATTGCCTTTGACCCGGGTGCAGACAGCACAACGTCATGGATTTGGTTCAACAATGGGATACTCCTTACGAAACAACACTCTGAAACCATCTTCACTGAACGTGCCCTCCCAACTAGCCCCCTTCTCTCATGTTGGGTAGTTGATTCTGTAACAGCGATCATCAAGGGTGAGGAAGGGGCGTATGTAACACATGACGCAGGAGCAACGTGGACGGCAGATTCCACCTATGATGGACTGCTTGCCTTTACGCCACTTATGAACGAAACACAACTCAGTCTCTGGCGCACGGCAACTGCCGGACTTGAGATCCGCTCATCGGATTCGATCTCACCGAATGGCACTCTTGTTGCCAGCCTTCCCAATACCGAAGCATCACAATTCATGATATCCAGGAATGGGGCTTCTGGTTGTGTGGTTCAGGCCGTAGGCGGTTCTGAATGGACCAGTCTTTCCATCGAGAACTTCACAGATCCAGGGTCGAACGAGCAGTTCTCAGACCACATGGTCCGATTCGCAGACAGCCTCACATCCAGATTGGCCACCGGACCGCAGCTCAATGAAACAACCATCATCCCTCGGATCCACGAAGAACATGGATGGGTATTTGGAATCTCAAACGACGCCGAAGTCGGACTTCGGCAATACGCCATCCCCGTAGGAGTATCTGAATCAACTTCTATAGAGTCAGCATTGTCCATCTTCCCCAACCCAGCAAAAGACCTGTGTGTTATACGGTCCACGGACGGTACAGAGATCACATCGATACAGGTGTATTCTTCGATTGGCACCCTTGTGCTTTCTCAAACTCCTAACGGTTCGGAAGCACAACTTGACACCTCCACTCTTCCGGCTGGTGTATACCACCTCTCCGTCATCGGTCCGGTCATCGGGCACACCTCCTCCCGAATCTGCGTAACCCCGTAACCATGTAACCCCGTAACCATGTAACACCGTAACCATGTAACACCGTAACCCCGCCACATCCCAACACCGGGCGAGGCGGGGCCTCGCCCCTACGCCGTAACCCCGTAACCATGTAACCCCGTATCTCCGTATCTCCGTATCTCGGTATCTTCCCGATATGGCTACTACCCGTACGCGCGTTGTTGAACTCTCTGAGCACACACCTGCCCAGGTGATGCTTTTTGGACTGATGTCTATCACGTGTTCCGTCCTGCTGTTCACGCTTGTGGCGGCGCCGGCAATGGATGCATTCTTCGCTGCGTTTCTCCGAAGTGACGTGATCCGTGATGGGTCTCAGGTAACGTATCGGATAGCGGAGAACCGCGACGATGAGGTTGTCACAACCGGCACCTTCTCTACGTGGGCACTGGTCGATCCACGCGAACGTAAGACGATCGATGCAGCACGCGCCACGGTACCTGCAGGCACATCAACAGCCCGGTATCATGCAGAATATGTCTTCACTCCGGCCGTTGCTCTAGCACCATTGGTGATCGTAGGGGGCTTTGTGATCGCGGCCCTTCTCACAACGTTGTTCGGTGGCTTGGCCGGATTTGTCCGCCAGAAGATCGAACGCGAAGTGCTCAACGCCATGGATAGGCTTGCCATCAGCCAATACGGCGATCACACGCCGGAGGAGATCAAGTCCATCACACGCGACATCCTGAATGCTGATCTGCGAAGACTACATGATCTGGCGGACTCATATGAGATTCCGTTCTTCGATCTTGAGATGTTGCGTAATGCCCTTCGGTGGCGCGATTCAAAAGGTCTCACGCGGCTGATGCGCACACATGACGCCATCAAGTTCTACATGCGCGAGTATTTTACCGACCGTTACAGTAATGCTGTTCTTGGTTTGGTCTACATCGGCGCAGCCATCCTCATCATCGTCATCGGCATACGTGGTTTGAAGTTCCTCCCGGCAACGGATCCCTCGGTTGTCCTTGGTGCTCTTGGCCTTGAGTTCATGCTGCTCATCACATATGCGATGGTGCTCATGTATGGTCGGACGGAAGAAGATGTAGCAGATGCCCATCGCGAATCCCGTGGCCATGGAAGTGCAACGGATGCCGACGCGGAGCATCTGCTTCGCGCGTTCCTGGCCGTGCCTCGTGCGTCCAAAGACGAAGGGGAGCGTAAATGATCGCGGTTCCTGCCGGACGTGAGAACGTATGTTCTGCTCTTACCAAACGTATCGATGCATGGAGCACGGGCTCAGGCGGCGTAGTGGTGATCTCAGCTGAACCGGGCATGGGCAAGACAACCCTGCTCGATTGGATGGAATCAAAACTTGCCAGTGATCACCCTGGCGTTGTTGTCCGCGTTGATTGCCGTCCTCCTATTGGCGCTATCAATACAAGCGCCATACAGCCCCTTCAACCGTTCGGGGCAGCAATTGAGAAACTCTATCTTCAATCTGGTCAAGCAGCACGCAAACGTCTTGCCGTGAACATCGGCATGAGCGTTCTGGCTTCCATCCCTATCGCCGGCGATCTGTTCTACGCGGTTAAGGCCATCTCGCAGGATGTGAACGAATACAAGCGCGAAACGGCTGCGATGCAGGAGAAGAAACGTTCTGCTGTAGCGGAATGTGTGACCACTCTTCGCACTATCGCCGAGAAGTCGCCGTTCATTCTTCTGGTCGACGAAGCCCAATGGTCGGATTCGCAAAGTGTAGAGGTTATCCGCCAGCTCGTGAACACCCTGGGCTCAACGCCGCTGTTGATCGTCTGGTGCGTGTCACCTTCCATGGCACAACGGTCCAATCTTCCGTTATCCATGTTGCTTCGCTCCGATGACATGCGTGCAGCAACGATCAACCTAGAGCCGATCGGGCAGGAACATGTGGCCGCTGTTGTTCAACAGATACTCCCGACTGCACAGATACCCGACACTGTCCTCAAGACCATTTTCGATCGCTCGGGAGGCAACCCGGGTATCGTGACCGAATATGCTCGATTCCTGCAGGGGGCTGGCCATCTCCGCCCGGATGGGACGATCGATGAGCATGTGTTTGACTCGATCAAGATCGACAGTACGGATCACCCTGCAACGGATGTGATCCTGCGCGACATCACAGAAGACGATGCCGTCCTCCTCTCTCTCTGTGCAGCAGAGGGTCAGGAATTCACGGCGTTTCTGCAAGCAGCACTCTCAAACACTGATGTGCTGTCGATGATCCGCTCGCTTCGGCGACTACAACGAACCACCGGACTCATCCGCAGTATTGGCACCCGCGCGCGCTATGGCGTTAAGACCACAGCGTACGAATTCGAACAGAGCTTCCCGTATACCTACTTCCTGCACCGTCCGGAATACGAAGAGCGCAAGAACATCCATCAGCGTATTGCCGAGATCTTGTCGCGAGAATATGCGTCAACACAGATCGATGAGTTACGCGGACAACTTGCTGCGCACATCGCAGCACATGGCGCAGAAGCAGAGGACAACGTCATGGTAGAGCGTATGCTCACCGTGATGGCTGATGAAGCTGAACGTTCTGGTTCGCACGACATCGCCTCATACATCCACTCAGAAGTCCTGCCACCATATGCTGGACTGATGAGCAGCGCCGCTGTAAAGGGTGTGGACGTCAAAACAGGTGAAGATGATGCGGAAAGTGATGGATCTGCCTACTCAACCGGTCAGCCCCTTCCCGTTGTTGTTCGAGAGATCTCGGATGCCATCGTGCAAGGTAGGGCCAATGAGGCGCGAACGGCAGCCATCAGAACGTTGGAGACACACGGTGGACTCTCTCGTCACGAACGCGTATTGCTGACGTGTCTTGCTGCACGTGCATGTGTGGATCTTGGGATGCTTGATGATGCCGATACCTTCATGCGATCTGTGGCTTCTCTTTCCGACGTCTCTCCGTCAGATCACTGCTACATGAAGAACGTAGAGGGGGCTATCGAGCTCGCTCGTGGTAATAGTGCCGCTGCCTCTACCTGTTTTCATGAAGCTGCACGCCTTGCCGAGAATCTCCCGGTCAACGTGCGCGTGATGACGCTTGGCAATATCATTCTGCATCTGCGTGCAGCCAATGATCGATCCGTTGATCGATATGAACACACTGTGCGCCGTCTTGCATCCGTGCATGGCTGGCCCGGTGTTCGCGCAGATCTTGGTCTTTGAACGATAATCTTTGAGTTCTCTATGAATCGAACCCTGACGCTTCTTTGCGCCACCGTATTCCTCGTTGTCTCTGCATTGTCACAGACTGACAATCCACATGCACGGCATATGGAGCGCGCTCATCCAACGCCGCTTCGCAACGTGAACTACGATGGTCTCACGTACATGGTGCCGATGCTCACGGAGAAGGTCTATCCAAGCCTCTTCCTCAACGTGAACATGATCGTTGAAGAGACAGATCCGCTTCCGGCACAGAACGAATCGTCCATCGCCGTCAACCCACGCAACCCACGTCAGCTCATTGGTTCGGCTGTAGACTACCGGCTCAGCTCCTCTACATGGGCCTACTACTCAACTGACGCTGGTGCAACGTGGGAGAATATCACACTCGGCACTGCTCGTATCGGTTGGGCATCAAGCAATGACCCATCTGTGTGTTTTGATCATAACGGCAAGGGATACCTTGTCTACGGTGGTTTCAAACGCGAAGGCAATGTGCAGTTCGGCGAGAATGGCGTCTTCATCAGCTCCACTACGGATGGTGGAAAGACGTGGGGCATGAAACACACGGCCGTGATCATACACACCGGTCCACAGACGGCCGACTCAACATTCGAAGACAAGTACTACATCCACGCCGACACAGCTGCTACATCACCGTATCGTGGTCACCTCTACATTCCGTGGAAACGTGTTGTCAACCGCGACTCTTCAACACAGATCGTGATCTCGAAAAGCACGGATGAAGGGGCTACATGGTCCACCCCCACCTACGTTAGCGATCGGTTCCCGCGTACATCTGAAGACACTACTTTCGGACAAAGTTTTCCTCTTGCACGCACAGGTCCCGATGGTTCTGTGCACCTTGTTTGGAACAGTGGAACAGAAGACGCGCTTCGATACGCACGATCTGTAGATGGTGGTGCTACATGGTCAGCACCGCGGATCATTCACACCTACAAGCCCTTTGGTACAAAGAGCACGATCAACGGTCAAACCAACTCCCGTGTAAAAGGTGTTGTGCGAGCGGAGTGTTATCCAACACTAACCATTGACAACACCGGCGGCGCTCGCAACGGATGGTTGTATCTGACGTGGGCAGCAGACAACTACCCCAACGTCTACTTCTCGCGTTCAACAGATAATGGTACTACGTGGTCACCTGCTCGGATCGTGCATAGCGACACCACGAACGACCAATTCTGGTCATGGATCTCTCTCGATCCAACCTCCGGAGAGATCGCCATCATGTATAGTGACAGTCGCGATGACGTAGACAACATCCTCGTCAACACCTACGTGAGTTGGTCATCAGATGGCGGTACCACCTGGCTTGATCGTCGCATCGGCGATGATGTGAATGACCTACGTCGCAACCCATTCCAAGGCAACACCTTTGCCGGTGACTATTCCGGCTGCGACTTCTACAACGGCGTTGTCTATCCATCGTGGGTGGATATGCGCAATACGTATGTGAACCCTGCCGACAACGATGTCTTCACAGCCATTGTAGATACACGAGCACCAGGAGCCCCTTCCACTTTTGCTGCTACAACCATTCCCAACCGTCCAACACAGATCGACCTCACGTGGTCTGCTGTAACATCACTTGCGTATGGTCAGCCCCTTCCCCCCGATGCACGGATCATCATCCGCAGAGACGGATCACCGATCGATACACTCGGCGTAACGGCTGTAGCAATGACCGATACGGGGCTCATCAAGTACCAACTCTACACCTATACACTTACTGTTGTTGCAGGGGGCAGATCAAGCACACCACGCGTTGCATCGGCATATGCAGGGGGCTCCAAGGAACTCCAGGCGCCACGATTGGTCTCTGCGGTAGGAAGCACAAGTCGAGAGACCGAGATCGTTGTTGACCTGCCGAAACTTCGTCTCGACAATGTGACACAGATCATCAACCTCGCTGGGCTTGAGTCTGCGCTGACCGAGCAAAAGTTCGCAAAAGCACTTGCCGTGACCGACACCGGTACTCGCACAACGCATCTCGTTACGCCGTCAGAGGACGGTTGGTATCGCGTGCAAGAACGAGTCCTTGATTCAGAAGGCAATACGAGTCCGCTCAGTGACTCACTTTGGATCTACACCGGATCGTTGCAGAGCGATGCGCAGAACTTCACCACAGAACCGCGGTACCACAAGATCCTCGGCAATTGGGGCAATGCAACCAACTTCTATCGGTCTGCTCCGGCATCGTATGCGCATAGTCCTAGTGGTGCATACCTTCCAAACAGACGGGACACCGTGCAGATATTTCCGTTTGCCGTTTCGTCGGCCGTGATCCCTGAATATCCAACTCCGGCGCTAACGGTTTCCGTTGCAGCCTTCATTGATCCAAGCGACACGATGTTCCTTGAGGTATCAACCAATGGAGAGCGCGGTTCCTACTCAGTGCTTGAATGGTGGAACTCCTCGCGAGATGCGCGCTGGAGCGATACTACCAAGGGCGAAGACGCATGGCGGACATACACAATGGTTCTGCCATACGAGCAAAAAGACGACACACTTCACTTCCGCCTGCGCTTCCGAAGCAACGCATCACGGCAATCAGATGGCTTCTACATGGATGATCTTGCTTTTGACTACATCAACAGCGTCGACGAAGAACAGTCAGCTATCTCCACCATCGCCCCCATTCCAACCTCGGCATTTGTGAACGTCACCTTGCAGAACGATGCACCCGTCACACGCTGCGTGGTTGTTGATGCCCAAGGCACAACCCACAACGTTTCGTGGTATCAGTCGGGCCTCTCCCTTATTGCTAACGTTCAGCACCTTCCCCAAGGTGTCTATACTATCGCTATCGATCGTACTTCGTCTACGTCCCACTCCCCATTCCTCATTCTCCGCTAACCCTATCTAACATTCTAACACTCTAACCCTCTAGCACTCTAACGCACCTTCACCGTCTTAATTGTGTTCGTTTGCTTCCCATCAGACACAACAACGAGATACATTCCTTGTGCCCAATCTGCACAGTCGACCACATACTCCTGTCGCCCTTCAATAGGGCGGTATCGTGGAAGAAGGTCAACAAGGCGAACACCGCTTGTAGATACAACTTCGAGCTGTTTAACATCTTGTTCTGAACCGCGCATTACTGAAACCGAAACAATGAGTGTTCCGTCAAACGTTCTAGGCTGTGCATCAACTGCGATACCCGATTGAAATACCGTCATTGCCACGAGTATTTGCGTAATGAACTGCATTATTCTGCTCCATGCACCGAGATGAACGTTTCTCCTGTTCGTGAATTCGTAAGTAGGTAGATCCCTTGCATAGATGATTCTGGCGACACAACACTTCTACCGAGAACATCGTACATGGCAATGACGTTCTGATGCCACATTGAGAGGGCCTGATTCCACGGAATACAACGCAATACTACTTTGTTCAGCAACTCACTACTCTCGTTAACCGATGTTGAGTTTGATGATCGGAAGCACCCAGTAGTTGTATTCAAATACAAGATATCATTAGAGCCATTGTAGGTCATGCTTATGACTTCTCCAAGTGGCTGGGCAGAAGTAGGCTGAAAGTCTCGCCATGTGCTACCTAGGTCGTCGGAAGCGATGATGCCGGTAGGCATGGCGAGTAAAACTGTAGAGTCTGACAATACAACTCCATCCCCTCCCGTGAATGTTAGTCCTCTCGACAAGGACTGTCGATGGGTTTCATTCCAGTCGTTCCCATCTATGTCGAACACAGTGACAGCTGCATCGTCAATAGTGTGATTCACTGATTCAGGGTCAAGAGGGGTTGGTATGAAGGACGTATCACGAATAACACGAGAAGAAAGAGTCGCGATCTTTCCGTTCGGTAAGGCTACCGAAGTGACGAAGTAGGACAAGTCCCTAACTTCTTTGCGTAAACGCCATGTGCTTCCATTGTCTGAGCTTGCAAGAACGTATCCACTTAACACAATCTTGGCTTCAAGAGTCTCAGCATCGCGTACATTAAGTCCAGATACAAATGCTACCAGCCTTCCATTGCCCGCATTAATAAGAGACGAAACGTACCTCGATTCTGCCCGCTCATTGATTGGCAGAAGATCTCCAAGACTAAAGGATGAGGTTAGTGTCCGTCCTTCAATTCTCGATATGCCACCCTTTACACCAAAGACGATTGATCCGTCGTCACTAACAACCACTGACGACGTTGTGTCTTGGAAGAGAGTATCATACTGTAGCTCCATTGGCTCGATCATACGAAGTTTCGTTCCTGGAGTCAGAATCTTGCTGCCGAACGCTACCATTTGCCTAAAGCCAAGCGCAGTGTAGTCATATGGGCCATTAGTAGTTTTATCACGAACAAACCCGCTGACAGATCGGTCCTCCAACAAGCCCACACCATTAACAGATCGAAGCAAACAATCTGTTACCAACTTACAATGCACAACTCCATCTTCAGTGACAACAGAATTCAGGATCTGTTCTGGACCGAGCACATCAACGTCGTTTAACAATGAAGCTACACTCACATATCCGAATGGGTTAGCTAATACCAGACACCTACTCATTATTAAAAGTATATTCTGCGGAGCAAGCCTCCGCACATCGGTAACGTGCGGATACATAAGTTGAGAGGAATCCGCAATTCGAATCATTGGAGAGCTCGCTGGATCGATCTCTACTATACTATTACCCCAACGGCTATTGGATGAGGGCTTCAAGACCTGAGATTCTGCCACGTCAGATGGAGTGTAAGTGATATCTGGTGCACTTCCATACTCCATCGGTGTCATACTTGGTCCGAACTCACCCCCTGCAATCCATCGATGAAAACTAGCCGGGCTCGTAGTTGAGTTCCTCATAAAAACGATGCCATTGCCAGATGAAATGATTCTCATGCGGGAACGATTAAACTCATGTTGAACACCATCAATAGCAACACTTGTCTTGCACGAAACAGATCCTTCTGCCAATGATCCGAAACATAAGGTATCCGGTTCTTGCCCCTTTCCATTCTTCATCACTAATATGGATTCCATACCCAATAGTGCGATCGAATGAACACTGCCACTACCTGCATCTAGGTATGGGGCGTTGTAGACCTGTCCATTTCTGACGATCAGAAAGTCGCGCAATGCTTGGTTGCTCAATAGTATTGCACTTCGCAAGGATCGGTTACGATCACCGTAACCGTTCATCTCTATCCAATTGTCACCACAGTCTGTTGATATAAAGCTAATGGGCATTGTTGTATCTGGCGCTTCTTTGTGACGGCCGTACGCATACATAAGTCCCGCGCCATGCAGTACAACTTCAGTGATTACATACGGAGTATTCCGAATCTGTGTATGTACTGTGCCCGCTCCCGTACGTGGGATAATGACGTATCGCCGCGCATCAAAGCCCTCTTGAACGACAACAACGGAACCATCTTGGCAATCGGACGGCTTGTTTTTTTCGAAAGCAGGATCATTTACAATGCCATTAACCATTGAAAGCCTGAGGTGTGTTGCGTCAAGCCTCATTGGGGCGAGACGTTGCACAATCAACGGTATGTTATCATCAAACTGCGATGGCATTAACTCAACGGCTGTTCCCGTACCAACAATCATTCGTTGCTGGTAATGCACTTGAAAGTCAATTTGACTTACTACCGCCGTGTTGCCTATTGAGAGACAAGCAAGCACAGCGAGCGTCAGCCCGATGTTCATCGGGCTGACGCAAGCTTTTAGGCACATCATGGTGCACAATCCGGATCTGTGTTACAACATTCAAGCCTCCTCGGGCAACTTTCAATAAGGAAGCATGGCTCGTAGCAGGATGAGTTAGAATAATCACATTCATTATAATCTGAAACAAAGCAACAGCCATTCGCAGCCCTCTCCCAGCCAGTCTCAATAATACAACAGCCATCGCCGCACCTCTCAATGCAATTGGTGGTGCTATTGAAACTCACACATTTGGGGAAGATCACACTCCAGCAGTAAATCGATCCCGTTGCCAATGGCACGTTTGCACCTAGGTAGCCAGGATTCTTACACGGATCAAACCTGCACAGAATTGCCTCAAACACTAGCTTGACGTCCAAAGGGGAGGGAGGTGGATCTATAAAACACACCTTTGTGATGTGTGTGTATTGATTCATTTGCAGGTTGGAACAGAGACCAGGTAGCAATTGACCAATTCCAGGCCTTGTTAGACAACCAAAAATCTCAATCTCATAATCACGGCCATCAATGCAGATCGTCAACTGACCCATTGAGGCAGGTTCATCACAATCACAGGCACTTGTCATCGGAGATTCTACGGCAGATCTGATCCCTAGCCCAACTACACTTAATGCGCCTGGTTGGCTATGCCATGCGGCGGGGGGGGTAATAGAATACGCCGTCATTATGCACGACGTAGCAATGAATACGGCCAGAGTAGCTCTGGCTATTACATGAAACCCTTTCATGGGTCCCTCCTCAATAAAGTAGAAAATGTATAAACCGCGTTCAGCGGCATCTATCAATAAATTTCTAGGGTAGGCAAATACAAAATAGAAAAAACTCGATTCCATCAAACACCTAATTCTCCAACACAAACGATATCTCCGTCCCCCTGCCCACCCCGCTGTCTACTGCTATCGGCGCATGATGCGCTTCGAGAATATGCTTCACGATCGCTAGACCCAGACCGGTGCCGCCAACGGCTCGCGAGCGGTCTTTGTCAACGCGGTAGAACCGCTCAAAGATGCGTGGGAGTGACTCTTCGGGAATGCCGATGCCTGTGTCCCGAACGCTTATCCGCAGGGTAGTGTCAACATGTTTTGTGCTCACGTAGACATCTCCACCATCAACATTGTATTTGATGGCATTCTCAAGGAGATTGGTCATCACCTGCGTGAGACGTTCTTTATCGCCGTACACCGTTGAGTTCTCTGCGATGTCACAGTGCACGGTAACGTTGCGCTGCGCAGCGCGGATCTCCGTAGTGTGAACGATGTCGCGCAGGAGTTCTCCGATATCGAAATAGCGGAAGGAGAACTTGAGCTCACCGCTCTCGATCCGAGAGATATCGATAAGGTCGCTCAACAGAGCATTGAGACGGAGAGCATTGTTGTAGGCTTTTTCGAGGAACTGCAGCGACACCTGCGGATCGTCCATTGCACCATCGAGCAACGTCTCCAGATATCCCTGCACACTGAAGATCGGAGTGCGGAGTTCGTGAGAAACGTTGGCAACGAATTCCGAGCGGACGCGTTCGAGTCGACGCATTTCGTCGATGTCCTTCGCTGCCTTGTGTGCAAGTCTGTTGATCGCATCAGCAACACGGACAACATCAAGCAATGCGTTCTTGCCGAGTTCGATCCTACCGCTCACGGCACCGTCAGTGATGGCATGTGTGATCTCGATGATCCGATCAAGGGGCTCAACGATCCTTGTACGTTGGGACCGCAGGAAGATCCAGACACATGCCGCGCCCCCTCCCGAAACAAGGAGAATGAAGAGGAGGATCCGAGGTGCACCGATGCCGGAAACGTCTGTTCCGGTAATTGCCAATACCACAAGAGCTGCGAGGTTCACGCCGACCAATGAAAGGGTCAGCCAGAACATCGAAAACCGAGTTATCGTGGGTCTAATTGACGTTGGCGCCATGAGCGCAAGTTAGACCTGTTCGGAGAAACGGTAGCCAACACCTTTTACCGTTTCTATCCAGGCACCGTAGGTCCCCAACTTCTCGCGCACCTTGCTGACGTGCACGTCCACGGTACGGTCGATCACATAGACGCTCTCGCCCCAGATGCGACGCAGGAGCGCCTCGCGGGAGAACACCTTACCACGGTTCGACGCAAGGAAGGCGAGCAGTTCGAATTCCTTCTTTGGGAAGAAGATCTCCTTGCCGTCCACTCGCACCGTGTAGTTCTGACGGTTCACTTCCAGAGCACCCAGACGCAGGATCTCAGGGGCAGCAATGGTTTCGGTCCGGATCTTCTCTTGGCCGCGACGGATGATCGTTTTTACTCGGGCAAGCAAGACGCGGGGAGAGATCGGTTTCTGAATGTAATCGTCGGCGCCAAGCTCAAGTCCGAGGATCTGATCGATCTCACTTGACTTGGCGGTCAGAAACATGATAGCCGTTGTTGACAGCGAGGTATCCTGACGAAGGCTGCGGCAGACTTCAAAGCCGTCCATACCCGGCATCATGATGTCTAGGATGACCAGATCCGGACGTACGGTGGTAGCCACTTCAACTGCCTGGGTGCCATTGGAGGCCGTAAAGACCTTATAGCCCTCCTTGCTGAGGTTGTACGAGATCAGGTCCACGATGTCCTGCTCGTCGTCCACTACCAAGATCTTCTTTTCCATGGAACAAACTTACCCCCTCAAAGCTTTACAGGAAGGTTAAAATCAGGTAACGTCACGGGGTAGTGCGAGGGCGAACCTTCACTATCTTTCACGTGGACCCTCTATGTCCAAGCAACCACGATACGGCTCCGGGGGGAGATCGCGCGTCGGCAGCACCCTTGTGTACGCCGCGGTGGCATTGGTCTGTGTTCTTCTTCCGTCGATCACGGTAATTGCTCAGCCCCTTTCAACGATGAATTGGTACTTCGGTCAAAGGGCCGGAGTCACGTTTCGCAATGGATCCATCGAGGCCGTTGCGGACGGTCAGCTCAACACGAGCGAAGGGTGCGCAACATATTCCGACCCACTTACCGGTGAGCTTCTCTTCTACACAGACGGAGTGATGGTTTGGAATCGGATCCACGAGATCATGCCAAATGGTATGGGGCTTGCCGGCGATCCGTCAACCAGTCAAAGTGCATTGATCGTCCCGGCACCCGGACGTCCTAATATCTACTACGTCTTCAATGCTGCTCCGGTAACATCATCCAATGTTGGAACGCGCTGTCTTTGCCTGTACTACAGCATCATCGACATGCGAGCCGATGCCGGGTTCGGAGATGTTGTGAAGAAGAACGAGGTCGCACTCAACGATATCACAGAACATCTCACGGCAACGGCAGATTGTAATGGAGATGGATGGTGGATCGTTGTTCGAAGCAGATCAACGAGACATTTCTACAGTCTGCATCTCACAAGAGATCAACTCGCACCTACTCCTGTTGTTTCAGATGCAAGCAACCCAACGTTGATCGTACGAGAAGCGGGTCAGATGCACATCTCGCCCGACAGCCGACAGCTCGTGATCACATCCGCTACAGGCAACTCGCAGTTGTATGACTTTGATGCGCAGACAGGAAAGGTCACCAACGGCATCAATCTCTTCAAGACAGAGATCTTTGGCTCACACTACGGAGCAGCATTCTCTCCCGACAGCAAGAAGGTCTACATCTCTGTAGCGAATGAGGGTCCGATAACTCCCACGCGCGTCTACCAGTTTTCGATCGGCGTGAAGGATGCCTCTACCATCACGGCTTCGAAGTTTCTTCTTGGCGAGATCTCCGGTACCTATACCTGGACGCCAATGCAGCTTGCCCTTGATGGACGTGTCTACATCGGCATATCCGGTAAGCCCTGGCTGGCACTGATCGATGCACCAAACTCAGACAGTTCGTTGGCAGCGCTTCAAGACACAGCGATACGGTTGTCCGGCGTATGCAGATCCGGGTTACCAAATATCATCGGTTCAACGTTGATCGACCCGGCACTTCGGCTAACGGCGTGTAGCCTTCCTCGTGCAAGCTTTGACTACCCTGCCGACATCTGTGAAAAAACGTGCATTTCGATCCGTGATGCCAGCACCGGTTCTATCGATTCGTGGCAATGGTACTTTGAAGGGGGCTCCCCTTCTTCATCCATCGAGCGCAATCCGCAACGGATCTGTTACGAGAGTTCAGGTGTGTATTCTATCCGGCTCATCGTATCAAACGGATATGGCTCGGATACGGCCTACAGTTATGTGACTGTGATGCCTAGACCTAGCGTCAGCATCGATAGTGTTGCAGAGATCTGCCCCGGTACACCTATTCAGCTGCGGGCATACGGTGCCGATTCCTACGTATGGTCACCGGCCAATCAGGTCAGCGACCCGCTTCGTTCCGATCCCGTCGTTCGTCCGCGGTCAACGACACGATACACCGTGATCGGCACAAACTCGTATGGATGTAAGGACACAACAACCATCCTTGTTCGCGTAACGGATATGTCTGCAGGATCCGATGTCTCCATCTGTGTTGGCGCATCGGCACAGCTCACCGCACAAGGAGCTGAGTCGTATTCATGGTCACCCATAGACGGCTTATCCGATCCGCTATCTGCCGAGCCGATTGCCTCGCCGGACCGCACAACCTCGTATGTGGTTACTATGCAACGCGGACAGTGCATCGTTCGCGATACCGTTGTTGTAACGGTCGTTGACTCCTTCAACGTCAAGATCGTTGGCCCGGACAGAACCTGTATCGGGGATACCTTGATACTCTCGCCCTCCGTTGGTACATCGCACGTTTGGTCGGGCAATGGCGTTATCGACCCTACATCGACCGTTGCTCGTGTTGTAATGGGCAACTCTCCTACCATGATCCGTTTGATCGCACGAAGTGGAGATTGCCTTGCGTATGACTCACTTATGGTACAACCGGTGTTCGGTCCACCGATCGAACTTGGACCGGACGTGCGTGTCTGTCAGGGTGAATCAACCGTTCTAACGGCACAAACGGCGGCCACAGATGTTGTCTGGTCTCCGTCGGACGGCCTCGACCGCACTCTTGGCAACACGGTGATCTGCCTGCCATCCGCTACAACACGGTACATCGCTTCGGCAAGGGGCGATTCCGGATGTGTGAACTTCGATACGATCACCGTGGTAGTACTGCCTCGTCCAGATGCCCACGCCGGTGCTGATACATCGATCTGTGCCGGAAGCTCTGTACAACTCAACGCATCAGGTACTGCCGATCGATTTGAGTGGTCTCCTACCATTGGACTCGATGATCCTACAGCATTGCGGCCAATTGCCTCCCCAGTACAAACAACAACGTATGTCCTTCGTGCGTTGACCGGCACCTGTGAAAGCTTCGATACCGTAACGGTCTTCGTCTCAACACTCAACGTTGGCATCTCTGCCGATACGGTGATATGCAAGGGTGAAGCAACAATGCTTCGTGCGTCCGGTGCATCAACCTATCAATGGACTCCACCCGCCGGACTCAGCGATCCGAACAGTGATACGCCCCTTGCCAGCCCTCAAACAACAACCACCTACACCGTCCGCGGGATCGATCAGTTGGGATGTGAACAAACCCGTTCTGTTACGGTCAGGGTCCGGGACACGGCATCCATCAGACTCATCGCCGGCAGTGTAACAGCAGCAGCCGGTTCTGAAGATGTTGGCATTCCTGTGTTCGTTGAGGTGCCGGCTTCGTTGTTGCCACTCACGATCCGTGAGCTGCGCGCCACGCTTGTGAATAATGCCAGTGCATTCTTGCCGGATTCCACAGATCGCGGTGCGCTTCGCACGAGCCTACGTGGTGAGGATCGACTCTCATACCTGTTCGTTGAGAATGTGCAGGTGATCTCCACCCGTCAAAAGATCACAGAGGTCAGGGGGCTGGTCTTGGCCGGTACCATCGAGACAGTTCCTCTCACATGGGAAGATGTGTCGTGGCAAGGAGAGGCATGTCCTACTATTCGTTCGACGAACGGACTACTGTATATCTCGGGATGTAATCTCTCAGGGAGAGCATTGCGCAACTTCCTTGCGTCAACCGTTGGTGTCCGCGCCTTGCCGTCCGAAGATAGGATCGCCATTGATCTCCAGGCGAACATGCCGGGACCATATCATTTGCAACTCGTTGGTCTTGATGGTCGCGTATTGTGGACGCACACGATCACTCGCACCGAGCGTGATCTCGGTGCTGCTCCACTGCAGATCGATATGTCTGCAATGAGCACAGGAATGTATGTGCTGCATGTTGTACTTCCGGCGAACTCGGAGACCATTCCATTCGTATGGGTCCGATAATTCGAAGCACAAGCGGTACTTTTGTATGATGGATCGACGATATGCCCACCTCTTGTGGGCTTTTTTCATTGCGACAACGATCGTTAGTGCGCAGACCCCGAAGCGCGATACGCTTCGAACACGCCACGTAACCGATAGTCTCCGTACGTATCTCAAGTCACAGGTTGTTGTGACCGGGACGCGCAATGAAGTGCGTCTCAAAGACTCACCCGTTCGTGTTGAGGTGATCGGCAAGGAACGGATCTCCACAACGGCAATGACGGACATCGGAGATCTCCTCCGTGAGCAAGCCGGTATTGTGATCACCGGTGCCGTACGAAACGGGATACAGATGAATGGCCTTGGCCCTGACTACACACTCATCCTGATCGATGGACAGCCCGTAGTAGGACGTGTGGCCGGTGTTGTAGACCTCTCTCGTATCTCTGTTGGGAATGTAGAGCGCGTTGAGGTAGTGAAGGGGCCAATGAGCAGTATGTATGGAAGTGACGCCCTGGCCGGCGTTGTGAACATCATCACCAAACGTCCGGCCAACGGATTCAATGGGACCGTCATGGTTCAGGGCGTTACAAGAGGCCCCCTCGAAACTCGTATTGAAGGTGGCTGGGGCAGTGATTCGATAGAAGTCTCGGGATTCCTTGATTACAAGAACCAACCGCAGTTCTCACTCCCGCTTGATACAATGTCCATTCCGTATGCGGGGTTTCAGGATGGCACGCTGCACGGCAAGTTTCAATGGAAGTTTGCCAAGGGGTGGACCACTCGTGCTTGGCTCAGACTTTTTGGGTCGGAGACGCGCGGATCATTCATTGAAAGTGTTGCCGGACAGATCGCACAAAACACAGGATCGGTGCAACAGTGGGACGTTTCCAGTACGGTTGGCGTAGAGTACCAAAGCGGTCGCGCACGACTCACCATGAACGCCTACGGGTCTTCCTATAACGAACGATACAACTTCGATTCTTCTCAGGGGGCTGCTGGTTCAACTGATGATCTGTTGCGGCGCATTGGTCGACTCTATGCGCAATACGACGTGCAGCTTGGAGCTGCCAACAGACTCACGATGGGCGGAGAGTTCCTCTACGATGACATCGATGGATCTCGATACAGAGACTCAACCGGCGCACATCCGTTCTATCGCACCTATGTGGCGTTCGCCCAATGGGAGGGAATGCCAACGGATTGGATCTCGTATGTGGTGAGTGGACGATTTGACGGCAACAGTGTCTTTGGTTCGGCGCTGAGTCCGCGCCTTTCGTTGTTATGGAAGCCAGGCGAGAACCTACGCGCGTCCGGATCCATCGGTACTGGATTCAAAGCCCCCGACTTCCGTCAGCTCTACGTAACGTTCTCCAACCGGCTTGCCGGTGCAGGTTATGACCTGATCGGTGCCGAGCGCCTGGGCAATACGTTGGAACCCGAACGCAGCGTCTCGTATGACCTCAGTCTACGCTATGAAGATGGTCAGCGTCAGCTCACGGATGAGCTATCCCTTCTCTACAGTGCTGAGATCCGCGCCTTCCGAAACGATCTGCGAAACCTGATTGAGTTTTACTTCGTGGAGTCTGTTGAGGGCAGAGATGTGTACTCGTATCGCAACATCTCGCAGGCCTATACACAAGGGATCGAGTGCAACCTCCGTCTCGCACTTGCCATCGACAACGTTGGCGTCTTCAGTGCACTCGGCGGATATCAATTCCTCGATGCAAAGGATGTGCAGGTTCTTGAGGCGATCGACAATGGTGAAGCCGGCACCATCGATGGACTTCTCACGCGCGAAGACTACCATGGACTGTGGGGTCGGTCTCAGAACAGCGGATCGCTCCGCATTCAGTACGACTCTCCCGACCATGCTTGGAGCACCAACGTTCGCTTTCAATTCATCGGACGGTACGGCGATGAATCTCTGGACAAGAACGGTATCGTGATCTCTGATCCGCCGCGCAAGGTCCTCGACCGCGATGACGAATTCGTTCAAGGCTACGTTGTTGTCAACCTTGCTCTCACACGCTCATTCATGCTCAACGAACAACGTCTGCTCATCGGTACCGGCATCAATAACCTGCTCGATGAATTCCACCCAACACTCATTCCGGGATTGGTTGGGCGGCAGTTCTACGTGCAGGCAAGCATCAGCTTTTAGTTACGTAGTTACTCAGTTACATAGTTACTCAGTTACGTAGAAACTTTGATACTCTGTAACTCTGTAACTGCGTAACTGAGTAACTGCGAGTTAGACCGGCTTAAATCCTTCAAACGCCTGCAAGCACTTGTTGCAGTAGTGAAGGGAGCGGCAGAGAGTTGGTCCGAACGGGCTCTTGAGCGTGGTGTCACGTGAACCGCAGAATGGGCAGGCCACGTTGTTCAGCACATCAAGCTTCAGTGTGAGCGTATCAAAGGGCTCTGGTGGAGCAAGGCCATGTTTTAGCAGAGCGGCTTTACCCGCTTCGGTGAGGCGATTGGTAGTCCATGGTTGATCAAAGGTGACACTTACCGTCACGTTCGAAACACCAAGCCCCCTAACAGCCGATTCAACGTCATTACGCATCACAGTGATCGCCGGACATCCAACGAATGTTGGCGTCATGGTAACGTGGACCTCGTCATCACTACGCACATCAACGTTTGTGATGATCCCCATGTCCACGAGAGAGATCGTTGGGATCTCCGGATCGTGCACATTGAGAAGTGCATCATAAACATCTTGCTGCGTCATCTCACCACTCCGCAGACGGATCGATGCGATAGACTTCCGTCATCTCATCAAGAAGCGGTTTGAGGTGTTCTGTATGGTGTCCCTTACGTCCACCATACACTGGAGTGACATTTGTCGGGATCACGAGTGTTGACGTTTGCAGGAGTTCCTCAACAAGTTCAACCCAGCGTTGCTGAGCGGCTACTTCTCCAATGAAGATCCCATCGGCTATCAATGCATCCTCATGTTCTCCGGGCTCGAACATTCCCAACGCATATGGCCATGCGACATTCAGGGCCGACTGCATTCGTGCATGGGACTCTTCGTTGCCATTGGCACCAAGTTGTACCATCCATGTTTGAGCATGATAGAGATGGTACTTCAGTTCGCCGTGGATCTTGCGGGCAAGGTTGGCAAGGGGCTCTACAGAGCTCTGAACCAATGCCGTCCAACGAACATACTCTGCCACGTCAAAGAGGAAGTGTCGTACGAGTGAGAAGTCATATTCACCATTCGGCAACTCGACGAAATGCGAGCAGCGCATCTTGAGTTCATCGCGCATGAAGGCTGCGGTGTCCGCATCCGGCCCTCCGCCAAGTTCGTGCATGATGGTGTAGAGAGCTTGAGCGTGACCGAGTTTGTCTTGCGCGATCGAAGAAAATGCAATGTCTTCTTCCAAGAGAGGACCAAGTCCGGTCCACTCCGAATGCCTGTGCGCAAGGATCAGTTCGTCATCCGCCATGCGGTAACAAAGGTCGTTCAGTGCGTTCGTATTCATTCGGCAGAGCCTTCCGTATTCTGTTTCTTAAAGGCTTCCACCTTGTTGCGGACCATGTAGGCCGACACTTCCCGGTATTTCTTCTCGGGAGTTGTGGCGAACACATCGGCATCTTCTGCAGACATCGTGAACACGTCTCTTGTGTTCACCACCCACAGATTCACCGTTTGGCCACGCCGAGCATACTGCTCCTTTGCCAAAAGGAGAGCTAGCTCGTGGTTGGGTGCGTGAACACATCCAACGTGCATGTGGTGTGCACCACTCTTGCCCTGGTGGAAGACCTCAAAGGTCTGAAACTGATCGAGCTCCGGTTTTGGTTCCAGCGGGTCTTTCCGCTCCGGATCGATCTGCATCCGCGTAACACGCGGGTCGAGGGATATGATCGTCGCCATGAGGGCAAATTTACGAACTTTTCAGCCCCCATTGTCCTGATTAAGACAGACGGTATGAGAGGTAGAGAGAGTAGACGGGACGTTGACGTTATGACGGTATGACGGTATGACGGTATGACGGTTATGACGTTATGACTGGTAACTAAGTAACTGCGTAACTGAGTAACTGAGTAACTGAGTAACTAAGTAACTGCGTAACTCTGTAACTGAGTAACTGCGTAACTGCGTAACTCTGTAACTGCGTAACTAGTAACTGCGTAACTAGTAACTAGTAACTAGTAACTGACTTACCCCCACCATCTCCCCATTGGCCATTACCGTAAGCGAATAGGGTCCTGTTGGCAGACCGTTCACGTTGAGGGTGATGTCTATTTCACCGTCCGGAACGCTGCGGGCAGACGAGTAGCCCATCACGCGTCCGGCAACATCATGCAGGGTGGCTGTTAGGTCCGCAGAGGGCCCCTGAACGTGTTTTACTGTGATGGTTAGAGAAGTAGAGGCCGGAACAGGAAAAGGGGCTGAGAGTCGCCACGAGGAGCCCGCACTGATCACGAGTGCGGCCACACCTACATCGCAGCGAGATGAGCCGGTGAACGCGATGGGAAGCCCCTTACTTTGAATTGGGATCTTCCCAACAGAGCAGGTGTCGGGGAGGGCAAGAGTATCTTCTACAAGGCCTGTATCAATGGCCGAGGCACAGAGGGTGAGCTCGCCGATCTCACCGGGAGCGATGTTGATCGGGAATTGCGCTTGGGGCATCGAGAAGTAGACGTTGCCCACGAAGAACGGACGGGAGATCACCAGCGGTTCGTTGGTTGAGATGTTTCTGATGCGGACTGTGCGGCAAGCCAGGGTACCTACGTTGTGATCGTTGACGATGATCACGCCGCCGTCGCCGGGGCTGAATTGCACGTTCGCCTTGTTGCGGGTATCGAGCTTGACAACACGCGTGGTGTCCGACGTGCCAATACAGCCATTGTCGTCCACCACCGTCACCACATAATCGCCACCCTGATCCGTTGTGATCGAGCTGCTTGTTTCGCCGGTATTCCACTCATACTTGCGGAAACCGGGAGGTGCCGTTAGAGTGATCACGTCATCGAGACAGATCGTGAGTGACCGGTTTGCTTGGATTGTTGGTCTAGGACGGGGGTTAACGGTTACGGTGATCTCCGACGTGGCGGTGCAGCCGGCGGAGTCGAGGGTTACACAGGTGTACTTCCCACTTGTCTTCACCACCGTGGACTGTGTTTGGTCACCATTGGACCACAACCAGGAGTTGATCGGCCCATCCACACTGAGGGTGATAGAATCTCCCTCACAGACAGTCTTCGGGATGGAGGTGATACGCGGTTCGAATGTGCTTTTCAAAGCAACTCGTATGGTATCCTTGGATTCGGCACATGTTGCTCTGTCATAGACGGAAACGATGTACCTGCCAGGTTCAGTCAGGTACCTGCCCGGGGACTTTACGCCATCGCTCCATGAATAATTGTCAACGGCAGAACGCGCTTCTACAAAGGCACTATCTCCCTTGCAGATCATGATAACCTCATCAGCGGGGACGATGGCAACCTTTGGTCCGGCTGCATTGAAGTTACTTCTGTACACACCCTGACCAACGGCCCAGCCGAGCGTGTCGTTGATGAAGAAGATATCGTCGATGTTTCCTCGGATACCACAATTACGGTTGGTCCAAGACTCCCCCGCATCGTCGGTATACAACACAGCCCTATCGTTGCCCACGCCCCATCCGCGACGTTCATCGAGGAGGAAACTGCCGAACATGTTTGCGCCGGTCTGATATTCTCGCCAAGATCGACCAGCATCGTTGCTATATCTAAGAGAACCGATTCCGCTGGCATTACCATCACACGTGTTACCGGCTGTTGGGATCAGCATGGCATTGCCGGAAATGGCGAGCTCCTCTGACCAGACCTTGCTGCCTGTTCGGGAGTAGATGCTCCATGACCGACCGAAGTCTGTTGTGCGCCACAGAACTCCGCTGCTCACAGCGAATCCACTTCCGTTACGGAAGATGATCCCGTCACTCAGTCCGCTCATCGGCTCGGTCCCATAGGACACCGTCCAGCTCTGTCCGGCATCGGTCGTCCGGTAGAATGCCTGTATACCTGATGCGCAGCCACCAACGAAATACAGACCTTCGTTCTGATTGATCCAGTAGGAGCCCCATCCCTTTTCAAAATTGGGATCGAAGGGTGAGATGTCTCGCCAGGTTATCCCGCCGTCATCGCTGCGAAAGACGCCGGCATGACCTGACACGTAGCCGATCGAAGGCGTCAAGAACTGGACATATTCGAGAAATGCCCCTGGGATAGTAGAACCGCGCCACGTGGCACCGCCATCCGTGGTACGAATGATCTCACCATTCATCCCGCACACCCAGCCTAGATTCTGATTGCCGGGCAGGAAATAGACGTCGAGATAATACCCTTGATCATAGGGAGGTGGCAACAATGCTTCCTTCCATTGCGCAGCAAGCGGTGCCGTTAGCGAACAGCAGAGCAAGACCAATGTTGCGATATGACCAAAGGTTCTCTTCATCGGATGATGATCGCACGTCCCTTCATCAGTTTACGGTTGGAAGTGATCGCAACAACATACGCCCCTTGAGGCACTTGGGAACCATCGTTGCCTCTGCCATTCCACGTATAGCGGAATGATTCGCCGGAAGCAATTGCATTGTCCGATGCTACAATAGCACCCAGATGGTCAAGGACGGTGATCTGTAGTTGTTCGTTTGCCTGGGTAGGTACGGTCATTGACACCTGGTCGTGGGCAGGCACCGGTGAAACCACAACATCTACATCGGAGTACTCATCCACGGAATTGGGGAGTCCGACAACGACCTCCACCACAGGCATGCGATTCCATTGATCGATGGTGCCGGCACTGCCATCTCCGTTCACGGCATTGCCAATGGCCCGAAGATAATAGGTACCGGGTTGGGAGGGGGCTGTCCAGGTAAAGGTAAATGACGCCTCGTTGTCGACCAATGGTTTCGGCGTAGAATGAGTGAGTTCACCGGCAGAGAGTCTCAACCCCTGACCAGTCACGATCCCGAGGGTACCTGCGTTCGTGGTCCCTTGTTCGGTGGACTTTACGGCTATTCCAACTCCCGCAGCTTGTCGTGAAAGATGGGACACTACTACGGTGAGGGTAATGGTCTCCCCACTCACGGCAGAGAGCTTTCCGTCTACAGCTTGAACAACGCGCAATGTAGTGGCTGGGTTCGCTGAAGATGCGGCTCCATGACATCCCGAACCTGAACAACCGGGAGAGTTCAGGGCTGTGCGTCCTGCCTGACCAGAACCGCTGGCGAAAAGTCCAGTGGATGCAACGATCAAGATCACAAGAGTAGAGAAGATCCGCATTCAAAAGTTCCGTTTAGAAATGAACATCGTGGTGAGTGAGTATGATAGCTCAAAGAGGTCAACTGTTACGGACTTGGCCAAAATAAAAAGCGGGGACGCACTGACGTGCGTCCCCGCTGAAATGTGAAGCTGGCTGGTCGAATTAACGACGGACCAGACGGACCACCCAACGTTCGCTACCCGTGGTGACGACCACGTTGTAGACACCGTTGGCGAGGATACCCATGTCGACCGACGTGCGGAATGCACCGCCGTTTGCGGCCTCATTGAGTGTCATCACCAGCTCGCCGACTGCATTGACAAGTTCAATGCGAACCGGACCAGCTTGTGTGATCGTTGTTTCGATAGAGAACTGACCATTCGATGGATTCGGGAAGACGCGGAGTTCGGCTTGACGGCCGGCTACTACATCTTCATCGACATCCGTGAGGATAACATCGAATGCTTCAGAGACCGAGGCGCAGGTGTTGTTATCTGCGATCTCAACACGGTACGAGCCTGGCAGAGCCACTGTGTACGTCTTGGCCGTAGCTCCAGCGATCATTGTTCCGTTGCGGAACCACTGCCACGACTGAGCAACTGCTGAGTTCGCGGTGAGAACATCACCCATGCGGGAGATCGTAGGAATAACAGGCAAGCTGTTCACCGTTACCACTGTCTTAGTTGAGTTAGCAGGGCACGACGTGTTGTTCGTGACCGTAACCCAGAACTCGCCACCATTTTGCACCGTGATCGTGCGGCCAGTTGCGCCGTTCGACCAGATGTATGATGCGTAGCCAGCAGGTGCAGTAAGTGTTACAGCACCACCTTCGCAGAACGTGGTTGGGCCGTTTGCTGTGATGACAGGAGGAGCGACAGGAGCGACCGTGATACCAACGGTATCGGACGAACCAACGCAACCATTCACGTCAACAACTTGGCAATAGACCGTATCCGTTTGACGGATGATGATCGAGCGAGCTGTGCCGTAATTCGTGCCTGAAGTAGATACCCATGTGTACGATACGAAGCCAGCCGGTGCGCGTACTTCAACGCTGTCACCTGAGCAGAGATTCGCAGAACCAATGAGTGTAAGAACCGGTGCAGGTGTTGGATTCACAACTACGTCAACTTCCGTTGATGTGCCTGTGCAGCCATTGTTATCAGCAACAGTTACAGTGTACGAGCCAGATTGTGTGACCACGATCGATTGCGTTTGAGCGCCGTTCGACCAGAGGTACGCATTGAATCCGGAAGGAGCTGTAAGTGTTACGCTACCACCTTCACAGAACGTTGTTGGAGCATTGATCGCGATGATCGGCAGCGTGCTTGGGAATACGTTCACTTGGATCGTATCCGAGCTATTAGAGCAACCGTTTTCATCCGTCACTGTGCACCAGTACTTGCCCGTTGTGCGAACAACGATGCTACGTGCTGTTTCACCTGTGTTCCAGATGTACGAAGAGAAGCCGATCGGTGCGCTGAGAGTCACATCTCCACCTTGGCAGAATGTCGTCTGGCCAGAAGCCGTCAGAACTGCGTTTGGAAGAGCGTTGACTGTAACGTTGATCGTATTCAGAACCGTGCAAAGGAAGCCATTCACTTCTGTAACCGTCAGTGTAGCAGCACCCGGGAGTGTCCACTCAACTGTTACGTTCGGTGTGCCTTGACCAGCACGGATGATGTTGCCACCAGAAACTGCCCAGCTATAGGTGTTACCAGGGATACCCGGTGTGCTATAGTTCTGAAGCGAATTCTGGCAAGCAGACCTTGGACCAGAAATGACTGGGTTCGGAAGCGGATTGATCGTTACAGACAGCGATCCAGTTGCTGAGCAACCGAAGCTCGATGTATGTGTGACCGTGAGGTTACCCGTGATCGGTGTAAGACCAGAGTTAGCCCACTGAACACCGATCGTGAGTGTTCCTTGACCCGAGACGATAACACCGTTTGTTACAGTCCAGCTTGGCTGAAGGCTACCTGAGCCCGCTGTGATCACAGGGATGCTCGATGTATACGTTGCCGTGTTGATGGTTGCTGGCGAATCTGAAAGATCCGTTGCGCAGACCGGTGATGGACCTGTGATCGATGGTGTTGGAGGAATTGGACGGATTGTGACGTTGAGCGTGTTCACACCGAAGCATGTGCCTGCAGGGAGAACATCAGCAACATCTTCACGAACGCTAACCGTAGCAGCTGTCGTGTTCGGCCAAACCGGAGCACTCCACGTTACACGGATCGTGTTCGGAGCAAGGTTCACATACGTGCCGCCAACAACGGTCCATGTATATGCATTACCCGATACGAATGGTGTTGTGTAGTCTTGAACGCTGTTGCCACATGGATTGACTTGACCTGTAACGACCGGCGTTGGCGTCGGACGGATCAGGATCGTGTCAGTATCCGTTGTGATACAGTCAGAACCAGGAACAGTCTCGGTGCAAGCGATGGTACCGTTACCGGCAGCACCCCAAAGAACCGTGATCTGATTTGTGTTGCTACCAGCAGTGATCGTACCACCTGTTACAACCCACTGGAAGACATTTCCAGGTGTTGGTGTTACAGAGTAGACGTGTGTGCTGTTGTTGCAAACGATACCCGGACGGCGTGTGATCGGATTACCGTAGCCCGTTGCAGACTGGATGTCTGGCGTTGGGATCGGGTTAACGCGGATGTTCACCGTTGTTGTTGTGAAGCAGAAGCCACCAAGAGCTGTTTCTGTCACACTCATTGTGTGAAGACCAGGCTGGATCCAGCGAACTGTGATCGTGTTGCTTGTTGGATATCCTGCGATCGTAGCGAAGGCGTTCGTTGGTGTGATCACCCAGTTATAGGTGCTACCTGGAACGGCTGGCGTAGAATACGTGTGTTCCTTGTTGATACAGACAACTGTCGAACCTGTGATGTTCGGTGTTGGCGTGTAGCTCACAGCAACATTCTGCGTAACAGTCTTGAAGCACGGCGTTCCCGTCGTGGTTTCTGTTACTGTCAGCGTGTTGTTGCCGATCGTCTGCCACGTTACCGAAACAGTGTTAGCTGTTGCTGTACCGTTGATAACACCACCTGTTGCAGTCCAGAGATACGAGCTCGTGCCAACGAATGGCGTTGAGTACGTGATCGTTTGACCTTGGCAAGCTTGGTTTACAGCACCACCCGGTGTTACGCGGGAGATGGCTGTTGCTGTTGGTGTTTGCTGAACAGTGACGTTCAGTGTTGCACTGCGGAAGCAGTTACCAGAGACGTTTGTCTGCGTGACGCCAACAGCATATGTACCAGCGTTATTCCATGTGACGGTTACGCTCGAACCAGTGATGGAGGAGACGATCGTGCGATCGGCTGCCGTACCACCAATTGTCCAGTTGTACGTGTGACCAGGAACTGCTGTTACTGAATATGTCTGCGTTGTACCAGAGCAAACTGGTGTGCCACCAGAGATGACTGGGTTTGGCTGCTCTTCAACCGAAACGTTGAGCGATGTTGTGCCGACGCAACCGGTGTTAGCCGTTGCTGTCTCAACAACTGTCAGCGTTTGATTTCCGAGTGCTGTCCAGTTCACTGTCACTGCATTTGCATTGTTGACACCAGTGATCGTACCGCCCGTTACTGTCCAGAGGTACGTTGTACCGCCAAGGTTCGGAGTGGAGTACGTGATCGTCTCATCCAAGCAAGCTTGGTTAAGAAGACCAGCTGGTGAAGTACGTGTAATGACCGGAGTTGGCTTAGCAGTTACTGTAACGTTCGCTGTAGTTGTGACGACACAAAGACCAGCTGTTTCCGTTACCGTAAGTGTGCGTGTACCGGCTGTGAGCCAGAGCACTGTGATCGTGTTGTTCGTTGTACCAGAAGCGATCGTACGATCCGTTGCTGTGCCCGAAACCGTCCAAGCATATGTGCTGCCAGCTTGTGCCGGTGTGCTATACACTTCTGTTGAGTTCGAACATGCATTGAGATTGCCGGAGATCGTTGGCGTTGGCATGCGTGTGACAGCAACATTCTGAGTCACAGTCTTGAAGCACGGCGTTCCCGTCGTGGTCTCCGTCACTGTGATCGTGTTGTTACCAACTGTCTGCCATGTTACCGAGACAACGTTTCCTGTAGCCGAACCGTTGATCGATCCACCAACTACTGTCCAGAGATATGAGCTTGCGCCGTTCGCTGGTGTTGAGTAGGAGATCGTTTCACCGTTACATGCTTGATTGAGCGGAGTACCAGAGACACGCGAGATCGCAGTGGCTGTTGGTGTCTGCTGAACCGTCACAACAAGATTTGCTGTGCGTGAGCAGTTACCGGAGTTGTTCGTTTGAAGGACCGACACCGTGTAGGAACCGGCGTTGTTCCACGTTACGGACATGCTGCTACCAGTTACACTCGTGGTGATCGTGCGATCTGCTGCCAGACCGGTGATCGACCAGTTATATGTGTGACCAGCGACGGCTGTTACCGAATACGTTTGTGTTGAACCGGAGCAAACAGGTGTTCCACCTGAGATAACCGGATTTGGCTGCTCTTCAACCGAAACGCTGAGCGAAGTTGTTCCGACGCAACCGGTGTTAACCGTTGATGTCTCTACAACCGAAAGCGTTTGGTTTCCGATAGCTGTCCAGTTGATGGTTACAGCGTTCGCATTGTTTACACCAGTGATCGTTCCACCTGTTACCGTCCAGAGGTACGTTGTGCTACCACCGTTTGGTGTGGAATACGTGATCGTCTCATCCAAGCAAGCTTGGTTAAGAAGACCGAGCGGAGATACACGTGTGATGACCGGAGCTGGCTTAGCAGTTACTGTGACGTTCGCCGTGGCCGTTGCTGTGCAAAGACCAGCGGTTTCAATCACTGTAAGAGTGCGAGTGCCGGCTGTGAGCCATTGAACTGTGATCGAGTTGTTTGTCAAGCCCGAGGTCGTGCGATCTGCAACTGTACCCGACACAGTCCAAGCATACGTGCTACCGGCCACTGCTGGTGTGCTATATGTTTCGGCGCTATTCGAGCATGCGTTGAGATTGCCCGTGATCGATGGTGCAGGCATGTACGTTACAGCAACGTTGAGCGTAGAAGTAGCCGAGCAAAGACCCGTTGCTTCCTTCTCAACAACTGTAAGTGTCTGCGTGCCGATCGTTGTCCAGCGAACTTGAACTGCGTTCGTTGTTGCGCCAGAAACGATCGTTGCACCAGTTACCGTCCACTGATACGTTGCTCCAATGTTGTTAGCAACAGAGTAGGCAACGTTACCTGGGTTTGTGACCGCGTTGTATGCGCACACTTGTGTTGGACCAGTGATGGTCTGCACTTGTGGCTGATAACGGATCGTGACGAGCACTGTGGCCGAACCTGTGCAACCGCTCAGAGTATTCGTTTCTGTCACTGTAACGTTTGACGACAGTGTAGAACCAACACCTGGATTGGTGAACTTGATCGTGAGGGCATTAGTACCCGAGCCACTTACGATCGATCCGTTAGAGAAGCTCCACGAATACGTGTTGCCCACAACGTTCGGCGTGCTGTATGTAGCGATCTGCTCACCGCACACGTTTGTCGGACCAGTGATGGCCGGCGCAGGTGGGTTCGTGATCGTTACGTTCTGTGATACAGTGGTTGTGCACTGTGATGATGTGTGCCACTTAGCAAGAGTGATCGTGCCTGTACCTACAGTGTTCCACTTGACATAGACAGTAGTGCCATTGTCCGGACCAGGATTGTTACCTGTTACATCCGAGATAATGCCGCTTGTAGCTGTCCACTTGTACGAGAACGTACCAGCAGTTGGATCTGTCTGACCATACTGGATCACTTGGTTAAGGCATGAGCCACCTGTTGCACCACCTGGGGTGAGACGCGTGATCGTCGGAGCCGGTGTTGGAACGATCGTGATCGTGCGTGTTACCGTCTTCGAGCAAGTTGTAGCGTTTGTTGTTTCAACAAGCTGGAGCGTGAACGAGTTGCCACCGCCGATAGCGCCCGTAAGGACCGTTGCTGTTGCCTGATTGGCACCAGCTGTGATCGTTGCGTTACTACCGCCGAGCATTGTCCATGCATAGCTGTTAGCAGGAGCATTGTTTGCTGTGCTGTACGATGCAACGGCATTGTCGCACACTACGCCTGGGCCATTGATGACCGGGTTCGGCGTTGGGTTAACGTTGACGTTGAGAGTTGTACGGTTGAGGCAACCAACAACACTTGTTTGTGTAAGCGTGATCGTAGCATTCGGGTTAGGAGTTGTACCCCATGTTACCGTGATGCTATTGCCATTCACTGCTGTGATCGTCGATGGGTTACCAACAACACCTGTGCCTGTTGCACCACCTGGTGTTGTGATCGTTCCACCAACAACATCCCACTTATACGTGTCGCCCGTGAAGAGCGTGGCCGTGTAGATCGAAGTCGACGTTGGTGAACCAGTTGAATTCTGGCAAACCTGCGTTGGACCTGTGATCACTGGCTGTGGTTGTGGGTACACCGTCACGTCATACGTGAGGTTCGTCACGCAACCACCGTGTGACGGTGGAAGTGTTACAGCAAGCTGGATCTGACCGATGTTCGTGCCGCCCGTAGCGTGCCACTCTGTAACGATCGATGTTGTGTTTTGACCGCTGCGGATCACACCGACAACAGGACCAGTTGGCATGTTCCAGAGATACGTTGTTCCGGCAGGGAACACGCAACCAGGTGCACGTGCTACTGTGTACGTTGTGAGGTGCTCTTCGAAGCCACCATAGATACATGCCGTTGTTGGACCGCTGATCGTAGCATCTGCAACAGTTGGGTTGATCGTCACCGTCACAACCGCTGTGTCAGGGCATCCGAAGACGTTCGTTTCGATCATGCGGACCTTCACAGGCAATGGATTGTATACACCATTGCATGAAAGAAGGTGGGTTCCCCATGTTGTGACGAACGGATTAAGCGTACCAAAGCCTGTGTTGTTTCCAACGAGTGGAGTTGTACCTGTTGGAGGATTTGTTGTTACCGGAATCTCTACGGTGTTGTCGACAACACCAAGGATCTTCCAATCATACGTTGCAGCCCATCCACCGAAGGAAGGAGTTGCAGCCGTATATGTACCAACCGATGGACCACATGCTGGGTTTGAACCCGAGAATGAAGCAACCGGCTTAGGATTGACGGTAACGTCCGTACCCGGAGCATCTGATACAGGGCAAGCTGAAGCTGGGATCGGACGAGCATAAACTCCTGCACCGGTGCGCAGTTGAGCGCGCACTTCGAAGTTTACGATCGTTGGAACGGCTGGGTTTGTCGGAAGAACGCTGAGAGCTGGAATCGAGATCGGACCGATCGCGCCACCAGTACCATTGAAGGTAACAGCAGGAGCCATCGAAACACCGTTGCGGAGGATCTCATACGTTACACCGTCTTGTGAACCAGCCTGGGTGAAGATCACCGGCTGTTCCCAACAAACTGGGTTCGGTGTGTAGCTATTCGCTTGAACAAGCGGAAGAGCGAAGACCGTAGCTGTTGGATGCTGCGTGAGGATCACGAAGCAAGCAGGCGGATTCGTGTTCGACGTTGCAACTACTTCATACTCGTAGTTCGCAGCGGCAAGCAGTGGATAACCACCAACTGGGTTTGTGTTGTCGGCAAGGAGGAGTGCTCCACCTGTACCTACAGCGCTAATACCAGTTGACACGAATGCTGCCGGTGGCAATGCTGCACCGGTTGCATTGTCGCGGATCTGACGACGGAAGAGTTCATACGTTACCCAGTTCTCAGATCCAGCTACTGTAACGTTTACGAGGTCACCAAAGCACACAGGCGTTGGAGCGATCGTTACAGCAAGAGCTGCATTCGGGATCTGATGAACATTAACTGTGGCATCACCTGTCGAAACGATATACGGTCCGCATACCGGAGCAAGATTAGATGCTACAACACGGAACAGATACACCGTAGGTGCAGGAGCAACAGTTGTGAAGGCAAGATCTGCTGTAGGAACAACAAAGTTCAGAGCAGCACCAGTACCATTTTGAGCAGCAACCGTTGCGTTAGCCCATGTACCACCACCGTTGGTTGAACGTTGGACTTGATACGAGTAACCAACTTGCGAGTTTGCAAGCGTGAGTGGTGCCGTTTGGGCACCCGTGTTGCAGATGTCTTGTGGTGTAACACCAAGAGCATACTGAGTTGGGATAACATTGAGTGTGACGTTGTAGTCAGGTGTCGTTGCACCGCAACCACCAGGGTGCACTTCCGTGACCTTGATCTTTGCAGGTGACGCACCATAGAATACAACACGCACGCGTGATGCATTCAATGTGCCCGGAAGAAGCTGGCTAGCAACCGGAGCTACGTTACCAGCGATCGTTGTGTATGCACCACCATTGTTCGTTGAGTACGCAACGATATAACCATTCGATATCTGCCACGAGTACGTGTTGCCAAGTACTTGTGGAGTAGCGAAGTCATATGTGTACGTGAACGGACCAGCGTGTGGCATGCCAACCGGATCTACCAAGTTCTGGCAGACAACGTTTGGATTCAAGCCAGCAGTAGGAACATTGATAACGATCGATGGAGTTGGAACCGGGTCAACTACGAAGTTTGTCACTGTTGACGTTCCGCAACCCGAAATAGCATCAACCCCTGTCACTGTAATTGACTTCGGACCTGCACCACCAAGATTTGTGATCTGACGTGTGAGGTCGGGAGCTGGTCCAGCCGCATTCAGAACTATGCCACCACCTGGAACCCAAACATAGTTAACTCCCGGTTGGCCTGCCCCACCGTTTGTTGCCACTGCAACATTGATCGGTACCGGTGTATTGACGCAGAATGGAAGAACCGGAGCAAATGTGATCGGAGCCGGTGCAGGACGTGCATAAAAGGTTGTGTTGGTTGAACCAACCAAGCTGACGCAGCCTGCTGCCGATGTGAGTTGTGCATTGATCGTCACGACAACGCTCTGTGGTACAAGTGCCGCGTTTTGTGGCAATTGACCCCATGTGATCGTACGTGCGACGGCACCAACTGGCTGAGCAAAAGGACTGCCAGTTACAACTGTTCCAACCGGAGCGCCAGTTACGTTAACTGCAAGCGAACCAGCCTGAGCCGTTGTGATCGTGTAGTTCGTCGTAGAAACTGGGTTCTGCGGGGAAGCTGCACACGCTGTTGCCACCGGTGTGATGACCGGAGCTGAAGGCACCTGGTTGATCGTGAACGCCTGCGTCACAGTTGCTGCACAAGTGGTTGTTGTGTTTGTTACTGTAAGTGTAAGCGAGTACGAAGATGTAGCAGCCGGAGGATTCGTGAATGTCACGATCATCGTTGGATTGTTATTCACGCCAAGCGTACCGATACCGTCTACGTCAAGGGCTTCTGCCCACAAGTAGGTAGGAGCACCACCACCATTGACAAGTGCCAATGTTGAGAACGTATGCGCTTGATTACCGCAAAGCGTTGGAGCTGGTGCACCAATGCTGAACGTAGGATTTGGGTTGATCGTGATTGTGTAGGTCTTTACAGCCGCACAACCACCTTCTGTGTATTCATGAGAGATGGTACCGGTTCCGGCAGCACCCCACTGAACACTAAATCCACCAGGACCAACTCCAGTAACGCCCGGACCACCAAGAGCATAGCCACCAACGAATGGGGCTTGTGGTGTTCCACCTGAAATTGTAAACGAATGGGACCCAGCACCTGTTGCGGTATACGCGACTGGTGCTGCTGGTGACGCACACGTTGCAAGTGCTCCAGTGAGTACAAAGGCTCCTGTAGGAGGAGTCGCAATAACAGTCACATTAAGCGTCGAGCTAGCGTTACAGCCAAGGGCAGTACGCTCATCAACGGTAACTGTGCCTGCACCTGGGGCTGACCACTGAACAGTGATAAGCGATACACCAAGATTGACGTTTCCAGGTGTTGTTGTAGATGTTGCAGGAAGAGCAGTTGTTGTTGCTGCATTCGCTGCGACGATCGTTCCACCACCACCAGTGACCGCCCAACGATAGCTGTTGCCAACTGTGACCGTATTGAGCGTGTATGAATACTGAATTGGGTTTGGAGCCGATTGGTATGAAGGATTACCAAGTGTGGCAGGTACAAACTGACAAGGTGTGTTCGAACCAACGATCGATGGCGTTGGGAGCGGGTTAACCGTTGTTGTTGTGCTATACGTGCGTGTGCAACCACTAGCAGTTGTTTCAAGAACAGTCATTGTTCCTGTACCAGCTGCCGTCCAGTTAAGCTGACGCGACTGATTTGCAACAACGTTTGCCGCAAGTGGTGTTCCGTTTGGATATCCGGCTGAACCGCCAGTATATACAAATGGAAGACCTGAGGCCGTGTATGTATATGTATTACCCGCAACACCAACAAGGCCAGTTCCGCCATTGTTCGTGATGGAGTACGTCATATTCGTACCGGCACAAACACTCGCAACTGAACCGGCTACCGCATTTGTTGGCGGAAGTGGGTTAACAGTAAAGGATGTCTGCAACACCGGTCCTGGGCAGAGATTGCCCGGCCCGTTGAAAGCCTGCACTTGGACCGTTACTGTTGCAGCCGCGGCCGGTTGTACCGGTTGATTCGTTACGGTGACGACCTTTGTGTTCGTGCTACCTGCAGGGAATGTAGCTCCGATGGTGTTCGTTACGAACGCCCATGCATAGGAACCATAACCAGCAGGAGTCGAGTAAGTCACATTGTTCGAGCCTGTTGCCACCGCACAGATAGCACCTGGTGCTACTGTAAGAGGTCCAACCGGAACCGAATAGATCGTTACACGATTAACGAACGTGCTGATCGCTGAGCAGTTCGTTGGTGCCGGACCAGTTTCTGTTACCTGGATGTTGTAGCTCGTACCGGCGTTCGATCCGCCAGCAGGATACTGGATATCCGCGATCTGGTTCTGAGCACCCGAAAGGATGATCGTGGCACCAGGTGCTGTTGTCGACCATGCCAGTGTTGATGTAGCAATAGATGGTACAGCTACATATTGAACAGTTGCACCTTGGCAAATGTTCTGAGTACCTGTGATCGAGCCAATTGCTACCGGTTGGGCATTCGCAACAACTGCATAATCCGCAGTTTGAACCGTTGTACAGTTATTGAGCGTTGTGATACCATAATAGTACCACGTACGATCCACCGTTGCGGCAGGAAGGGCTGTAACGAGATCCCACGTAGGTCCAGCGCCGCCAATTGTTCCAAGTGCTGTTCCACCTGCACCTACGCAAGGCACATTTGGAGTTGGGCAGCGGAAGAAGGCTGTTTGTGTGCCAGCGAGTGCCAGCGGACCAGGAACCCATGAGTATACTTCATTGAGGAATGGACCGCCAGCGCCAGGACGTTGGTCTTGACCAATCGTTGCTTGCGGTGGCTGACAAAGCGAGAGAAGACCGATCGTGTGTTGGTCTTGAGCTGCTTGAACGTTCAGAGCGTTGTCGTCGATCTGCTCTACGAAGATGTCGATCTGACCAGCATCTGCGTCACCTTCAAGGTGAAGGACCAGCTGAACAGAGACTGTTGCAGGATTTGGAGCACCCGGTGGGATCGGTCCCGGTGGGTTTGGATAGAAGTACGGAACATCGTCAAACGTGACGATGAGCGTTGTACCTACGAGTTCATACCAGATCTGTCCGCCAACCTGTGGCGAAAGGTCCGTATTTGCCAGGTAGATAGCATCATATGTAGCACCTGCACCCGGAGCGGCCAGATTGCGCGGGGCGATCTGAACTGCGAGTGGGTCGTTGCGGAACGTGATGAAACCATTCGAGCCTACATAGAAGCCGTCAACCGCAAGGTCAATGAGGCGTCCATGAAAACGGAATTGGCCGGCAACGTTCTGCTCAGCAGAAACTTCGTCGTCGTCCAATGCCAGATTAACCTCGGCGCCGCCTGGTGCGGCGAATGCGTAGCCAGGTGCAGCACCGTTAACAGCATAACCGATATTGATACCGGGAGCTGTCAGGGTGGCCCGAAGTGTTGTGTTCTGTCCTGCACAGACCGGGTTCGGACCCGGACTGGCCAACAGATCAACGGTTTGCGCCTTCACCGAGATGCCTGTTAGCAACCCGGCGGTCGTAATGACCGTCAACAACAGAGCCTGGAGCCAACGCCCCACACTCCGTTGTCGCGAAGAGAACGCGGAATCGAATCGATTCATACGATCCTCCAAATGAGACTTTGAAATACTGTTACTCTTACTGTTATTCTTCATAGTTGACGTGGTCTGTTCCCCATTCACAAACACCAATTGGCGCCCGAGGCGCCTTGATTTTTCAGATTGTGCATTGTCGCGTAGAGTCATAATGTCCTTCCGAACCGTTGGATTGAAACGGCACGGCGCACAACACCCCCGTTGCCAGAGGCGTGTACATCGTCGCGAAAATAGGTCGACGGAGCGGTTCCACCAAACACGACTTTGCCACAAAGCATCATATATGCCATGGGACTAGCGTTTTTCGCGAATATGTTCTGCGTCGTCTGAGTCATTGTCTTCGATCAGCGTTGTTTTTATGTGTTGCTACGTGGTTCTACGTAGACAAACCTGTGAAACAGATTCCACACCACCAAGGACATTGGACCAGATCACGGTGGGTCACCCCCCGAAATCCAGCCCACCTTGATGGCAGGAGCTATTCCACAAGCCCCGTGCCAAATTCCTGGGAGTTACGCATATCGTGCACGTATTTCCATAGGTCTTCGATGAGTTCGGTGATGCCTTCTTGAGCAACGGCTGAGATGATCTTTGCCTTGTGCTTCTTTACAAACTTGCCTTTAGCCAGTTCTGCGAGCTCGTCAGGGGTGAGGGTGTCGGCCTTGGTGAGTCTCACAAGCCATGGTTTCTTGAGGAGCGACGCGGAATATTGGCCCAATTCATTACGAAGGGTCTTTAGGTCCTTTTCAGGATCCTCAGACATCACGTCGATCATAAAGAGGAGAACTGCGGTCCGTTCGATGTGACGAAGGAACTGGATCCCAAGCCCCTTGCCCTCATGAGCCCCCTCGATCAGTCCAGGGATGTCAGCAACGGTGAAGCTGCGATACTCACCTGCCCGCACAAGCCCAAGGTTGGGCACCAAGGTTGTGAACGGATAGTCTGCGATCTTGGGCCGCGCTGCCGAGATCGTGGCAATCAGCGTGCTCTTGCCGGCATTTGGGAACCCTACAAGACCAACATCTGCCAAGATCTTGAGTTCGAACTCAATGTCTCGCTCTTCCCCTGGCGTTCCGGGGTCTGACATACGGGGCGCCTGGTTGATCGATGTCACAAACTCGGAGTTGCCCCGACCGCCCATGCCGCCATGGGCAACAGTAACTCGCTGACCCTGCTGGGTTAGGTCGGCGATCTGCTCCTTTGTCACCTTGTCGCGTATCACGGTCCCTACCGGAACACGGATGACCACGTCATCCCCACTCCTGCCTGTACAGTTGCTCTGTCCGCCTCGTGCCCCACTCACGGCCTTGTAGTGCCTGCGGTACGTAAAGTCAAGCAGCGTACCGAGTTGACGGTCGGCCTCGATGATGATGGAGCCACCTTTCCCGCCGTTTCCGCCGTCGGGACCACCCTTGGGGACGTATTTCTCGCGTCGGAATGAGATGTGGCCGGGACCACCATCACCGGCCTTGACGTTGATCCAGGCGGTATCGATAAAGTTCATACAAAGCTCCTGTGCAGGGCCTGGGCAAATTCCATGGCTGCCGTACTGTCCGGCGCCACTCCCTGACGGGCAAAAAATCTGTCGACTACTCCGGCTGCTTCCTTCCACTCGGCACACCTGAGCACGTCGGAAACCACCCGTGAATACAACTCCGCGTCTTTATTGAAGACTTTCTTGATCACCCGTTCCTTTGAGCTGACATCGAGCATGGTTCTGAAACGCTCTTCCCTGCCGGCGTGTACATCCGGGATGTCTGGAACCTCGGGGATCTCGGCCGTTATCTCGGTTTCCACGAGTTCAGGAACCGGCTCTGGTAATGGTTCGGGTACAGGTTCGGGCACTGGTATCGGGTCAGAAGGCGCTGGTGTGATCGCTTCGGGAACGGTCTCTTCGATGTTGGCGATCACGGTATCGATCACGTCAAAGAACTTGAGGCGGGTAAGGGCGCGGAGCTCTTCCCGATACAGCAGGCGCTCCAGAGCTTGGGAGATCGGGACAGCCCCTTTATCATCGAGGAAGATGATCACGGCCTCGGTAGGGACGGATTCAGGTGGTAGGTCGGGGTCCGCCTCCGCAAAGAAGGCATAGATGCCATCGAGCAGGCGGACAAACTCGTCCTGAGACAGATCGAGGATGGCATCGTTGTCCACCTTCTCTACGATCCGCTCGAACTCCACAACGCTGAGGATCTCGTTGGCCGAGGACTCTGCCGGACGTGCCTTGGCCCATTGGCGGATGCCTTCCAGCAGGTAGGTGTTATCTGTGAGGTAGTTGAGCCGGAGAAGGATCTCGTAAAGGGGCTTGGTGGGCTCCCCACGGAAAACGAACCACTTTAGGGTGGTACGCGGCCGTACGAGAAAATTCAGTCGGGTCTTAACAGCAGCATCGATCGTGGCGGTCAGTTCCTCATGATCGAACCTGGCGGACTTGATGTAGAGATCATCGAGTTTGGGGAACATGGCACGCAACGCCTCATTCCCGGTATCGAACCGCGGATTGGACGAACGGATTGCCCTCTCTTCATGGAGCCACCACTCGGCTTCCGCACGGAAATACGCGCGGTAGGCGGGATGAACGTTCTCATTGGCCAAGATGGCCGAGAGGGGGATGCTGGGCTGACGCGTGTCGAGCTGTTGTTTCAGCTGTTTGCGGACACGGTCAAGTTCCTTTTCAAACATGGAATCTGTATCTCTGTGCTAGCACGCAAGATACGACATACCAAGCGCTCAATGCCCAGCTACGCCAAAGCGTGGCTCTTGGGTCTTCTTCTTTCGCAGTTTCTCGTAACGCTTGTCAACCTCCACCGGCACGGGCGGAAGATCATACAGATCCACGGTTGGGGACTCGATCTGGTTCACCGCACGAACTACCGTGATGTTGGGCTGAGATGTCCACCACACCACGCCTCCAAGCAACCCAAGAACTGTTGTGGCAACGATCAGCAACCTATAGACGGCCCCGCCGCTGCGGGCCTTCTTTAACACCTTGTCCTCAAAGGAGACCGGTGTTTCGATCGGCGGCAGTGAAGACAACAACGAACGCAGATAGACAACGCGCTCAAAATCGTCGGGAGGTTGAACTGGGGATAGAGTAGACATCACTATTCCTGCGAGGGAAAGACCTCATTGTAGAGATCGCGTAAGAGTTCCTGAAGCTGTGCACGACCTCGGTTGATACGGCTCTTCACCGTTCCCATCTCCGTTTTCGTGATCTCGGCTATCTCCTCGTAGGTGAGCTGCTGAACATCCCGAAGGATCACCATTTCACGATAGGTAGGAGACACACTCAATAAGGCACGTTGAACATCCTGAACGATCCGTGTTCTATCGACTTGATCATCAGGGCGATATGTTTCATCAGGGATGTCCCAAACTGAATCATCTTCGCCCACACTGAATTCCTCGCTTAGGCTTGTACCGAATCTTCTGCGATATCGCTTCAGCTCCGTACGAGCAAGATTGGATGCGATCGTATACAGCCACGTCGAAAACTTCACTTCGCCAACAAAGGTGTGGCCAAAACGATACAAGCGCACAAACGTCTCCTGCGCAACGTCGACGGCGTCGTCGTAGTTACCCAAGAATCGGTAGGTGTACGTCGTGATAGGCTCCTTATACCGGCGCATGAGTGCAACGAAGGCCGCTTCGTCACCCTCGAGATACCGTTTCAGAAGATCTTCATCAGTGGCGTTATGTCGGACCGACTGCATTGATTCTGCAGTTATACCATTACCTGACATGTTTGTTCCCTATCTGAACAACGCACTGAGTACATGCGACAATCGCTCTACTGGTACGATGTTCTTTGAAGGGGCTTCTGCAGACGTTGGAGCATAGATCTGATCCAGTCCCAACCGCACCGCTTCGCCCACTCTCTGATCAAGATAGGCAACCCTACGTACCTCACCCGTTAAACCTAGTTCCCCAACAAAGGCAACTCCCGAAGGAATAGGTCTATCAGTTACGCTGCTCGCAATGGCTACCGCCACTCCGAGGTCGATCGCAGGGTCTTGCACGGCGATCCCACCAGCCACATTGACAAACACGTCACTCTGACGCACCTGCACGCCCCCTCGCTTCTCAAGAACGGCAAGGATCATCTGGAGTCTCTTCGTATCGTAGCCAGTGCTCACACGCTGCGGAACGCTATATCCGGTTGGGGAGACCAAGGCCTGTACTTCTACGAGGAGTGGACGTGTTCCCTCCATCACAGCTACAACAGCAGTGCCGGGTTCGTCCATACTCCTGTTGGAGAGCAATACTTCACTTGGATTGTGCACCTCACGCAGACCGCTCGAGGTCATGTCGAAGACGCCGATCTCATTCGTTGACCCGTAGCGATTCTTCAATGCACGCAACACGCGATACGAATAGGTGCCTTCACCTTCGAACTGCAACACGGCATCGACCATGTGTTCAAGTACCTTCGGTCCGGCAATGAGGCCATCCTTGGTAACGTGACCGATGATGATGATCGGAATACCACTGCGTTTTGCGATCCGCGTTAGAAGCGACGTACACTCGCGAACCTGAGCCACACTGCCGGCCGATGACTCCATGAGATCGGTCGTGATGGTCTGCACGGAATCCACCACAACAAGCGATGGCGTTGTGTGTTCGATCAAGGCAACGATGCGTTCAACATTCGTTTCTGACGCTACAATGATGCCGTCACTCTTCACACCTAGTCGTTCAGCACGTTGCTTGATCTGATGCAGACTCTCTTCACCAGTCACATACAGACATGCACGGTCAGGTACAAGAGCTCCCGCATGGGCTGCAAGCTGCAACATGAGCGTACTCTTCCCCATTCCCGGATCGCCCCCTACCAGCACGATACTCCCTGGTACGAGTCCGCCTCCTAACACTCGATCGAGCTCATCCATTCCGGTGTGGATGCGGGGCGCTTGATCTGCCATCACACTTGTAAGGGGCGTAGCAGCTCCCGCAACAACATCGATCGATGAACGATTGGATCGCCCCTTACCCTTGGAAGTCTGTGCATCAACTTCTTCGATCATGGATTCCCATGTTCCGCAAGCCGGACAACGGCCAAGCCATTTCGGAGCTACATGTCCGCAGGACGAACAGCGATAGACGGTGCGTATCTTCATTGGTGTTTCGTTTGTGAATCTCAAAGCTAGGGAATGTTCGTCGCGTGAACTCTTCAAACATCTCCATACACGATGCCTACGAAGTGTGTCGCAAGGTCACCTACATCCATGCAAAGACCTTCTACTTCGCATCGCGCTTCATCCCGCTCAATAAACGGAATGCCTGCTATGCGGTGTATGCATTCTGTCGGTACGTAGACGATCTCGTAGATGTGGCAATGGAGCAGGGAAACGTGACGCGGGAAGATGCCGTGCGTCTTGTTTCTCAGTGGAAGGCGGACTTGGACTCCGTCTACGCCCGCTCTCTAACCACTATACCGGACGCAACCGAGCGCAGCGCCATCCTTCTTGCATGGGATGACACACTTACTCGCTTCCACATACCGCGCGGCTTACCTGATGAGCTGATCGAAGGCGTCTTAATGGATACGTCCATCACACGTTTTGATTCCTTCGATGATCTATGGACGTACTGCTACAAGGTAGCATCTGTTGTTGGACTCATGACGTCGGAGATCTTTGGGTATTCGTGCAAAACGGCTCTTCCTCGAGCAGTGGACCTCGGCATCGCTATGCAACTCACGAATATCATCCGCGATGTTGGCGAAGACGCGCAACGGGGTAGGATCTATCTTCCGCAAGAAGACTTGGATCGATACGACGTGAGTGAGGATGACATTCTCAGCCAACGATTCACTCCGAACGTACGATCACTGATACGCAGCTACGTAGAGCGCGCGCATGAATACTACGAAGCGGCGGAACCTGGCATCGCAATGCTTTCCAGCGACAGTCGGATCACGGTGCTGCTGATGAGCAGAAACTATCGACGCATCCTGCGCGTGGTGGAGTCCATGGACTACAACGTGTTCCTACGCAGAGCAAGTACATCGATGTATGAGAAGATCCTCGCCATTCCATCTGCGTACTTAGAGTCGCGCAGAATGCCACGTGTTCACTCGTAGTAGAACACAACGTCCGTAACGTTGAACTGGCCGTATTCAAAGTCCCCCGAGTCAAGATTCCACACGAAGTCAACCTCCGTTGGTATCATCACACCATCGATCTCGCGGTAGTTCCTGCAATGCAGCGTAAACGTTGCTTGTTCGAATCCGCTCTTATGATCGCGATACTTATCACCGGTAACGATTCGGTCTACTTCACCAATATCGTTCACATGGAACGTTGCCTGAACCTGCGTCTCCCCATCCGTGATAACAGCACGAGCAGTTGACGCGTCGATCTCTTCCCAACGCAAGGTGTTGGTTGGCAAGAGTCCGGTTGGCAACCATACAAGTTCGCTCAGGAATCGGAACAGCATTGAGGTATCTGTCTCGGGGCCTTCATACTCTTGCAGCGTGAGCGCTCCAAAGAGCTTCAAATGTCCGTGACCTGTTCCGTGCATGTAGCTGAGTTTTGCCGTGCGCCACCATGCGGCATTGTGTTTCAGAGTGGCGTCCCACACGAATCCTGGTTCCATACCCGACAACACTTCCTTGGCCTTCACAGTGAACCACGGACTGCCCGGGCGATGTCGGAATCGTGCCGTCTGCTGTAACACTGCATACCGGATGTTCGCCTGTCCTTCCTTCAGTGCATAATGCAGATATCTCCGCACCGGCTCCGGAAGTTTACGCGCTAGTTCCGATGAGAAATGCGGAAGGGGCTCCTTCCCAACCGAGTTGATGAGCTTGCGGATCGCACTTGCAACGAAGATGCGTGATACAAGTGCACTGAGTGACACCAAGACCACGATCGTACCGATGGAAGCAAGAAGGATGACGAGGATCTTAGGCATGATTCATCAGGACGTGCGTCCTGCCTCCCACTGCATCAGACTGCGTGATGCACGCTGAAGTAATTCTGTCCCTGCAACATACACGAAGATGAGTGGTATCACCTTAAAGAGTCCGCGGCGCAACGTCTGCTCAACTATCGCCGCACTGAATATCGTCCCCACAAACCAAAGTCCGAGGAAGACAACACCGATCCACATAAGTGGTAGCAATGGTCCTGTCTTGCGAGTTACAACCACATTGCCGACAAAGACCACAGCAAGCAAGAGGAATGAACCCGCCCATAGCCCCTTATCGATAACGACATTTGAGAAGGTGCTTGTGACAACCTGTATGAACCGAGCTCCATCAAAGCCGATAAGTTGTTCCGCCGTAGACGGGCGTACCGGGAGATAGGCATTGAAGAACAGAACATGCCAAATGGCAAAGACGCCAAGAGACGCAACAGCTGCCACCGCTGCATACGTTGCCGCCGAACGCCAAGAGAACGCGCGTGCCACGAATGGAAGAGAGGCAGCAACGCCGATCGCAACGAGCAGGATTGACTCCGTACGAGACCAGCATGCCCCGCAGAGCATGATCACTGACAACCACAACAGGGCTTGTTGATTCTTGGCGATGGCTTGCCAGATCAGAATGGCGCCAATAGCAAAGAATGCGGCGTTGATATGATCCGTCTGAACGAGATAGGAGTACCCCAGCATCTCAGGCGTGAGAATATAGAGGATCCAGAGAATGCCGGCGATGAATGGATGCGCAAGTTCACGTAGCACCGACCATAGAAACCACGCCAGTGCACATGCGACTATTGGGACCCACAGCTGACCATAGGCGAATCCAACAAGGCGGAACATCACCTGCAGCAACATGGCGAATGGGGCGTAGAATGGCTGGTTGGACAGTTGGCCCGCAAGAGAAGGATCAGTGAAGACACGATTGACGATCGTGCCTTCTTCAACCGTCTGACGAGCAACGAGATCGATGCCTGCCATCGCATCGAACGGTGTAACCGGCCAATACCATGCAGCCCATGTAGCGATGAACGCAACATAGAGGGCAACACCAAGCGGTATCATGTCATAGAGCGTGAGCGTCCAGGTCGGCTTCGAGAGGAGTCCGCTATAGAACGCTGAAACATTCTTCCACCACACATGCGGCAGCAATGCAACAACAGCACCGGAGATCAATAGCGTTCCGGTGGACAACGGAATGTTCAGCAGCTCACAACCAAAGAATGCGACCGTATGTAAGAACATGCCCACAAGCAAGGCCAGCGGGATGGACATTGACCTCGGCATGGCAACGCGCAATGCTCCCAGTGTAGCAAGTCCTGCTATCCACTGAAGGCCGATCATCATGAAGAACGGGATGCCGACGTTCATTATCGCCCCTTCCCGTATTCGATCAATAACGAATCGATGTTCGTTTGCCCACCGCGACGTGCGATCCAGATCTGGTTCTCATTGAGCACAACAAAAGCGTTCGCTGATGAACGACGTGTTGAATCCGCCCAGGTAACAATGTTCTGAAAACCAACCATCCAGGTGAAGATCCGCGCGTCGGTCCATATCGCGTTCGATGTCATATATCGTCCGGCATACGACATCGGAGGAAGAAGGACGACGTCCGTTGGACGCATGTGGTTGACGATGTATGTAGGGATCTCCACGTTCGCTACATGTCTCATGAAGAGACGTTCCTTCCACGAACGGATCTTGTTCAGCGAGTCGAGCTTATCTCCATAGAGACCGATACGAGCATCATACGCCGTAGCATACGTATTGAAGCCGTTGAATTCGGCTGATATCAATACTGTAATGATCACCACCATGATGATGGCGAGGATGAGACCACGCAGGGAGAAGATCGGCGGGCGCTCGTTCATTGCAACCTATGGATCAGTTGCCGGACAGTGCCTCGGCACCACCCACGATCTCCAACATTTCCTTGGTGATCGCTGCTTGACGTTCGCGGTTGTAGATGAGTTGCAGAGACTTGATAAGGTCGCGGGCGTTGGTAGTAGCATTCTCCATCGCCATACGACGAGCAGCATGTTCGGCTGCATTGGAATCAAGGAGGGAACGCCACACTTGAAGCTTCACATACATTGGGAGAAGCGTATCAAGGATCTCCGCACGTGTAGGTTCAAAGATGTACTCAACGTTGTGCTGGGACTTGTCAGGCTTCACATCAGGAATGATCGGAAGCAGCTGCATTCTCCGCACTTCTTGGCGCATCACAGTAACGAACTCATTGGACATCAACTCTACCTGATCGAAACGCTGAGCCAGGAATGAATCGGAAACGAGTTCGGCGATATCTACGGCAGTACTGTAGTCGAGCTTCGTGAATACGTCGTTGAACTCACGGACCACGTCCTCCGAGCCCTTACGAGCAGAGTTCACGGCACGCTTTCCAACAGGGATCACGTGAATGGTTGCAGCAGGATGCTCCTTATGCAACTCCGCCATGCGAAGTCCGGCGGCACGCAACAGGTTCGTATTGAACGCACCGCAGAGGCCACGGTCCGACGAGATCACGATGATCGCGATCGATGTAACGGTCTTGCGGGTCTCGAAGAACGGGTGCACGAACTCTGTATCTGCCGACGACAGATTACCAAGGATCTTCTGCACTTGTTTTGCAAAGGGGCGGGCAGCGATGATCGCATCTTGGGCACGACGAAGTTTCGCCGTTGCCACCATGCTCATTGCCTGGGTGATCTTCGACGTATTCTTGACCGAGGTTATGCGGTCGCGTGTTTCACGTAGGGTTGCCATCCGTCTGTTTCCGTTCTAGTCAGTTGGTTTTCACAAATACGGCCAGTCCTTGAGCAAATGCTCTTGGACGTAGTCGGCAACGGTTGATTCAAGGGGACCGAAGTGTACATCAGGCAACGCTCGTTGCATGGTGGACATATCGGCCAGCGTAAAGTTCTGGTACTGTTTCGCGAGACCTTCCGGCATATCCGTATACACGATGTTCGGTTCTCGACCCATGGCAGTGAACACTGCGGTCATGAGGTCATTCCATGTTCGTGCAACACCGGTCCCAAGATTCATGATCCCGTTCACATCAGGCCGTTCCAACAGCGTCATCATCACCTTGCAGACATCTTTCACGTAGACAAAGTCTCGCATCTGTCCGCCGTCTGTATAAGACGGATCGACACTCTTGAATAGGCTCACACTTCCCGATGCATGGATCTGAGATACGGCTTTGAATACCATGCTGGACATACTGCCCTTGTGATATTCATTTGGACCGAACACGTTGAAGAACTTCAAACCAACACAAGAATCTGTGAGGTTCTGTTCTCTGATCCAGCGATCGAACAGATGCTTCGAATACCCATACATGTTCAACGGACGCAGATCCGTTGAGCCGTCTGTATAGCCTCGTGAGCCACTGCCATACGTTGCAGCACTGCTTGCGTAGATGAACCGTGCTCCGCGTTCGATCGCGAATTCCGCGACGTCGATGCTGTAGAGGTAGTTGTTGTCATAGAGGTAGTCCGCATCTGTCTCCGTTGTGGAGGAGCAGGCACCCATATGGACAACAGCCTCAACGTCTTCTACGTCGCCAACGGCCATCATATCCCTGAATTCTTCCTTGCCAACTATGCCAATGAACGTCCGATCAACAAGATTCTTCCACTTGTTCCCGGTACCGAGAGAGTCCACGATCAGAACATCCTCACGTCCTGCGGCATTGAGCGAAGCAAGAAAGCAACTCCCAATGAAACCCGCGCCGCCAGTGAGGACGATCATCGTTGGAACCTTAGACGAGTGCCGCTGCGAAGCGCTCAGTGAAGCTCTTGAGCGTTGCATTGAGATTCGCAACGATCTCGTCTGTAAGGGCCTTCTTCACGCGCAGACCTTCGATGATGTCAGCATGACCGGCATGGACGAACTCAAGGAGTTCCGTCTCATACTTTTTGATGCTCTCCACCGGAAGCTCGTCCATGAAGCCTGTGGAGGCTGCATAGATGACAACGATCTGGTCTTCAACGGGAACAGGCGAATACTGTGGCTGCTTCATCACTTCAAGGAGGCGTGCGCCTCGACGAAGTTGCTGGAGCGTTGTCTTGTCGAGATCGGATCCGAAACGTGCGAATGCTTCAAGAGCACGGAACTGAGCAAGATCCAGCTTCAACGGTCCGGCAACCTTCTTCATGGCCTTGATCTGAGCATTACCGCCCACACGAGACACCGAGATACCCACGTTAAGAGCAGGACGTACACCGGCATTGAAGAGGTTCGGTTCGAGGTAGATCTGACCGTCCGTGATGGAGATCACGTTCGTAGGGATGTAGGCAGATACGTCACCGGCTTGTGTTTCGATCACCGGAAGTGCAGTAAGCGAGCCGCCACCTAGTGCGTCGCTGAGCTTAGCTGCGCGTTCCAGAAGACGTGAGTGGAGATAGAACACGTCACCCGGATACGCCTCGCGTCCTGGTGGACGACGAAGGAGCAGAGATACTTGGCGATACGAAGCAGCTTGCTTGGAGAGATCATCATACACCACGAGTGCGTGGCGACCTGAGTCGCGGAAAAACTCGCCCATCGAGCAACCGCTATACGGTGCGATGAACTGCAATGGTGCAGGGTCAGAAGCAGTGGCGCAGACCACTGTTGTGTACGCCATAGCGCCATATTTCTCGAGTGTGGCCACAACATTGGCTACCGTGGATCCCTTTTGGCCAATGGCTACATAGATGCAATACACAGGCTTGATGCCTTGATCGGCAGCTTCCTTTGTATGTGTGAAGCGCTGATTGATGATCGCATCAAGGGCAACAACCGTCTTTCCTGTTTGGCGGTCTCCGATGATCAACTCACGCTGACCGCGACCGATCGGGATGAGTGCATCGATGGCCTTGATACCCGTTTGAAGCGGTTCGGTCACCGGCTGGCGGTCGATCACACCAAGAGCCTTGCGCTCGATCGGATAGAAAGCGGATTCCTTGATCGGCCCCTTACCGTCGAGTGGTCTTCCCAGCGGGTCAACAACACGTCCGATAAGTCCTTCACCAACAGGCACAGATGCGATCCGGCCCGTACGGCGTGCTTGATCACCTTCCTTGATAAGGGAGTCCTCACCGAACAACACAACACCAACGTTGTCTTCTTCGAGGTTGAGAACCATGCCCATCACACCATTCGGAAACTCAACGAGCTCCGAAGCCATCACGTTGGTGAGGCCGTAGATGCGAGCAACACCGTCGCCCACCTGGAGAACGGTTCCTACTTCATAAATATCGGTCTCCTTTTCGAACCCCGTCAGCTGGCGACGGAGTATCGCAGAGATCTCATCGGGACGTACTTCAGACATCGTTGTGATTCCTTGAGAGTTTGTTCATGTTCGGGGAGAGGGTCACGCGCTGGCCAGTTTTTCCTTCAGCACACTCAATTGGTGCCGAAGAGAGCCGTCCAACACTTCATCGCCAACTCTCACAACAGCACCACCGAGAATGGTGGGATCTACGTCGTAGGTGGCGATAACGGTCTTGTTGAGTCGTTGGGCAATCGTCTTTTCGATTTGTACTCGTTCCGGGTCTGCAAGATCCACGGCCGACGTCACGCGGATGCGTTCGATGTTCTTCACATCATCGAGCATTGCTCCGTATTCCATGACGATCTCGCGCCAGAGATGCCCCCTACCCTTATCGAGGATCAGCATCATGAAATCGAGGGTCAGTGGGTTCAGTTTGGCGCTGAATATATCACGAACGACTTGCTTCTTGACACTCACATCGATAATGGGGCTTCTCAGCATTGCACGAAGATCCTTGGACGAGTCACCAACCTGACCAAAGTACTCCATGTCCTTTGCCACCTCATCTGCGATCTTTCGTTCCACCGCAGTTTCGAGGATGGCCTTTGCATACCGGCGAGCGATTTTCAGTGTTGACATTGTAGGCTCAGTTCTTCGAGAGTTCGTTCACATAACCATCAACGATCCGCTTGTGATCGTCGCCCTGAAGGTTGCGTCCAAGAAGCTTTTCCGTTGCATCAACAACAAGGGTTGATACTTCAGTACGAAGCGCCTTGATCGCATCGTCTTTCTGACGTTCGATCTCACGGGCAGACTCCGCAAGCTTCTGCTGCTTCACAAGTTCTGCCTCATCAGCAGCCTTGCGCACCATAGCTTCTGCTTGCACCTTGCCTTCGCGAACGATGGCCATCATTTCCTGTTGGGCACCGGCGATCTTCTCCTTGCTCTCACGCAAGATGGAGAGTGCCTCGGTGTTTGCCTTGTCGGCATTCGAGATCGCTTCAGCGATAGAATTCTCGCGAGCTTCAAGCCCTTGGCGCATCGGCTTGTAGAAGAACTTCGCAATGATAAAAACGAAGAATCCGAAGTTGATGAGGGTCCAAATGATGAGACCCGGGTTCATCTCTAAGAATGATGGCATGGTTTTTCAGTTACGGAGTTTGAGAGATACGGAGATACGGAGATACGGGGTTACGGGGTTCGTCATCTCGAGCGAAGTCGAGAGACGAAACTCATCGGTCGTAGTTCCCAAACATGTTGAGGACTACGACCGGCCCCGACGTGCGGGGCCGTGTAGTGTCGTCGCTTAGCTCTTGACAGCCAGCAGGATGCAGATAACGCCTGCGAGAAGGGCAACGCCTTCGATCAGAGCCGCACCGATGATCATCGTTGTGCGGATGTCGCCTGCATTTTCAGGTTGACGGCTCGATGCTTCGAGAGCAGCAGCGGCCAAACGGCCGATACCGGTACCAACACCAAAAACCGTAACGCCCACGCCGAGACCGGCAGAGAGCCATGCGAATGCTACTGGATCCATAGTCAAACCTCCTTGAATAGTGATGTGAATTGGTTTCGAAAGAATGACATCAATGTGCGTGAGCGTCTGCATGGTGATGACCATCGTCTTTGACGTGATCACCAAGAGCAAGACCCACGAACACGGACGTCAGCATAGCAAAGATGTATGCTTGAAGGAATGCAACAAGAAGTTCAAGGAGGTAGATGAAGACCGAGAAAGAAACACTTACCGGCGTCACCAACCATGACTTGAAGAAGAAAATGAGTCCTACGAGAGACATCAGCACGATGTGTCCGGCAGTCATGTTCGCGAACAAACGGATCATGAGTGCGAACGGCTTCGTGAACAGCGAGATGATCTCGATCGGCACCATAATCGGGAACATGTACCAAGGAGCGCCACCAAGAAGGTGATGCAGCCATGATTTGATACCGGCATCCTTGATGGCAACGTAGTTCACGAGAACGAACGTGGACAGAGCCAAGGCAGCTGTCACTCGAGTGCACCTGTTGCAGCGTGGCAACCCGGAAGTAGACCAACAAGGTTCAGCGTCAGAACAAAGAAGAAGATCCCAAGAACGAACGGCATGAGTCGATGCGTACGCTTGATCGTTCCAACATTCGGACGGACGATCTCATCACGAACGTAGAGAACCACGGACTCGATCACGTTCTGAATACCCTTTGGCGCTTCGAGCGGCTGCTTGATATATCTGCCGCGAGCGATCGCAAGCAGAATGGTCACGATCGCCATGGCGATCCACTCGTATGCCACGAAGTTCGTGACCGAGAGATCAAGCATTGGCGATCCACCATCAGACACGCGAACGGGATGGCCTGTGTGAAGCGAATACACACCGGCTTCTTCCATCGCGTGTTCGTTGGCGTAGACGTGTAGCCCATTATCAACGAAGATCACCGGCAAGACCGGCAGATGATTGAAGAAGATGTTCAACTCGTGGTGATCACCAAGCGAACCGAGGAGGGTGGTAAAGACCTCACTGCCTTGTGGGCTGGCATGCGGATCTGCGGCGTGTGCCGTAGTGTCATGCGCCCCGTGGCTGGTGCTGTCGTGAAGCGTTTGTGTTGTGTCGTGACTCATGGAGTGCTTATTGCGAACGTCAGGTCAGAGGTTTTTTTTTTAAGTAGGTCTGTCACCGGACGCCTGGTTTGGCGCTTGGCGACCTCGTACGATCGATGAAAAAAAAGGATCTCTCCCAGCAAGAGTACAAAACATGCCACTGCAAATGTGAGAGCGAATCCCACTTGATGCATCTGCACGATGCTGAGAAAGTACCACGCCGCAGCCATCACGAAGATTGATCGGATACCAAGACTACCGAAGACAAGTGCGAGAAAGACGTTCAGGTCCTTGCCAAATGCGGCACGCGAAACAACGTACCCAATAGCTGTGTTCACCACACAGATACCGAGTGCCGTTAGCACACCAACAAGTGGCCCCTTCACATCCACGCGTACTTACTCCCGTTCGTTCTGATCAAGCTTTCGTTGTTTTTCTTCGTCGCCCAGTCGTTGAACCGAGCGTAAGAACTGAACAAGGCCAACAACACTCCCTACCGATGCACCGATGATGAGGATCACCGGTTCCGTTGAGGCAATGGAATCGATCCACCACCCTATTCCGCCAAGCACTATCACCGTGGCCGCCATCTGGGTTCCCAGAAGGAGGTAGGGTGCAGCCTGTCGCATGGCAGAATCAGTAGACTGCATTATTGAGCCGAGTTGAAATGGCGCGCAAAAATAGGTCGATATGGGGCTAAAAACCCAATTCTCGCAGTGCATTTAGCACTGCATCCGTGTAGATGTTGGATGTTTCGCCATACCACTTCCCCTCGGGCACGAATCTGATGGCTCCGTAGGTTGAGGGATTAAGGGGCTGAATAGGACTTGTGGCTACGACAGTTGTCTCATCGATTCGGAATTCGTTGTCAACGTCGTAGAGGGCGATCGTACACCCCAACTCGGTCAAACTGCGCTCGTCAATTGGAGCCTTTTCGTACCCAAGGAGTACAAAAGGAACTCGGACCTTGACGACGTAACCGTCTACGCGGGGCGCAGTTACCACTCGAACGAGTTGCACGGCTTCTTCCTGGGCAGGGTCGAGTTCATCGGTGGTTTTGACCTTGATACTTGGTCTGCGATCGGCAAAATCACCGATGCGAACGGAGAAGGCGAACAGGCCAGAATCGCTGCTTGACCGAACAACAAGTTTGTTCCGATCGACCTTTGAGATGTACCGATTGCCCCCTACTTCCTGGGCCGGGGTCACATCCAACCAAATATCAAGTTTATCTGCGGCGCAGGTGTCGCACCACCCGGTAATGATGCTGGAATCTCGAACGGCGATGCGGAAATACAGAAAATCGTCATCGTATACCACTCGCGCACGGAATGATGCATCCTCCTCACCTTGCCACCAGAAGGCTCCATTCACAACGTTTCGAACAGCTCCGATCCCTACTTCAGGGACGAAACCTGCAAAGACCTGCCGGCCTCTGCTGTAACAGGGAATGGTTAGGTACTCTGCCGCAAAGGCCGGATCACCCTCGGAGGTGAGGAATCTCTCGCGCGTCTCGAGGGTCTTATAGGATCGGAATGTTTCGTGACCGAACGATTCGATACGGTCGCTCACAAACTCGTCAACGAGGATCACACTTCCCTCTGCAAACCGATATCCGCGGATGGTCCAATCCTCTGCCCTGCGCTTCTGGGTAACGTACGCCGTTACCTCCTTGATGACCACGCCGATCTCGAGCGGGAGATCGATGTACTGCAATGGCATCTTCGAGATGTTTACAAGGAAGCCCTCATTGTCAACGAAAAGATAGACCACACACTCACGTTTTCGAGTGCCGAGGATATTCACGGACATGGCAAGATCGTAGAAGCCATCTCCGCTGAAATCACCAACGTCCCATCCCCAGATCCGGTACTGGGAGCCTTGTGGCATTGATGACCGAACGTCCGCGATAAGGTCTTCAGCAAAGTATGGATCGATCTTACGGGCGAACTCATCAAACTCCATCCCAGACTGCGCTGAGAGAGAGAGGGGGCTTGCCATGGTTATAGCAAACACACTGAGAACAGAGGCAAGAATGATCGGCAGAGATTTCACGTTCAAATGGTATCGGCTGAAGAGAGGACGATGTCCCTCACTTCGATATGGTCTGCCTTAAGCCGTGCACCATATTGAGCAACGACCTGTGCAGACGCATACGATGCCAACCTACCGGCATGTTCCGGATGATGGCGATGAAGCACACCATAGAGGAAGGCACCGGCATACATGTCTCCGGCACCGGTGGTATCAACGGAGGTAACCTTATAGGCCGGCACTTCAACATCGAGTCCATTCCACCGTACCCGAGATCCATGGGGTCCGGCCGTCAGAACAACATTCGGATACCGATCGATCAACTCGCGGTATGCTTCGTCCACAGTCTCTGTGCCGGCAAGAGAGGTCCCCTCGCGTTCATTGCAGAAGACGAGGTCCGCATTCTTGAGAACACTGCGCAGCCTATCTCCGAATACATCAATGATGAATCCGTCAGAGCAGCTCACAGCAACGTTTGTACCGTGCTTACGCGCATAGAACATCGCAAGGTCCACTGCCTCAGCACCGTTGTCATCGGTGAGTTTGTAGCCTTCTACATAGATCCACTCGCTCGCCTTGATCAGGTCTTCGCTGATGTTATTGCGAGAGAACTCGGTATTCACTGCAAGAGTGGTATTCAAAGTCCGCTCACTGTCTGGCGTAATGAGAACCAGGCACGATCCCGTGCTTGCCCCCTTCACCTGTTCAGCAGCAAGAACGATTCCCAGGTCCTTGAACTCCGAAGCGTAGAAGTCACCGAATCGATCTGCACCAAGTAAGGAGCTGTAGGCACCACTTCCGCCGAATTGGGCGAACGCAATGATGGTGTTTGCGGCCGATCCACCACTGCAATGATGCGCTTCCCGGTCACCCAGGGCCGTGATCATCTCTTGCTGACGAGCGGTGTCTGTTAATGTCATCGCGCCCTTTGTCACTCCGAACTGTTGAAGCTCGGCATCGGTAACGCGGTATTCGAGGTCTACAAGGGCATTTCCAACCCCTGTGAGAAGGATGTTTTTCACAGTGCGAAAATAGCTATTCCTGAATAGCGAATTCAGAATAGCGAATAGCGAATTCAAGATTCGTTCTCTTGATGTTACCTCTCTGAACTCAGAACTCGCTATCCGCTATTCTGAATTCGCTATTCGCTATTCGCTATTCGCTATTCGCTATTCGCCATTCGCTATTCCGAAAGGCGTATAATCTCCTCGCACAATTCCCCGAACTCAATTCCGGCGGCACGGGCGGCCATGGGGACTAGGCTTGTCTCGGTGAAGCCAGGGATGGTATTCACTTCCAGGCAGTAGGGGATGTTGTCTTCGGTCAGACGGAAGTCGATGCGGCTGTAGGCGCGACACCCAAGGATGTGGTGGGCAGCTACTGCGAGATTCTGGACGTGATCCTGAACTTCCTCTGACAGGTCTGCGGGGCAATGGTACTCTGTCTTGCCCTTGGTGTACTTGTTCGCGTAGTCGTAGTACCCTTCCTTCGGCTCGATCTCGATGATCGGCAAGGCTTCGTTCCCCAGTACGGCAACAGTCAGCTCTCGACCCGGGATATACCGCTCCACAAGGATCGATCGTGTGAACTGTCCGGCAAGCCGAATGGCAGCGGCCAGATCGTCCTCGGTCACGCGATGGAGGATCGTCATCCCGACAGTAGATCCCTGGTCATTTGGCTTTACGACCATAGGGCCGTTGATCTCCTTGATCACCTCGCCGAGCAGATCGCTATCGTCAGCTTGCTCCGGCGTTACACTCACCCAATAGGGGGTTGGAATCCCCGCAACTTGGAACAACATCTTGGATAGCCCCTTATCCATAGCGGCTGCACTGGCAAGCATTGTGCTCCCGGTGTAGGGAATACCGCGCAGATCGAGGAGGGACTGTACATAGCCGTCTTCGCCGTATTGCCCGTGTAACAGGAGGAAGACGAGGTCGATGTTGTTGAACTGGTCAGAAGTAATACACTCCATCAATCGGATCGGACTGAAGGACGCTAACTCGTCGGATGTGACCTCGCGAGCGGTAGCTGCCTGAAGCTCATCATCGGTCACTATGCCGTTTGCACCGCGGGCAGGGTCGATCGCCACAACGGTATGACCACGGCCCCTCAACGCAGACACAGCTGCACGACCACTGAGGAAGGAGATGTTTCGCTCGGGACTAAGCCCGCCAAGGAGAACGGCTATGTTCATGGTGCATCATATAGGTTTCGAAGAAGCTTCACGTCTTCCCATGCGAGCTTCTTCCATTCTGGATTTCTGAGAAGGGCTGCAGGATGATAGGTCACGAGCATGCGAATGCCTTGATAATCGTGGATCTTCCCGCGCAGGTTCGTCATTGATTCTTTGTTTTTCAACAAGGTGTTGGCTGCTGTAAGACCCAATGCAAGGATCAGCTTTGGTTTCACGAGCTCGATCTGTTTCCAGAGATACGGCTCGCACTGGTCCGTCTCCATTACAAGGGGCTTACGGTTATTGGGTGGACGGCACTTGAGGATGTTGCAAATGTAGACCTCATCCCGACCAAGTTCGATGGCTTCGAGGATCTTTGTGAGCAGCTGTCCGGCCCGCCCAACGAATGGCAGCCCCTGCTCATCCTCATCTGCCCCAGGTGCCTCACCAACGATCATGATATCAGCGTTCTCATTCCCACTGCCGAACACAAAGGAGTTTCGTGTGTGTCCAAGGGGGCACTCTAGACACGTGTGGATCTGGTCATGCAAGGATGCAAGCGAGCCCGCAGATCGCCAAGCTGAGGGATTTGATCGAATGGGCATTGGTTCAGCCTCTACGAATTGCGGTATTTCTTGACCTATGCGTTCCGTCATGACAGTTTCTGCAGGAACGACGTACATTTCGGTGCCGTACATCTGTATCTGTTGTTTGAGATACCGGACGAGTATTTCTTGTTGCGTAGACACAGCGCGAAGATACCGGTTCATGGCGTTAGGTTGTCCACGATTCACTCATTCACCTTGAAGGGATATTCACATGAACATTGTTTCGCGCCTTCTTTCGATGGTATTGATCGCTGCATCCGTCATCGCGGTGTCCTGCTCCAGCAGCGACAGTCCAAGTGACCCGAACACCTCTTCAGGAGAAACGTTTACATTCACAAAGAGTGGCGGTCTCACCGGCAACTCGAACTACTCGTCGTACACTCTTGCAAGCTTCAGCACAGAGAACAACGTCACATATGTCCTCGGGTCCGACGTAGCCGTTACAACGGGTCCATCGGCCAATATGGTCGTTATCACCGTACCGGGGAAGACCACAGGCACGTACGCACTTGGCGATAGTGAGTGCACTCTCACGATGTTCGCAAACTCCGTCCCCTACCTCGCTACATCCGGTACTGTTGTGGTTTCCTCGTTCGGAGCCGTGGGTTCACAGATCAAGGGCACATTCTCCGGCACAATGGTCAGCGCAACGGGCGGAGCCGGTGTGACCATCACGAACGGCGTCTTCGACGTCAAACGTGATGCCGATGACCTATACACAGAGTAAACTCTCTCTCCTTCGCTATTGAACCATAAACGAAAAAGCCTCTCCCGTTCATTCGGGAGAGGCTTTGTTTCTTGTAGCGATGTTTGAGTCTCACTCCTCGTGAGCTTCGGCCTCTTCGGGTTCCTCTTGGGTGTCACCGCCCTTTGACTTGCCTGCGGTGAAGACAAGGAGCCCCGTTTTTTTATCGAGCTTGCCCTTGATTATAGCCCCATCCGTGAAGTGACCTCTGAGGAGTTCTTCTGCAACCGGATCTTCAACGAAACGCTGGATCGTTCGGCGAAGGGGGCGAGCACCATACTTCTCATCAAAACCCTTGTCTGCGAGATACTCTTTAGCAGACTTCGCAAGTTCAATGGAAATGCTACGAGACTCGAGTCGCTTGAGAACACGTTTCAGCTGCAGATCGATGATCTTGTACATGTGCTCCTTCTTGAGGGAACGGAAGATCACATACTCATCGATACGGTTGATGAATTCAGGATTGAAGAGACGTTTCATCGTTTCTTCGACCGTGGACTTCATGTTTTCATAGTCATCCTCAACGGCGTCCGTGGTGAAACCGATCTTTCCACCGGCTTTCACGTCTCGCATACCAACGTTCGAGGTCATGATGATGATGGTGTTCTTGAAGTCAACGCGCCTGCCAAGACCATCGGTCAATTGGCCATCGTCAAAGACCTGCAGGAGGATATTGAAGACATCAGGGTGCGCCTTTTCGATCTCATCGAGCAGGATGATGGAGTATGGCTTGCGCCGCACTTTTTCCGTGAGTTGTCCGCCCTCTTCATACCCAACGTATCCCGGAGGAGCACCAACAAGTCTGGAGACGGAGAACTTCTCCATGTACTCGGACATATCGATGCGGATGAGAGCATCTTCGCTGTCAAACATGTACCGAGAAAGTGCCTTGGCCAATTCCGTCTTTCCAACTCCTGTTGGTCCGAGGAACATAAATGAACCGATCGGACGATTTGGATCCTTAAGTCCGGCACGAGCTCTGCGGATGGCCTTTGCAAGGTGCTCCACAGCTTCGTCCTGACCGATCACCTGCGTCTTGAGTTCTTCGGCCATCTTCAAGAGTTTGGCGGTCTCCCCTTCTGCGATTCGGTTCACAGGGATCCCGGTGATCATGGCAATCACGTCGGCAACATCATCTTCCGTTACATCAAAGACAACATCTCCAGCCTTATTCTCCCAATCTTCCTTTGCGAGCTCAAGATCAGCTTGATGCTTCTTCTCGAGGTCGCGGAGACGAGCGGCTTCTTCAAAGTTCTGAGACTTCACAACGCTGTTCTTTAACACGCGTACTTCTTCGATCTTCTCTTCGAGTTCCAGTACCTCTTTCGGTACATGGATGTGCGCCAGGTGTACACGTGCGCCAGACTCGTCCATTACATCAAGAGCCTTATCCGGCAGGAAACGGTCTGTGATATACCGGTCTGCCATAAGTACACATGCCTTAACTGCCTCATCAGAGTACCGCACGCCATGATGCTTCTCGTACCGATCCTTCACATTTGTAAGGATCTGTACAGCCTCATCTGGAGTAGGGGGCTCAACGATGATCTTCTGGAACCGCCGGTCAAGCGCTCCGTCCTTCTCGATGTACTGGCGGTACTCATCAAGCGTGGTGGCACCGATACATTGGATGTCACCTCTGGCCAGGGCCGGTTTGAACATGTTTGATGCGTCGAGAGAGCCACTGGCGCCCCCTGCCCCAACGATGGTATGCAACTCATCGATGAAGAGGATCACGTCCTTTGCTTTCTCGAGTTCGTTCATCACGGCTTTCATGCGCTCTTCGAACTGGCCGCGGTACTTCGTGCCTGCCACAAGAGCAGCAAGGTCAAGAGTGACGATACGCTTGTCAAAGAGAACCCGTGAGACCTTGCGGTCGATGATGCGTAAGGCAAGACCTTCAACGATAGCTGTCTTGCCAACACCCGGTTCACCGATGAGGACGGGGTTGTTCTTTTTTCGACGTGAAAGGACCTGAGCCACCCGCTGAATCTCCTTCTCACGGCCGATGACCGGATCGAGTTTACCTTCGAGAGCTAGCTTTGTAAGATCCCGACCAAAGTTGTCTAACACGGGTGTTTTGGCCCGTTCCGGTGCGGATTTTGCGCGACCGGCACCCTTTTCTGGGCGCTGAGGACCAGAGCTCGGCTTCCCGCTGAGGTAGGCATCGAGTTCCTTGCGCACTGCATCGTAATTCACTGAAAACTGGCCTAGGATCTGGGCGGCGATGTTATCCTCGTCTCGCAAAAGCGATAGTAGAAGATGCTCTGTGCCGATCACGTCAGATTTGTAGAGCTTGGCCTCGAGATACGTGATCTTGAGTACCTTTTCAGCCTGCTTGGTAAGCGGGATATTCCCGATCGTTAGAGGTCCACTCATGGACCGTACGGTATCTTCAACCGCACGTTTGAGCTTACTGAGGTCTACGCCAAGGTTGCGAAGGATCTTTACCCCAATACCTTCGCCTTCGCGAATGATACCGAGGAGCAAATGCTCCGTACCGATGTAGTCATGTCCGAGTCTCAACGCTTCTTCCCGGCTTAGCCGGATAACGTCTTGAACACGGTTGGAAAAGTTGCCTTCCATGGCGGATGTCCTTGGAACGTGATCTGTTCCTCTTAAAGACGAACACCGCGGTGTTCTGTTACTTTTTGCCCGAGAAATATACTGCCGCTGACCCTCGCCCATGGGGAGAGGTTATTCACAGGCACTCAATCGTAGAGCTTCTTCACCTTGCCGATCTTGACGGTCAGCGTAGGGATATGTGCCGCTGATGTGACTGGGATCTCCGCCGGCGTGGTTGCCTTGGAAGCCCCCTTCTTTGACTTCTTCGATTTCTTGTCGGTGGCTGCAACAGGTGCCGCAGCAACAGGTGTTGCTGAGATCGGCAGAGGAACGTAGACATACGAAATGCGAACATCTCCGGACTTAACGTCTTTCAACATTTGCTTGACCGATGAGATGCGGTCCTGAACTAGTTGAATGTTCGGATCTGCCGGATCAGCAGGTCGAATAGGTTCTTCAGGTGGTGTTTGCCCCTTCTTCACCTTCTTGACGGCCTTTGCCCAAGCGTCGTGCTTTTTTTTGAAGTCAGCGTCGGATGCTGCCTTGATTGCTGCAAGCTGATCTTCATCAGGAGCAATGTTGACAACGACATTCATTTCCTGATTAGCGCGCAGAATATCAGCGAGTTCCGTGATCTGTTTCCGTCCGGGCTCTGAGAGCGCGGGAACATTCTTTTCAAATCCGTGCTGAACAACGCCTAAAGAAGCCCCTTCTACGAGTGTCCGCACGGTGATGTCATTCTTGATGATGCGATACTTCTGTGCTACCGGGATCTCAACATTCACTTCCTTGCGGTAGATGTTGTATCCGGAGAGCGCAAGCTTGTGTGTACCTGCTTCTGATAGCGTTTGGAGGTATGACCCGTCCTTGGAGTTCGAGGAGATCGAGATGCGCTTACCGGATGGTGTAAAGATGAAGATCTTACACCCTATCGGTTGGCCAGTGACCTCATCTCTCACAAAACCTTCGAGATTGAGATTGGCTTGCTGTGCCGAAGCAATGGATGAAGCCAAGGCGCACACGGCCGCGGTTACAACGAACATTCGTCGAATTGATGTTTTCCCTACCACAACTTCATCCCTTTGGTGATTTCAGAAACGTTGCGATACCTTGTTTACAGTCATCCGTCTGACGTGCCAAGGCGTTCATTACTGTTGCATAGTGTAATCCTGCATCGAGCGACATGCCTTGCACGGCACCCAGCATCATCTTGCTCATGGCCATCGCAGAACTGCTGTTCTTTGCGATCTGACGGGCCATCAACATTGTTTCGGCCTCCAGATCTTCGTCGTTCACAACCTTCGTTATGAGACCGAGGCGCAGAGCCTCTTCAGCATTGATATTCTCGGCTGTAAGAACCAATCGTCGAGATTGAGTGTCCCCGATCTTCCGCACGAGGTAGACAAGCACAATTGCGGGAATGAAGCCGATGCGCACTTCAGAATAGCCAAAGAGCGACTTCTCACGACCAGCGATCACAATGTCGCATACCGTAGCTAAACCGCATCCGCCGGCAATAGCGGCACCATGAACCTTGGCGATGACGGGTTTCGGACAATCCACGATCGACTGCAGCATGTCTTTCAAGGCTGTGGAATCAGCCAAATTCTCCAACGGCGAATTCTCCGTGATCTGCTGGAGATAGGCCAGATCCGCTCCGGCGCAAAACGCTGATCCCTCGCCTGACAGAACGATGACCTTGACCGACTCGTTGGATCCCATCTGCAGAAAAGCCGCATGCAGACCTGCCACGAGCTCAGCGCTGAGAGCATTTCGCTTGTCCGCACGATTCATCGTGATCGTACCAACGCCATCTGCTGCCGATGTAAGAACAATATCCATACCGTCAAAGATACTCTACCGAACAACAACGAATGACCAGGTCCAAGATCGAAGATCGTCTGAGAGACGGATCTCATAGGTCCCAGATGCCAGTTCACTCACATCGATCGGCTGAATGAAGACAGAGGTTGCAGTCTCCGCATCGAATTGGCGCACGATCTGACCCAACGAGTTGTAGATGGTAAAGACCGCCGTGCCCACCGGAACGTCTTCAACAGGCACATAAAGCACCGTAGACGAAGGGTTCGGAAAGACACGTGTTCCCGTCGACGTGAAGAGAGTGTCCACCGGAACAGCATCGAGATCACTCTGAGAGGCGATATCCATTGCCAGCTCAACAGTTGTGTCGATCGCAATAACATGGCGGAATGACCTGCGATGTCCGGTTGGAATGGGGCTTGTGAATCTCATACCCACGATGGCCGACACATCATTCTCACCGTCATACTGCACTGTATCGGGATTCCGGAAGATGTTGAGCTTCATCTCCGTGGTGAATCCGCCATAGGTGGTTGTATTGTCCAGACCGCAGTGGATCGGCCTAGCATCTTGATATCTCGACGCAGACCGCAGGACCACTACGGGTTCGGAACCTTGCGTTGACGCAACGATCTGTGACCCATCACCGCCGAGCCAGGTAGTGTTCTTGGCGGGCTGTGTGCCCAGATCCCAATCATAGAACCATGCAACCGAGAGATCATGCAAGGTCTCTGCGCTGGTATTGGTAACTGTGGCATCGATGACGAGTACCGATGTCAATGTATCGAGAACAATGTTCAGCTCTACCTCAACACCGATCTTCAATGAATCCGGAGCATCATCATCACGCACGATCCCGCGATGTTCATCCGGTGCAACGAATCGTTTTACCGGTCGGAAGTGGTCGTTCACTCCTCGCCGCGCCCGCACGGCGTCTACAACGCGACCATTGGCATAGACCATCAAGCCCCCTTCATAGAGCTGACCGCAGAACTGGCCGTAGGTAAGCCCTGCACCTTGACCGCGTTGTAAGTCTGTGTTGCCGATACGCCCCCTATCGCCGATGCTCACAAGCATACGCGGATTGTACAACGTGCTGAATGCGGGAGACGGTGTGATGGAGAATGAAAAGCGTCGTTGGACATCACGGTCATCGGCGTCAACACCAAGCAGGTCGAGCACTGCATAGGTAGCGGTATCGGTCTGCCTCTCTACAACAAAGGCAAGGGGCGGTAGGGTAACATCAGCTCCGCTGCCAGCCGAAATGTTGAGAACTGAAGACGTTGTGATCGGTCGCACGCCGGGAATTGCAGTACCAGCCAACGTCACATTACTTCGTTGGGAGAGGGTCCACGGTGCAAGGGCATTTCGCATCGAGACCGCTGCCATCAAGGTGTCTCCCACCGTCCAGCGTTGTGATCCACTGGCTGCCCGAAAGGCAACGGTATCGAGGGCAATGGAAACGACCGAGTCTGGATCGTTCGTTACAGCAAGGAGTGCATTGACGCGTCCACGGGGTAACAGGAGAGAGTCGATGGTTGCCGGAATGTCCTTCCATGGGCGCTCATCAACAGCCTCGCGGACCATTGCACATGCCTGCAGCGGGTCAAGTCCCGGATACTTCGAACGGACTAGTGCAACAAGTGCAGAAGCGATCGGAGCGGAGCCGCTTGTGCAGCAGAAGCCGAAATAGAGTCCGTCGTTGCCCGTGGTCCATGAGTCGTGTCCGGGCGCCATTACATCTACCTGTGGGCCGTGACCGGACATCGTGATCACGTTGTCGTATGGATCCACAACACCAACACTGAGCACTCCCGGATAACTGGCCGGATAGAACGGAGCTGCACTACCATGATTTCCGGCAGCCGCAACCACGGCCGTCCCGCGTGCGATGGTATAGGCGATCACATCTTCATCAATACATGACGGAGATTGACCTCCCCACGAACAGTTCACAACATCGATGCCATTTACGGCGCAATAGAGGATCGACTCCATACCCATAGACGATGCCGGTGCTATTATCTGGCATTGTGCGAAGCGGGAAGATCCTACAGTTTCGTGCGATACCTGCGATGCCAACGTTGTTGTCAACAGCTGCTCCGCAGATACCTCCTACACCCGTGCCGTGACTGTTATTCGGATTGAAGGTGTTACCAAAGGTGCTGTCACCGGGCGATGCACAGAAATTGTACCCTTGTTTATCATCAACATATCCGTTGTTATCATCGTCAACACCGTTGTTCGCCACCTCACCAGCCCGATCAAAGAGGACACTTGCAAGGTCTTCGTGTTCCTGACGCAGACCACTATCGCTGATGCCGATCACAACCGTGTCGGATCCTGATTCAATGTCCCATGCATCGAAGACATTGATCGTGCGAAGCAGCGCTTGTTTATCGCGTTGCGGATCATTCGGTTCGCCGGTAAGCTCCATCACGCACCAAGGAGCAGCACACTCGATAGGACCACACCCAACACGCAGCATGCCGATAAACCGCTCTGGGGGAATCGTTGCGGCATCGTACTGCACCACATAGGAACGCAGCAGCCGCTCCTCGATCTGCAGTGCACGCGCATAGTCTTTTGCTGTTGTGCGTGTGGAGCGATCCATCACATCACGATACGTGAGCGAGTGTTCAATGGGGAGGAGGGGGCGCACCACTCGCAGTCCCATGGACGCAAATACAGTCTGAGCCGTACTCGCTGCCTCAGCGGTGAGACGCACCTTCAGCATACCGGCAACTACGGGCTGCGGTCGACCGGGCGGCTCGGCAGGCAGGTACGTCATCTGCGCTACACAAACGTGGGCAACAACAGTCCAGACAATGACAAGGGTGAGTAGCCGCATCTTAATGCATCACCAGAAGTGTTCGCACCATCATTGAGCGATCGGTCTTTATGACCGCTGAATAGGTTCCTGAAGGGATCAATGTAACGTTGAGAACGGCATTCATCTCGCCCCCTACTTCAACTGACAGCACGGTCCTGCCTGTGATATCCGTGAGCTCGATGGAATTCATTGGAACCGTGTTCACAAAGGTCACATTCTCTGTTGCAGGATTTGGCATCACGAGCAACGCGGCCTGGTTGTTGCTCTCCGAAACACTATTCGGTGAGGTCAGCGTCTCGCGAACCACTCTTGCAGCATCTGCCTCCGTTGCCCCAACACCGATCACCACGATGTAGGTGTGGAAGTCTTGGCTCGCCATCGATCCCGGGAAACGCATTCCGATCACGCTGCAGAGATCACCGCTGGCTGTGGTCTGGATATCTTTTCCGCCTTGCAGCAGCGTGGTGATATCAGCATCGGAGAGTCCGTCACTATCGTCGATCCGTTCGCTGTAGAGCATTGCCGCGGATTGGGCGATGGCGCTGGACGTGCTGCTGTATACGGCTTGACAGATCGCAAGAGGGTAACTCACACGTGTGAACATCTGCGCTGCGGCATTCTGCCCTAGGAGATTGGCCGGGATGGCCTCTGGCGCCAGCCTCGAAAGATTGCTCGCACCGCCGGACCCGATATCCCAATCCAGGAAATACCCGGAAGACACATTGGTGAGAGCCGTGCCTGCTACATTCTGCACACGAACACTGAAGACTGTGGCAGCCACGTCGAATCCCGGGAACGTACATTTCTGGGAAACGTTCATTCCTATCCTGCGAGATCCTGCATTCTCATCTGTCATGATATTGGTGTTCTGCTGCGGGGCACTGAATGGCTTTACCGTGCTGAAGTCTGATTCATACGGTTCACTGTCCTTGTAGCCGGAAATGGCTCTACTGTCTCCTTCAGAGAGAATGAAGCCGCTCGGGGAGATAAACGTGTAGCCTTGTTTCCAGCCGAAACCCGATCCTTGACGAGTGGTAAGGATCGAATTATAACCAACGGTACCATTGTCGCCCATTGAGTACACAAGCTGCCCATTTTCAAACTGGGCCATAAAGGCAGGTTTGTTGAGGTACCATAACGCTCGGTCTACGTAGTCTCCATTCGTAATATCGAGCGTGAAGATCAGTGGGCGATCCGGACTGATCACGTCGATGATCAAGATGAAGTCTGCGGTCCGTTTTGTCTCCCCCGTTGCCATTGAACCCACTGTTGAAACATCCTGCAGAAAGCGAATCGTCCAGCCGTTCTCTTCAGCGATGGAAAGCTTTGTGGTAAGATCTGCAACCGGTCCGAGATCATTCACGAGGTCGAATGCTACGTAGAGAGTATCACCAACAAAGAAGCGATCTGCACTTCTGCCGTTCGACCGTTTCGTGATGGTTCGCGAAATGCGCACCGCGGGGATCGACATTGGGGCCGTCTGAACGGCTTTCAGCATGTTCATTCTGCCAAAGAGGACCTGTGCATAGTTCACATTTTTCGCAGAGATGTCATCTGCGGTTCGTCGGATCAGCGCTGCCGTCTGAGCAGCCGAAAGCTGAGGATACTTCCCGCGGACAAGTCCGGCTAGACCCGTCACCATCGGAGCAGCAAACGAGGTACCGCTGATCCCATTTGACGTATATCCGCCGCCAACTTCGGTGGTATATGCACCATTTCCCGGCGCCATCACGTCAGCATTGAGACCGAGACCGGAGCTGAACTCCACATTGTCAAAGCGGTCGGTTTCGCCAACACCCATCACTCCTTCGTAGGCTGCCGGATAGTTCAATTCGCGCCAACCTGATCCGCTGAATCCATCCCCGTGGTTTCCTGCGGATGCCACAATCAGAACGTCGTTCGCGGTGCAGTAGTCGATCACGGATTGATCAACGGCAGATGCCGGCTTTACGACGCCCCAACTGGTGTTGACAACCTTGAATTTTCGTTGTGCCGCATAGATCAGTGACTGATAGCCGTAGATGATACCTGTTGAATTGCGCATTCCAGCTTTCATCGGAAAGAACCTTGTGCGGAACCCTGTGCCGATGATGCCAATACTATTGTTGGTGGCGGCTGATGCGAGGCCTGCAACCTTGGTGCCATGACCGGCATTCGACGTATTGAAGGTGTTGCCTGGGGATGTCCCATCCAGGGCACTTGTCAGATTGCATCCGAGGTAATCATCTACGTAGCCGTTCTGATCGTCATCTACTGAATTGTCAGGGATCTCAGCTGTATTGGGTGCAATGTTCGGAGCTAGGTCCTCATGGATCTGTGAGACTCCGTCATCACTGATACCGATCACGATGTTGGCGTTACCTTCATAGACAGCCCAGGCCTCTAGAGCCTTGATCACGGAAAGGTACTGTTGGTTGGTTGTTTCAGGGTCATTGGGTGCGGCAAATACATCTGCCACATACCACGGTTCGGCCAATTCTACAACATCACTGTATTTGGAGAGCAAGAGACTCACCGCGGCCATTGGGTGACGTCCACCTTCAAGTACGAGGGTGAACGTTCTCGTAAGTTTTTCTTCGGCATTGTAGAGAGCAGCGTTTTGCGGAGATGTTTTCAACAGCTGCTGGACATCCCTACCCAGGGGTTGGAAATAGACCGTTCTTTCCGGCGCCAGATATTGACCATCTACCTTGAATCCTTGGGGGAGAATGGCCGAAACTTCGTTCACAGAGCGTAGCTGGCGCATGCGTACGATGATGTGGTTGGCCCGGATCTTCAGATCTCTGCCGTTCCATGGGATGGTGAGCTGCGATTCGGAGAACTGAGCAAGGGCAGGAACCACGCCGTAAACGGCAAGTCCGATGATAACGTGGACAAGTAGATGCCTCATGAGTTTGCCCATGGCGGTCCTATTTCGCAGTTTGGATGGTTGCATCACAGAAGACTATGTCAGAAGAACAACGTTACATCGTTACAGCTCGGAAATGGCGTCCACTTCGGTTTTCCGACGTGGTTGGTCAGGAGCACATCACCACAACCCTCAAGAACGCGATTGGAACGGGGCGCATCCATCATGCATACCTCTTTACCGGACCGCGTGGAGTTGGCAAGACCACTTGTGCCCGGATCCTTGCTCGCGCGCTGAACTGTACCAATAGCGTCGACCACGAACCGTGCAATGCCTGTCAGTCCTGTACGGACATGCTCGATGGCCGAAGTGTGGACATCATTGAGATCGACGGGGCATCGAACAATTCGGTGGATGACGTTCGCAAACTACGCGACAACGCGAAATACGCGCCGATGTCGGGCAGATACAAGATGTACATCATCGACGAAGTACACATGCTGTCCACGGCCGCGTTCAATGCGCTTCTCAAGACGTTGGAAGAGCCCCCTGAACACCTCATCTTCGTTTTTGCGACCACTGAGATCCATAAGGTACCGGCCACCATCCTGAGTCGATGCCAACGTTTTGACTTCCGCCGGATGGAAATCGAGACCATAACAGGTCATCTTCGACATATCGCCGAAGCTGAAGGGATCAACGTTGACGAGGCATCGCTTGTTTCCGTAGCCAAAAAGGCCGACGGGTCGATGCGAGATTCACAGTCCATCTTTGACCAGGTGGTGTCCTTCTGTGGGAAGACGATCACGATCGCCGATGTGAGTGCCGCCCTCCATCTCATTGATCTTGACTTCTTCTTTTCTCTGAGTGAGGCTGTACGTCTTCACGATGTGCCCAAAATGTTCTATCTGGCACGGCAGGTGGTACAGAGGGGCTACGATCTGCAAGAGTGTTTGATCGGACTACTCGAGCACTTCCGCAACATTCTCACCGTGATCACAACCCAGGGTACGGGTCTTATCGAAGAATCTGCCTCAGACCTAGCCCGGTATTCGGAAGAGGCCGCGCTGTTCACACAAGCCGATGTGCTCCGGATCATGACGTTCATCACGCAGGGAGAGGCTGTCCTGCGTCAGAACCCGCCGCAGCCACGTGTTCGTTTTGAATTCACGCTTGTGCAGCTGGCTTCCATGGATTCAGCGGTTGACCTCGGTAAGGTCTTAGCCCAATTGGGATCGGCTGGACCTTCTGCGCCTCGTCCGGCAGCACCACCGTCTTCGCTGCCAAGTACGGCATCGCAAAGTATTGTAGGGGGCGTGGCAGCTGCTCAGCCCCTTCCCATACGGATCGGGAACCCGGTGGTGGTGCGATCACATCAAGCGCCTGTGAATTCGATGTCGTCCGGTAATCTGGCCAAGCGTTGGAACGACGTTCTGGAATCTCTTCCCGAGCATCTGACCTTTGTGAAGTCATCTGTGAAGCAAAACATGCTCACCGTAGACTTTACGGATGTAGGCATCGTTCTTCGACCGCTGGCCGAGATCGTCCATCATCGTTTGGAAGATAAACTTGCCGCGTTAAAGGCTCATCTTGTTGCAACCTACGGAGTTGCACTTGGCGTACAACTCGTAAAGCCGCGCGGTGTAGATCGTGGTTCTCAGGCCAACGATAACGTAGCCACTCCTTCGTCTTCGTCGGCAACTCCGGCAACAGACGAAGATCTGCTGCCAATAGAACGCACGCTCATCGAACTCTTCAAAGCACGCAGGGCATCAACGCCCGGGAACTGAACACATGGCACTCGCAGAAGGAACAAAGGCACCCTCATTCAAGGGGGCGACGGACAGCAATGGGTCATTCGCAACTAAGGATCTGAAGGGGCTCTGGACGGTTTTGTATTTCTATCCCAAAGATGATACAACTGCCTGTACGGCCGAAGCATGTGATTTTCGTGATTCCATGAAGCGTCTTACACGAATTGGAGTTCAGGTAGTAGGGGTTAGCCCGGACGCTATTCCTACCCACGAAAAGTTCAAAAAAAAATATGACCTTACGTTTCCGCTTCTTTCTGACCCCGATCATTCGATCTGCGAGGCATTCGACGTGTGGAAGGAGAAGTCCATGTATGGTAGAACGTACATGGGCGTGATCCGCTCTACCTACCTCATCGATCCAAAGGGCATCATCGCTGCCGTGTTCGACAAGGTGAAGGTAAAGGGGCATGTTGATGCAGTGATCTCAGCGCTAAAGGAGCTCGGAGCGTGATCGATACACACTCGCATATCGATGCAGATGCATTTGATGAGGATCGCGATGCGATGCTCCGCCGCGCCCATGATTCTGGTGTTGAGATGATCGTTGTACCGGACATTCAGCCATCGAGACGGGCAAAGCTCAAGGATATCGTTGATTCGTATCCCTTTCTCGTGCGTGGCGTAGGCATTCATCCGCACCATGCGGGCGAGTGTACTGAAGAAGATCTGGTCAACCTAGAAGCACAATGCACCGAACCCAAGGTTGTGGCCATCGGCGAGATCGGCCTGGACTACTACTATGACTTCTGCAGTCCCGACGTTCAGAAGTCGTACTTTCGCGAGCAGATCCGCATCGCGAAACGGCACGATCTGCCCATTATCGTGCATAATCGCGAGTCGGATCAGGACGTTCTCAACATCATTGAGGAAGAGCAGGACGGAACTCTACGGGGTGTTCTCCACTGTTTCTCAAGTGATGTCTCGGTCCTTGAACGGGCACTTTCCTTGAACATGCACATCTCGTTCACTGGGAACATCACGTTCAAGAAATCTACACTCAACGAAGTGGTACAACGTGTACCGATCGACCGGGTGATGATCGAGACTGACGCCCCGTACATGACCCCTGTGCCGCATCGAGGCACCAGAAATGAACCATTCTACGTCCGCCTTGTAGCGGAGAAACTAGCGGAGATCAAAGGTATGTCCCTGAAGGAAGTGCTGACCACAACAACATCAACGGCGCGGCGGTTCTTTGCCTTGATGGCCGTTCTCCTTCTGTGGTCGATGACCGCATCGGCGCAGCCCAAGAAGCCGATCGACGAAGAGTACGAGAATGACACGGATTGGGAGATCGCTCTTGAGAACTATGAGATCGACTCGATAGGGTGGTCCAAATTCGTCAAGCCACGTAGCTTTGGTTTTGGCTTCACGATCGGTTCGAACACCGTTGTTGAGCAACAGACCTACACACAGCGATACTATCGTGCTATTCAAGGAACAACAACACCTCAGAGCTGGGTAACCTTCCCCCAAGACAGCGGTCCATCTCGTTCCTTTTCCTACGACGGACTTCTCAGCTTTGGCGGCACGGCGATGTATCAAGCAACGGACCGTATCCTTCTCGAAGCCACCTACATTTATACAAAGAATGTTGGTGATCGTGAGCTCTATGGCCTGCCCCCTATTGTAACGAACATCATTGAAGGGTCGTTCCTGTATACGCTCAACCCGTATAACAAGGTAAACTTCGTACCGCAAGCCGGTGCTACGTTTGCGGCTCAAAGTGACGGCAATGTTTCTAGCACTCAAATTGGTGTGAACGTAGGCATGGGCATCGGAGTGAACATCCCTACACCTATCGGCCTCTTCTACCCGATGATCAACGTTCGCTTCAATTTCATGCTTGGAACCAGTCGCGATGTGATCATCGGTACCTATCCTGTGATCGAGGGCGAGGACGCTACATATACAGTCGAGGATCCGAACAGCCCCGGCGTATTGCTACATTACAACCCAGAGAATCCGTCTCAATATTCGGTGGATAAGGCAGACGTTACAACGATCTACTCAATCCCGCGACTATCGATCATGTTCTTCCCGCAATTCTAGCGCAAGATGTCCATCATCCTCTCGGGCACTGCCTTGTCTACGGATCTTGCAACGATCCGGAATAGCGCTGCACCGATAGACGTGTTTCGAGCCGCCGTTCATCGCATCGGTCTTCACCTTGCCGTAGAAACGTCTAGGCACCTGCCCGCAAAGGAGATCACGGTTACGACGCCGATCGAAGAGACACAATGCAATGTGATCGACGGTTCTGTGGTGATCGTGCCCATCCTTCGAGCGGGCCTCGGTCTTCTCGATCCGTTCCTTACGATCTGTCCGGATGCCTCTGTTGGATTCATTGGTCTCAAGCGAAACGAGGAGACTCTGGCACCTGCGGAATACTACAGGAATCTGCCGCCTTCGGACCAGTCTACCACCTTCATCGTCATCGACCCAATGCTTGCCACGGGCGGGAGCATGACGGCTACCTTGACACTCCTTCGGCAACTGCCGCACCAACGCATCATTGCGGCCTGCCTCATAGCGGCGCCGGAAGGCATCAAGCGCATCCAAGACGACCATCCGGATGTGCTGCTCGTATCCGCAGCCCTGGACCGCGAGCTCAACGCCGTGGGATACATCATGCCGGGCCTTGGAGATGCCGGCGACAGACTTTTCGGCACACTCTGACAAAAGTCAGTGTCGAAAATCTCAAACCTTATTATGTTACTGGCAGTTCATTCATCTAGTACGATCTTCCACTTGGAAGGAGGCCGATATGACAACAATATTTCGTTTTGGCAAGCATGTGGTGCCATTCACAGACATCCACGACATCAATGTGGAATACAAGTACCACGATATGGAGGTCTACGTTGATCTCGAATTGAACGGTGGCGCACAGCTTAGCCTCAACCTGCCGGACTCTTTGACCTTCATGGAACAATTCCTGAAGAAGATCCGCGAGGAAAAGAACATTCAAGTGCCTGCGTAAGGCATCTCGCGTTGGTACATTTGCACCGCATTCACTAGTCGATCGATATCCGATGATGTAGTGTGGGCGTGAGTGCTACAACGAAGGATCGGACGGCCAAGCCATCGATGGACAACAACCTCGATGGCTTGTTCTGCATACAGCCATTGTTTCATGTGATCCGTGTCTGTTGAATGCGGAAGCAGGACGGCTGCCATCTGCAGCTGAGGATCCTGCCCATCTGCGCATAGTGGTTCGATCCCGTTGATGGCTATCAAGCCTTGCATCGCCATCTGCGCCAGCGCGCGACCATGCCTCTGAACGTCATGCCACTGCTGCTGCCTCATCCATTCTATCGCGAATGGAACACTAAGGAAGGGGCTCACATCTCGCGTACCGAGATATTCATGCTCATCCACAAAAGCGCCATCACCGGCCGTTGGGATCTCATTCCCCCAGCTTACAATTAGCGGCGGTATCAAAGGTTGCAGATCGGGTGAGACCCATAAGAACGCAGATCCCTTTGGTGTACACATCCATTTGTGACAATTGGCTGTGTAGATATCTGCATGTAGGGTTGACAGGTCAAGCGGGATGTGTCCGGGTGCATGCGACCCGTCCACTACGGTTCGTATTCCGGCTTCGCGCGCGCGCGCGCAGAGGACCTCTACCGGTATGCGTACTGCCGTTGGAGAGGTGATATGGCTGAGAAAGAGAACCTTGGTACGAGGCGTCACCATACTCCATATCAGCTCCGCGATCTCTTCGGAACTCGGAACCGGAAACGGTATCTCGGCACGCACATATCGTACCCCTTTTGATACACAGTACTGCTTCCAAGCGCGATCACATGCACCGTACTCATGATCGGTTGTCAATATCTCGTCACCAGGTTGCAGTATGTTGCCAAATGCGTGAGCCGCGACATTCACACCGAAGGTTGAATTCGTGATGAACACAAGATCTTCGGGCTGCGCACCTATGTAATCCGCAAGCGCCTCGCGCGACGTTCGCATCAGTCCCGTGAGTTCACGGAAGAACAGAACGGGTTCACGTTCAAGTCTTTCGATCCATTTCCGTTGCTCATCAAGGATGACACGCGGGCATGCCCCGAACGATCCATGATTCAGAAACACGATATCGTCGCGAAGCAAGAAGTCCGAGTGCGAAAGCATGAGATCCCTATCGAATGATAGCACGCACACTTCGGTTGGATACACGATCCATCGGAGTGGTATTGGCTTCTGCCGTGGTGCAGATGGTAGTGATGAACACATCTTGCTCTCGAACACCGAGGAGTTCAACCGCTGCACGCGCTCTGCGCTGAACAAGATCGGCATTGTAGTCAGCAAGGCCACAGTTGTCGGCACTTGCGAGCAAGGAGACCTTCTTGCCATCCTTCAGTGCCTTACGCACCTCAGCCACACCGTCAGTATTCGTGGTGATGAACGTTGTGCCGTCGAATGCAAAATGACCGAGGAGGATCGGTTCACCTTCGAGACGTTGCGGAGTGACCGTTGTTCGGACCTCCGAGCGCGACTTCACGCGTGGTGCAATGATGACCACATCGTTGGACGACGCGATCCGTCCGGTTGTGTCCTTCGCAGTTCCCTGCGCTTCAAGGACCTCTGTCTGGCCTTCAGTAAGGAGCAGTCGCTGTGGAAGGACCACAGAATACACCGGACCTGAACCCTGAACGGAGAGATCGGTTCCTGCAAACCGGGCTCGGAGCTGCGTTGCGCAAGGTCCGGCTTCACACGTAACGAGGTGGGCAACCGGCAGGATGATATCCGAAGCAGACCTTGTGGTGTCTCGCTGGATCACCGGGATCACCATCGCACGATCATTGATAAGGAAGGAGACCGATCGTTGTTCGTCGAGCAGCTCAGGATACTTCGCTTCCGTTGCTCGTTCCGTGCGCACCGTCATTCTTGCATCGATCAAGCCAAGCTCTCGAACAACCCATGAAACACGCTCGCGGGCCAACGGTGCTGCCTCGTCAGAGGCAGACGAGCCGATGATCGTGATGCGATCATTCGGATGGCTCTGCATGTATGATCGCACGGCCGTAAGAACATTCTGTTGGTACATCCCGAGCTGAGAGCTCGAGGCAACAGGTATCGTACTGTTCTTCTCAAAGAAGAGCACAGGTGCTGCTTCATAACTCACGGTAGCTACTACCTCGTTGATAGCAGCAACATCGATGGTATCGCCCTGGGCTGATCTTCCCTCAATGCGTACCTGTGATCGCAGTTCTGCTATGACCGGAGGAGGAGGTGGTGGTGGTGGCGGTTCCGGGGCAGGCGGTGGCGGAGGAGGTGGTGGTGGCTCTGATTTCGGCAACCGATACTGCACAGTTGCACCGCCTCTGAAAGTGCTGATCGTCCACGGAACGGACGAGACAACATTCGTAAGGCCAAGCTGATAGCGGATCTCCGGGGATACTGTGAGACCGTCACCGAGGTTGATCTCGTATGACAGTCCAAGAACGATCCCTGCGTACAAACCGGACGCATCCGGAAGAGCCCCTTCCGAGATATTGCGCTCACGCGACCCATTCTCAAACGTATACCCTGGGTCGGATGGCGATGTCAGTGCTTGCTTCTGAGCATAGGATGCACCCAACGGAATACCCGCCAACACTCCGATATGGGCACTCAGCGGGATCGAAGGTAGTATGGGAAGGGAGACATAGGGTTCAATTCCGATCACGCCGTACGATGCATCGAGCTCGTGCTCAACCAGACCTTGGGTCACCGTTGATCCGTTGATGATGTTTCCTACGAACTCGGACTCTGTGAAGGTACCAGAGAGCATTTGATACGACGCCGCGATTCCGACGTACATAGGCCTATCGAACAGTCCGGCAGAGAGCTGTGTTTCGATCCCTGCATTGATCGTGAGGCCGAAGCCACTTCCCGACGAAAAAGACACACAACAGTTCGGTACAACCGGCAATGCAGAAAAATCACCGCTGTGCATATTCATACCAGCAAAGGCACCACCGAAGAGTCGCAAGGATGTTCTGCCGGTATCTGCAGTCTGAGCCGCAGTAGTTCCAGAACCGATAACGAGAGCACTGATCAAGGCGCACGTGCAAAGAAGAGGACGTACGCTCATCGGATAACGACCACTGATGATGATGTAATATTCGTACCAACATGAAGGAGGATCATGTGGACGCCAGGAGGTAGATCGTGGGTGTCGATCATCAGATCCGTTGTACCGCGAGTCAGCTGTACTTGACGCGCACGATGAACAACACCTTGTTGATCACTCAATGTGAATGTTGCTAAACCATCGAGATCCGTAACAACCGTTACCCGAACATCATCTGATGCCGGCTGTGGAGAGACCGATGTGATGGCCAAAGCGCTCGGATGAAGGATATGTCGGTTCGGGTCGGGATTGAGGATCCTGAGGAGCCCCTTTTCATAGGTCATGGAAACGGCGGAACCGTAGGCAATGGCCGTTGAGTCAAATGTGAGTTCCGAAGAATCGATCTCCGCAAGTCCGGCCGGGCCTACCAAACGAGCTATCTCTTGCGTACGCGAATACGACCCTGTTACGCGGAACCGTATGTGACGAAGTCCGCCAATGATATCCTGAGAAACGATCTCTGTGGGTCCCAGATCACTGTTGATCGAACGGGCGATGAACAGTCTGGGATTCACCTGCATCGTTCCCTCGAAGGTTCGCTGTCCATTGTACGTAATGCTCTCTACAGTTGTGGCTGTTATCGGTATCACGACGTCACCGCGCGGATCGGCACTCACCGTTGGGGCCGTGATCGTTGATGATCCTGTATACGCCGCGAGTTTGATGTTCAAGGACGAGGCACATGGAGTAAATGCCAATGCCAACGCATCGTTCACACCGATCACTCCACCATCATATCGTACACGCAGGACGATCGAATCATTCCCTCTGATCGTGATCGGAACAGGTGTGAGAAGTGTGAAAGGGGCTCCTGCATTGACCACAGCAGATCCGAGCACTACATCATTCGATGAGCGGTTCGCGAGAACAACATCGCGTTCGGTGATCTCAGGAATAAAGGCGAGTACCGGGTGCGACAGAGCGATGTCTGCACCGGAACCATATCCTGTTACGCGAATGCTTCGTGTTACACTGATCTGACCGGCATACGTGATCACTACCTCGTCTGTATCTCTCCCTGCCGTTCTTGGAACGAACAGGATCTCCACGTTCAGCGTAGCACCGCTTGCAAGGGTAGCACCCGGTGTATAGCCACGAACTCTGAACTGCGAAGCAACACCCTTTCGCATTGCAATACCATCGATCGTAACTCCGATCGGATCATTATTGCGAACAAGCGGAACGGAGCGGACAGATGTGTCTCCAACACAGATGTTTCCGAAGTCCGTCATGTCACCGCCAAGCGTCAGATCACGATCAATGGAACGCACAATCACCGGCACAGCGAAGCGAACGCTGCATGCAGAAAGGATCAGCGAATCAACCAGGAGCCCCGTATCTCGTGGCATCGCTGTGAATCGGACGCTGAGGCACTGTCCCGGCGGGAGTGTGTCATTGGCGATCGTTTCGTTGAGTGTGAGCCAGGAACCTGCAAAGAGCACTCCGCTTTCGAAAACTGCTGGAACAATCCCGTTGTTGCAGATGGTTGCTGTTACTGTGGTATCGAGGTTGGTTCCGATGTATCTGGTACCCATGGTGATGGTCACAGAGGAAAGATCCAACGGAAGGATACGGAAGACTCCGTCGCTCATATCATTCTCCGGGGTGATGATACGGCGGAGAAGAAGATTGTCTTGTTTGTCTACTGAGCATGAAGCCAGTGTCGAACCGTCCGGACCGTATTCGATGTCGGTCATGATATCTCCATGACCTGGCATGTTTGCGATCGGGCCGGCCATGGTGCGGTTGAGGATGTCGTACTGCTGCACCTGCGGCTGACCGGCAAATCCAAGGGTTAAGAAGGTCTCACTTGGATTGAACGTAAGGCCTACCGAATTGCTTCCTTCACGATAGACGACACGAATGAGCGTCTCAGCTTGCGTGTCATAGATCATCGTACGTTGCTCTTGCGGATTGTTGCCTGCTCCCGGATTGGCGATCCCGGCTAGTGCGATCAGGCGTGTGGTCCGCGAAAGGCCAACGAAATTCGGAGCCGGACCGCCGGCGTTTGGCAGATCAGTAGCATAGCGGGAGATCTCGTTCTTTGTACTCGGGTCTATCCGTACGACCATTCCATCGATCTGAGCAACCGTAAGAACGTTGTCTGCCAGCTTTGCGGCGGCGGATGGTGACGAGAGAAGGATAGGAGCCTGCTCTATAAGTGTAGCCGCATCATAGACACGGATACGTCCGCCCATGGTTCCAACGGCAAAGGCACTCAAACCAAGACTATCAGTACCTATCTCGATCACATTTGGCAGATCAACATCCATTCGAGCATCTGGACTTGTGTTCCCGAGGGTGAAATGTTGGAGCTGGTCTTTAGCCGGACTTTGCCGATCGATCACGGCAAGGATGTTGCGTGATCGTCCCACGAATGCGAGTCCGGAGATCTTTGTTGCCGGTGCAACAACTCCATCTGCAACGTAGGTGTTCACGATCGTTGATGAAACGATATCCCATTCAGCGATAGTACCATCCGCATAGGCAACGGCGAGGAACCGTCCGTTGGCACTGAAGGCAAGGTTCGTAGCTGATTGAGCCAGACCGCGAAGCCAGCGAGCACCGGAAGCCCCTTGCTTCTGATAAACGCGGATCCGTGCACTGTCTGAATATTCAGATGGGATCCGCCATACGATCACGGAGTCGAGAGTTGAGTCAATGAACTTCCAGGACCTGCCGTTGTCCGTTGTGTATTCTGCGTGTGTATGGAATCCTTGAATGGCTCCGGTCCATCGAATGTTCACACTCTGACACGGTGTTAGGTTCTCTCCGCCATTCGGTGAAGTAACCTGAAGCACAGTGGTTGCTTTGTATGACGGTGCATTGGCGAACACCATCACGTCGAAACGTGCGCCACCTTCATATACAACCGTTAGCACGTCGCTGATCGGTCCCGTGGCCTTCGGCGAACAATACAGATCGAATCGATAGTCACCTCCTGCCTCCACGGAGACGGGAGGGGGCTTTGTACCATACGAACCCTTCCAGACGATCCGGAAGTTGTTCGTTTTTGTCATGATCGTATCAATGCGAAGATTCCGTTCGTTGCCATTTGCTGCACGTGTTGCTTCAAAGGCCCGCACATTGAGTTTGCGCATGGAGTCAACGCCCACAGGTACATCGCCGAAATCGATATACAGCGGCACGCGTTTAAACGAACTGTCCATCACGAATACCGACCCGCCACGATCCGGAGCAAGGTTCCACGTTACGGGCAATGATCCTACGTCCCCATTGTTTACGGCGTAGAGAAAAATGCCGCCACTTACCGTAGTTGGAATGGAATTGAGAACAGGGTTGAATTGCGATGTTGCGTATTCGGCGATATAGGTTCCGTTGCTCTCTTCAATGAGCTTTGAGACACCTTTGTAGGCATTTACTTCCAGGATGTAGACATCTGTGGAACGCAAGGTTACAGGTTGCCCGGCTCTGGTGGCACGGAACCTAACGCGAAGCACAGGATACTCGGAAGCGTCTATGAACGACCCAACACCAGGGATCGAAACACCGGTAAGTGTAAGCTGTGCAACAACTTCTTGCCTTGCAAAAGCGAAGAGACCCGCCAGAAGGCAGGCCAGAAGAAGGTTGCGAGTAATGACGTTCGTTGTCGGTTGAGACATCAAATGGGCTTTCCTGTGAGCCGTAGAGACGCCGCAGCGCCCAATACTGTTACACGGTAAGGGGTTAGGACGTGACAAATCGAGCCAGGAATTCAACGACCACGGGGTCGGTAGAGGCCTGTAATTCGGGTACGGTTCCGGAGAACTGTACCACTCCACTGTCGAGCATGATCACGTGGTCTGCGATGTTGTAGACACTGAACATATCGTGGGTGATCACCACGGACGTCACATTCTGCGAATCCGCAACATATCCCAACAGGTCATCGATCTGCTGAGATGTAACGGGGTCGAGCCCGGTAGTGGGTTCATCATAGAAGATGTAGGTAGGCTGACCAACCAGCGCGCGCGCAACACCAACACGTTTCTTCATTCCGCCGGAGAGGTCGCTTGGCTTCTTTGTTGCAAGGATCCTGTACTCACGTTCAAAGGTCTCTGCATCCGTTGTGGATGGATCCGGCACAAGGCCAACTGCACTGAGGACACGACGTCCTTCAGCATCAAGCATGGACTCATCTGTTTCTCCATGTTCAACGAGACCGATGACCACGTTGTCGAAGACCGACATTGAGTCGAACAACGCAGCGGCTTGGAACACGTATCCGATACGCCGGCGCATCTCAAAGAGTTGATCCTTTGTGAGCTTGCTCACGTCATTCCCATCGATCGTCACCGTGCCGGCATCGGCATGCAAGAGGCCAACGATGTGTTTCAACAGAACACTCTTACCGCAGCCAGATCTACCGATGATACAGGTAGTCTTGCCGTTGGGGATCGTCATGTCTACGCCGCTAAGCACAACCTTCGATCCAAAAGCCTTCTTGATGCCACGTAGTTCGATCATGCTATCGGACGCTCCTTTGTTCGCGCACGGATCGCATCAAGCGTTCCTGTAGGAATGGCGTTGATAAGCTTGCGTGTGTAATCGTCCTTCGGAGCGTCGTACAATTCATTCGACGTGTCCATCTCCACGATCTTACCGGCATTCATCACTGCGATGCGGTCGCTGATGAACTTCACAACCGAGAGATCATGCGAGATGAAAATGTACGTCAGCTTGAATTCATCACGCAGATCAACAAGCAGATTGAGCACCTGCGCCTGCACCGACACGTCCAAAGCACTCACACTTTCGTCGCAGATCAAGAGCTTCGGTTTCAGTGCCAGTGCGCGGGCGATGCATATGCGCTGACGTTGCCCACCGGAAAATTCGTGCGGGTAATTCGAGAAGTGTCGAGGTAGAAGGTTCACCTTATCGAGAAGATAGAGGACGTGTTCCTTCCTCTCAGCATCATTGGCACCGATGTTATGGACAGACAGAACCTCCATGATGGCACTGCCAACACTCAATCGCGGGTTCAGCGAGGAATACGGATCCTGGAAGATGATCTGGAAGTCTTTACGCATGGACTTGAGGTCGGTGGAAGCAAGCGCTCGCACGTCTTTCCCATCGAACATCACACTTCCGCCCGTTGGCTCTACTAGACGCAATATCGCGCGTCCGGTGGTAGTCTTCCCACATCCGGATTCGCCAACGAGTCCCAGTGTTTCACCCGGCTTTACGTTGAAGGTGATGCCGTCCACTGCCTTTACATGTCCTGATGTGCGACCAAAGATCCCCGACTTGATCGGGAAGTAGACCTGGAGATCTTTTACATCGAGAAGGGGCTTCTCTGTTGCCAATGCAGCGTTGCGCGCGGCGATCTCCTCACGCGAGAACTCCAGTTCATGCACGAGCTGATCTACAGACTCTTGCGAACGAAGCGTGATCTCGCCAGTCTCCGATTCGTCCATGAAGTCGCGGACGGTTGGAAGGATCTTCAGTTTCTTATCGAGTCGAGGGCGGCACGCCAGGAGCCCCTTCGTATACGGGTGCTGAGGGTTCTCAAAAATCTCTTGCACTGTACCTGTCTCAACGATCTTTCCTTTGTACATCACGATCACATCATCGGCGATCTCAGCGATCACACCAAGGTCGTGCGTGATGAACATCATGGACATTCCATGCTGACGTTGGAGATTCCTCATGAGGTCGAGGATCGTAGCCTGCACGGTCACATCCAGCGCCGTTGTTGGCTCATCGGCGATCAGCAATGACGGATTGCACGACATCGCCATGGCGATCATCACGCGCTGCTTCTGTCCGCCGGAGAGTTGGTGCGGATACGATGTCATCATCGATTCCGGACGAGGAAGTTTCACTTCCTTCAACAGCTGCAGAGTGCGTTCGCGGGCCACGTCCTTGCTCACGTTCTGGTGCAGCCGAATGGCTTCGATGATCTGGTCGCCGCAGGTGAACACCGGATTGAGAGACGTCATCGGCTCCTGGAAGATCATCGCGATCTTGTTGCCGCGGTAGGTGCGCATCTTCTCTTCGGAGATCGTCAGCAGGTCGGTGACCAAACCGTCGTCCTCATGAAAGAGTGCCTTGCCACCCGTAATGCGTCCGGGAGGGGTTTGGATGAGCCGCATGACACTCAAGCTCGTTACCGATTTGCCTGAGCCGGACTCACCAACGATGCCTAGCGTGCGACCCTTGTGGACCGTGAAGGAGACATCATTCACCGCCTTGACGTCATAGATGTCAGAGCGGAATTCCGTTACGAGGTTGCGAACCTCAAGAAGTGGTGCCATAAGGGGTCAAAGATACCGAACCTCTGCATCCTAACGGTGGGCTAGAACGGCTCCGGCACTCCATTTCAGGTAGACCGTTGAGGCTATCCGTCCAATGGCCATGGAGATCGCGGCCGAAAGAGCCCCATTGAGCTGGGTGAATGCCACGAGCACCACCATGGTGAGGACTATGCCCCCTACTTCCAAGATGGTGGAAATGGTGACCTTAACGTTCTGGCGTGCCGTGATCAGCACGGACCGATACACCGAATAGGCAACGGCGATGGTTGGCAAAACGATGAGGATCATCGTGGGATAGGTGGCAAAATCAGCCAATTCCGGGCGGAGTCCATATGCCCCTTCATAGATCAGTCCGAGAAGGGGCGTAAAGGTGATACAGGCCAAAAGCACCGTCGTAACCAAAATGATGCGGTTACCAACGCTCCTCACAACATCGTAGTTCTGTTGTCGGTCCCCAATGAGTGCAATTCCCACCTCCTGATACGAAAACCCGAAGCTCCGGAAGAAGAAGACGAACGAATCCACAACGGGCAGGACAGCAAGGGATGCCAAGGGGTCTGGGGCGCGGCTCATAAAGAATGCTAACAGCGGTGTAACGGCAAAACCAATGGCCGACGTGGCAGCCAGAGGCAGCCAGAACCGCACGATCTCGGCATTCGTGAGTGCTACATGTGATGGGTCGGATGTACGTTCATACATCCGTAAAACATCGCTCACCATGTAGCGAGTTGCGGCCGCTTCGAAGATCACGCCAATGGTAAGGCTCAGCGTGCCAACAACGACACCAGAGAAGCCCCCTATCATCACGAGAACGACAGCGGAGACGAGCATTCCAATGAGACGAACCACCGTACCATAGGCCACCAATCTCGTCCGTCCGTTGCGTATCAACAATCCCTGATAGAACCGTCGGTACCCAATGGCAGCAGGCCACGGGATCATGCACACAAAACCCCAATACATGAGAGCGGCCACATCCGTAGGCAGATGGATCAGGTCGTAGGCCACCCTGTCATAGACCCACGGGATCGACACCAAGCACATACCAAGCGTTACCAGTGCGTTGATGCGGAGCGTAAAGGACTTCAACGCCATCACCGATGCTTTGTCGCGCGCCAATGCCACAGACGTGCTCAGCAGATGGATCACCGGCGACTCGATGAGCATGGCCAGCGCAACCGCTACGCCGTAGGCTGCCAGGTTGAGCTTGTCGAATGGAAGACGCGCAACTACCGACGTGAGAATGGGGCCTTCGATAGCCATCATCATCCACGTCAAACTCAACGGCATCCAGAATCGTAGTACATCGCGCTTGGTGATCATTCCGCAAATTAGGGTCATGGAACATCTAGAGATTCAACCAGCTCCTCGTACCCTTACAAAGGTCCTATTCTGGACCTCTATAGCATCTACACTTTTTGTCTCGCTACTGGTCTTCATCCCTGCCCTTGATGCGAACGAGTGGGTGATAGCACCGAGTGCCATAGTGAGCATCGTACTAGTACAATTGTTGATTTTTGTTCCTCTTTACAAGGCAACAAATCTTACGGTTCGTATTGATGCTCGCGGGATATTTGTCCGTCTCAGGCCGTTTCATTTCAATGGCCGACTCATACCTTGGAATGAGATCCAATCTGTGGCGATTCGCAAAGTCCGCCCGATCGGAGAATTCGGTGGCTGGGGCATCCGGTGGGATCTCGGAAGAAAGAAGGGGTATATCTGGAACGGCGAGCAAGGACTTGAACTATTCCTCACAAATGGTAAGATCGTGGTGATCACGATCATGGATGTTGAGGGGGCTAGACAGGCCGTTAACACATACGTAACATCCGGTAACATACCGTGACGTAAGCATTACGTGGTTCTAATACTCTGGTGACGTGTGCCACCTAGGTTCGCGTGCTGATTCTGCACATCGAACTTTATCACACTTCATTTCGGAGTTGATCCATGAGATCACTGATCCTCATTGCAGCCCTCGTTGCTGCTGCGTTCGCCGTGAGAGCGCAAGATTTTCCGGTTCGTATCGAACCCGTAACCATGATCCCGTATCTCCAGGGTCGCGTTGTAGTGCCCCCTTCCCCGCTCAAGTATCAGAACATCTTTGTTGGTGGTGTTGATACGGTTGAAACAGGTACCGGACGTGCCGCAGCCAAGCAATGGCATGACTATATCGGTTATGTATCTGATCCTTCCGGATCGTCGCTCGGCTGGGCCATCGTGAACCACGAAATGATCGAGTCCAATGACAAGATCGGCGACGGTGGTGGTATGACGATGTTCAAGCTTGGGAAGAAGGCCGACGGAACGATCGAGGTCCTTCCACAAACACTTTCAGATGGCCGCAGTGGCAAGTTCTTCAATGTGGACTTTGCCAACACGGTTGGCGAAACTGGAATGAACTGCGGCGGTATCTCCTGGAGCGGTCGCGTTTGGACTGCCGAGGAATGGTATCAGACGAGCAACAAGGCGATCAATGCTGATGGAAAGGGATTCCGTGATACAACGGACTTCGAGATCGGCAAGATGATGCCGTCCGGCTTTGCTGGACTCGACGGAAAGAAGATCAAGCGCTACGAGAATCTTAACTGGATGGTTGAGATCGATCCGAAGAATGCCAAGGGCGTTCGTAAGCAGTACAACTGGGGACGCCAAGGCTTTGAGGCCGGTGTTATCATGGACGATCAAAAGACCGTCTATCTCTTCGAAGACGGTGATGCCGGGAAGTCGCTGCTTTCGAAGTTCGTTGCAGAAACACCGGGCGACTTCACAAAGGGCGATCTATACTTCTACAAGCAGAATGCCGGACAGTTCACAGGCACATGGGTAAAGGTTCCAAACAACCCTGCAACGGATTGGGACATTCTTGTTGCTCCACATGCTTGGGCAAAAACACAGGGCATCACGGGCTTCACACGTCTTGAATGGGGTCAGATCAACAAGACCGATGGCAAGATCTACATCACAGAAACAGGCAATGACAAGCCGGGCAGCCGCTACAAGAGTGCAATGGCTGAAGGATGGACAATTCCAAAGCACACCTATGATCGTGCAGCAGCCCAAGGTTTTGCGGTTGATAGCTCTGCATACTGGGACTATTATGGCCGCGTGCTTGTCTTTGACCCAACAGACAACTCTGTGAAGTCCTACATCGAAGGTGGTCCGTACATCACCGATGCACAAGCAGTTCCCGGACAATACCCAGAAAAGCACCTTTCGAATCCTGATGGCATTGGTTTCCTCTACGTGAATGGCAAGACATTCATGGTGATCGAAGAGGATCTCAACGGTATCAACTTTGGTCGTATGCCGAACACGGGTATGCGCGGAACGAACTGCGAAGCATGGTTGCTTGATATGTCCAAGGCACCAACAATTGACAACCTCTACCGACTTGCGATCTCGCCGTACGGATCTGAAATCACAGGCTTTGCCTCATTCGACGATGGTAACACGGTTCTCATCAACTCCCAACACCCAGACAATGCAACGATCGGCGATGCAGCAGCAAAGAACTCGCTGACCTTTGCGATCACTGGCATGAAGCAACTCGTGAGCAGCATCGATAAGGATCAAGAGGATCGCCCACAGGGTGTGGTAAACGTCTTCCCGAATCCAACGTCATCCCAACTCAACTTCTCTGAGCCAACAGACGCAGCTCTCTATGATGCATCCGGTGCTCGCGTGCGTGTTGTTCGCAATGCCACTACGGTTGATATCGCAGATCTTGCAGCCGGAGTGTACTACATCCGCACAACGGGCGGCGCAACACAACAGGTTGTGATCCAGCGCTAAGTCACACGCTTCCCTTCTTCGAAGAGTGCGGGACCGATGGTCATTAGACCGTCGGTCCCGTCTTTGTCATCGGCCTTATCCGATCGTTCCCATGAAACAGTCTCTCCTCGCCCTTCTCACCATCGCCGCCATCCCGTTCCTAATAGCATGGCTTGTTCCGGATGAACATGTCATACGTCGTGAGTCCATTCGATCACTCCTCACCGAGATCTCTTCGAAGCTTCGGTCACGTAGTGTTGAATTCGACGATGTGTGTTTGGTTGCGCAATCAACATCGGATCTACTCACGCTCAGAACGTCATACGCTGATCTCCGCATAGCGTACAAATCAGCAGAGCCCCTTCTCGAATACATTGACCCGATATCTGTTACGACCTATATCAACGGGGCGCCCCTTCCCAAGCTCGATGTGAAATCGCAATTCGTTGATGTCCTTGAACCTCAAGGACTCCAGGTGATCGATGAACTACTCTATGGCGATGACACCCTTACAAGTGAAGACCTACAACAACTACGAGTATTGTCATCGAGTCTGCGCACTTCATTGCAAGCAGTTACGGGATTGATGATCACGGCACCATGGACAGACAGAATGATCATCGAGGCGGCACGTTCGGGTGTGATGCGTATCACAACAATGGGCATCACGGGGTTCGACCGCCCTGCTTCCGACCCAAGGATCATAGATGATCTCCCTGCTCTTGAGACTGTCAGACGTATGGCCGAACTCTTCCGTCAGGCTTTGGCGTCCCGTGGAGGAAAGGTTGCTCTTGTTGACATCGTCACGGAACTCATTGATTCCGCATCCTTAACCCTGAGATCATCCACATTCGATGACCTCGACCGAGCCGAGTTCATCCGCACTACACTCGATCCGCTCTATGGACGGCTCCTGAGCATCCAATTGGCATTGGAGATCGAACTATCCACGGAGATCGGTCCATCCGAGATCATCGTCAACCCTACAGCGAGAAGCATGTTTGCAACAGATGTGCTCTACCCTTCGGCATCAAGTGGGATCACACGTGCTTCGATCACGCCGAACCTTGTTGAACTTGGAAGAACGTTGTTCTTCGATCCCATTCTCTCGGCAACAGGAGAGCGTGCCTGTGCATCATGCCATGATCCGGCGCATGGGTTTACCGACGGACGACGAGCAAGTATGGCTATGGGTCGGACCGGAACACTCGATCGCAACACACCAACGCTCATCAATGCAGTTCACTCCCGACGGTTCTTTTCTGATCTTCTGGCAATGCGCGTACGCGACGTGATCGCACATGTTGTGACCAATGAAAAGGAATTCAACTCTACGTTATTGGAGATGGTTGGCAGACTCCGCACGTCTGATGAGTACATCTCACTCTTTTCGCAGGCCTTTGGCGGTAAAGGTCCGGCATCGGTTGATGCAACTAATGTGGGCATTGCTATAAGTGCATACCTAACAACATTGGTCTCATTTGACTCTCGGTTCGACAAGTATTTGCGAGGTGAAGCGGTATCTATTTCCGCATCGGAACGGCGCGGATTCTCCCTCTTCACTGGCAGGGCTGCATGTGCATCCTGTCACTTCCCACCAACCTATGCAGGATACGTTCCACCGTCATTCATCGATAGCGAATCCGAGATCATCGGTGTGCCACTTCGACACGATACGGTGAAGGCCATTGCTGATCCCGACCCGGGAAGGGCAGGCGGGATCGACCGCGAGAATGCTCTTATTTATCGCGGCTCATTCAAAACGCCAACCGTCCGCAACATTGCACTGACTGCCCCCTACTTCCATAATGGTGCCTATACGAATCTTGAGGATGTTGTGGATCTCTATGCTCGAGGTGGTGGACGTGGGATCGGCCTTGATGTGCCCTTTCAAACTTTGCCATTTGACAACCTGAACCTCAGCACTCAGGACCGTACAGATCTCATTGCATTCATGAACGCTCTCACAGATACTACAGGGCTTACAAGGCGTCCGTCGCGTCTCCCCAAGGTCTCCACTCCCTCATTACGCGATAGAGTGATAGGGGGCGAGTACTGAGCGTTCTTCCTAACTTGGAATATGAAACGCCTCCTTGTTGCTCTGTCCTTCGTGGTGATGCTCGCTCTACCTGCACATGCGGTAGATACCGTTCGGGTCTGCACATACAACATCCTGAAATTCTCCCAGGACAACGAAGACGGTAGGATACCGCAGTTCAAGAGAGTTCTCGACAGCATCCGACCTCACATCATGCTGAGTCAGGAAGTAGAGGACAACACGGCCGGACCCCGCTTTGTATCGGAAGTATTCACATGGGCTCCCTTCGCTTCGATCCCCTTCGTAGATGGTCCGGACACGGACCACATGGTCTTCTACAACCAGTCGATGTTCGATCTTGTTAGCTCACGGGTGATCCCTACAGAGTTGCGCAACATTCAAGAAGTAGTACTTGCACTGCGTCCACACGATCAAACCTTGGCAGATACAATCGTCCTGTATTCTGTCCACTTGAAAGCATCAGATGGCTCAGCAGAGGCAGCACAGCGATTGCGGGAGATCAACACATTGATCGCTACACTCACTACCAGACCTCACGTGATGATCTGTGGTGACTTTAATATTTATGGTCCAACTGAAGCTGCCTACACTGCCCTTGTTGGCCCAACAGCAACCAGGCGTTTTGTAGACCCACTTGGTAACTCGTGGCGCCGCAACGATGCCTCGTTCTCCAAGATTTACACACAATGCACACGCAAAACAACACTTGGCTCATGCGGCGGTGGTGTTGATGGAGGCGTAGATGATCGGTTCGATCTCTTGCTAGCGAGTCAGGAACTCAGCTCGCGAGTACTTCCTCAGACGTACACGTCATTTGGTAATGACGGACTTGCTCGACTCAATGAGTCTATCGACGAACCAACGAACACACTTGTCAGTGCTGAGATGGCCGCCGCTCTCAAGTGTGCCTCGGATCATCTACCGTCCTACGTAGACGTGATCCTGGGAGATGTTCAAGCAGGTGTGGATGAAGGCGAGAATGCACTACTCACTGCGCACTGGCAAGCCCCCTACCTAAAGGTGGGAGGAATGCAGATCGGTGAACAGTATCGTGTGTTTTCGTCGACAGGAGTTCTGATAGCCACGATCACAGCACAGAACACTGAACAGCGGATCATGCTTTCAACAGTAGCAAGCGGTGTCTATTCGATCGTTGGTCTACGATCGCAGATCCGTTTCGCTGTCACTCGTTAGTAGATCGACGCTTCGATACCGGCCCTGAACCAACGTGGTGCGATCGGCACCCATCCGGCCTCGATCATGGAGGTGTTCCAAAGATTGGATGCCTCGGCAAGAATGCGAACGCCGCCAAAAGCACGTTGAAGTCGGAGATCACCGATACTCCGCATTACGCCATCTGTATAGCGCTCTACGATTCGCACAGTGAACGTACACAAAACGTCCAGTGGCATCGTAACATCTGCTCGGATGATGCTCTGCCACCGAAGTTGATCACGTGTATAGCGGGTTTGAGCATTGGCCGTTGATTCCACGGATGCAAAGTTCACGGTCCACTGAAGCATGGTAAGGGGCGATGCATTCCACAGACGTTGCACGGGGATCGTTACAACACCTTCTATCCCTTGGATATCTACTGACTCAATGTTCTCAGCCACATAGATGTTTCCGGTATCCAGTACGTAGTCGATAAGATCACGTCCATTGCGTATGAAACCCGATGCACGAAACTCAATGTTCTCGACCAATACGCTGCCACCAAGTTCTGCTGTGATCGCATGCTCAGGAAGCAGCGCTGCATTGCCGCGCGTTGTTGGATCCTTGTAGTAGAGCTCTGTGTACGTTGGGATGCGGAAGGAGCGATTCACAGTAGCGAAAACCCTAAGGTCTACTGTAGGACGCCACTGCAGATCCGCGCCATATCCAACGCCGGGGGTACGGTCGCTGAAGCCCGTGATGTTGGCACCAACCGTAGCAAAGACATCTGACGTCAAAGGTGCACGGATCTCAGCGGACACACCTCCGCGCACGCGATCGTGGTCGCCAAGGTTGGAGCTGACGATGTTGTCTGCTCCGCCTTCTGCCCCTAACGTGAGTGTTGCGAACGAGTAGGTTCCAGTTACAAGGGCAGTAACCGTGGCTGAGTGCGTAGTGTGTGTGTTACGGTAGAACGCCGGATCATCTCTCTTGAGGAGGAATTCATCGGTGTTCGTTCTGTAGAGTCCAGCTACGCTCATAGTCCAGATTTCTGAAAGGGGCGTTGCAACCCGCAGACCGGCCAACCATGTAAGCGTGTGCTCCCAAGCATCCGGAAAGCGAGGAGAATAAAACAACCCCGCACCAAAGCTCTTATCAACGATGCCACCCAACCAGTTCACTGTTGTTTCAGCGGTTGTCAGACCGCCGCTCAAAAACGCCGAGCCGAGTTTGAGGTCGGTGGACTGACGATATCCATTGTGTTTCACGTATTGTCCGGAAAGCACGTTGTGAACATCTCCTGTGAGAAGCGCAGCAGATGCACGACCTTCCAGATATCCGAAGTCTCCGCCGATCACCGAACCTGTTGACGATGATGCCGTAGGTATCCGTGGAATGATATTCACCACACCGTCCATTGCACCCGGACCAAAGAGTCGAGATGCGCCCCCTTTCACCACCTCTATCCGATCAATGTCTAAGGGGGCCAATGGCAGATTCAACTGATGATGACCCGTTTGCGGATCGGTTAGGCGCATACCATTCAAGAGCATTGTTGTCTGCTCATACGATCCACCACGAATGGAAACGTCCGATTGAGCGCCGTATGGTCCACGTGTGCGTAAGTCTACACCCGGGACAAAGACAAGTGCATCTTGGATACTGCGTACCGGCAGACGCTGAAGATCGTGGGCATGCATCACATCCACGGTACGTGCCACGTTGCTGAGTTCCAGTGGGACGCGTGATGCGGTGACAACCACCGTTGGACGTGTTGGGATGGTGTCCACCCTTGTTGAATCAACAACAAAGGCGGAACACACAGAAGCAGACGATAGGAGAAGCGCGAAAAGTGGTGATAGTCTGCGCATCTATTGACCCAACAACCAGGCGAAGATCAGAGGAGCAACGATGGTGGCATCGGACTCGATGATGAACTTCGGTGTATTGATGTCGAGCTTACCCCATGTGATCTTCTCGTTCGGTACAGCACCTGAATACGATCCATAGGATGTGGTGCTATCCGAGATCTGGCAGAAGTACGACCAGAACGGCACATCGTGCCATTCGAGGTCTTGATACATCATCGGAACAACGCAGATCGGGAAATCGCCGGCGATACCGCCACCGATCTGGAAGAAGCCCACGCCTTTGCCCGTTGAGTTCGCACGATACCATTCGGTGAGCCACATCATGTAGTCGATGCCACTCTTCATCGTGGTCGAAACAAGCTCGCCCTTGATGCAGTAGGAGGCAAAGATGTTGCCCATAGTGGAGTCTTCCCACCCCGGACAGATGATGGGGAGGTTCTTCTCGGCTGCGGCAAGCATCCACGAGTTCTTTGGATCGATCTCATAATACTGCTCCATTTCCTTGCTGAGCAGCATCTTGTACATGTATTCATGTGGCAGATAGCGTTCTCCGGCATCTTGTGCATTCTTCCACTGCTTGAAGATGTGCTTCTGGATCCTTCGGAATGCTTCTTCTTCCGGGATGCATGTATCTGTTACACGGTTGAAGCCCCCTTCAAGAAGGTCCCATTCATCCTGTGGAGACAGGTCTCGATAGTTCGGAACCCGTTTGTAGTGCGAGCGCGCTACAAGATTCATGATGTCTTCTTCAAGGTTGGCACCGGTACAAGAGATGATCTGCACCTTGTCCTGGCGGATCATTTCTGCGAGGGAGATGCCCAGCTCGGCTGTGCTCATGGCACCGGCAAGGGTCACCATCATCTTGCCGCCTTCGGCAAGGTGGGTTTCATACCCCTTGGCTGCATCCACCAAGGCTGCTGCGTTGAAGTGTAGGTAGTTCTTTTCGATGAACTGTGAGATAGGTCCGCGTTGCATGGGGTGTCTCCAAAAGTGGCGTGCAAAACTAGGTATATTGACTACATGGACATCGTTCAACCTTGGCAACGACTTGTTGCCATCTCCTCACTCCTTCTGGCTATTGTAGCCGGCGGGTTCATCCTGCATACGCTCAATGGCATTCTTTTGCCATTTGTTCTGGCCGGATTCCTGTCAATGGTCTTCAAACCGCTGGTGCACAAGCTTCGAGCCTGGCGAGTCCCGTTTCCCCTTGTTATGCTCACGGTGATGCTCATTGCCGCCGGATCCTTATGGCTTATCTATCTCATCATCTCCCTCGGCGTTGAGCAATTCGCGTCTACCTCCGATTACTACCTCCAGCAATTGAAGACCGTCACCTCTGATATTGAACACTCGGTAGGTTCACTCATGCGAACGGTAGGGGGCAAGGGGTCCTTCAAACTCGGAAGTCTTCTTACGCCGGAGTCGGCAACGAATTTTGCAACGGGACAGGTAGGCACGCTCCTTACCATTGTGAGCGACGGAGTGATGGTGTTGCTGTACCTGCTCTTCATGCTCGGCGCGAGCGAAGCATTTCCCGGCAAGATCGCTTCGGCTTTTCGTGGCGAGCGGGCAACTGTTGTTCTGCAGCTCTTTGAAACGCTGAATACACGCGTCCGCACGTACCTCGTGATGAAGACGGTCTTTAATCTCATCAATGCGGTTATTGCCTACATCATTCTTCTTGCATTCGACGTCGATTTCGCCCCCTTGATTGCACTGCTCACCTTCCTGTTTCATTACATACCCAACATCGGTTCACTGTTCACAACGATCCTCCCGGCATTCGTGTACCTTCTGCAGACCGGAAGCGTTCCGCAGGCATTGATACTCGCGTTGATCCTTGTTGTGATCCAGAACATCATCGGCAACGTGATCGAACCAAAGGTGATGGGCGATCGCTTGGAGCTAAGTCCAGTAGTTGTTCTCTTCTCCCTTCTCTTCTGGGGCTGGATGTGGGGCATTGTTGGAATGATCCTTTCGATCCCGATCATGTCTGCCCTGAAGGCACTGCTAGAGACAATTCCATCTACAAGGCCACTAGCGATCCTCATGGGGTCCGGGGCAACACCGACGGTCGTTACTCCACCTACACCGTAACTTTGCACGATGCGAATTGAAGTCCGTAACGTGACCGTATCCTATGACGGTATCCCGGCACTCAACGATGCCTCGTTGACCATTGACGGAAGCGGCGTTGTGATGCTCACGGGGCCTACCGGAGCCGGTAAGACAACACTCCTGCGTCTGTTGTATGGAGACCTGTTACCAACACAGGGCACAGTACTCATCGATGATGCGCCGACGGCATCACTGCGCCCTTCACAAAAGCGCGCCATTCGCAGACGTCAGGGCATCGTTCAGCAGAACTGCAAACTTGTCTCCGACTATTCTGTCTTTGACAACGTTCTCATGCCCTATGCACTAGCAGGTCTCTCAAAGGCCGATGCAACGAGGGAGTGTCTCGGACTGCTGGCAGACATGAACATCAGCTATGTCCGACACAAGTTCCCCCATCAATTGTCCGGCGGAGAACGTCACCTCGTTGCCCTTGCACGAGCCATCGCCACCAAACCCGAGATCCTCATCGCCGATGAACCCACCGGTACGCTTGATGACGTTACCAGTGCAAGTGTGGCCAAGACCCTCCGATACTGTGTTGAAGGTGGAATGGCCCTTGTGATATCCACGCACAGCAGCGGGCTTGTGTCTGCGTTCCCCGAAGCAACGATCTGCTCGATCAATGACGGAGTTATCAAGATCCACGATCCACAGATCCAGGAGACAATCGCATGACGCGGATCGCTCTTATCGGCTATGGAGCCATGGGTCATGAGATCGAACGGCTCGCCCCCTCCCTTGGATGTGATGTGACGAGGATCTTTGATGAACATCGACCGCTCACGGTAGATGGTCCCAACGAATTCGATGTAGCGATAGATTTCACTCAACCGGACGCCGTCCTTCAGAATGTTCGTACCCTCTGTGCTATGAAGAAGTCCATTGTGATCGGCACAACGGGCTGGTACGATCACCTTGCAGAGGTTAGGGGGCTAGTTGAATCCGCCCAGATCGGATGTGTATGGGGCTCGAATTTTAGCGTCGGCGTCCAAATGTTCCTACGCATCGTGCGGGCCGCGGCGATCATGGCACACGATGAACCCTCGTACGACGTTATGGTACACGAGTGGCACCACCACCGCAAGAAAGACAGTCCAAGTGGCACTGCACTTACAGTTGCCAATGTCATCCTTGATGAAATGTTGCGTAAGGACCATATCGTGAGCGAGACACAACACGGAAAGATCGACCCATCGGCGCTGCATGTTACGTCAACCAGAGGCGGTGAGGTGGTTGGCAAACACGTTGTGGTGCTCGATAGTGCCTTTGACTCCATTGACATCGTTCACAATGCAAAGAACAGAAGCGGATTTGCTCATGGTTCGCTTGTTGCAGCCAATTGGATAGCAGACAAGAAGGGCTTCTACGATTTCTCTGAGGTATTTCCTCAGATAACCGAGAGTCGGTCATGATAGCCCCTTCCTCCTTCCTCTTTGCTTTGATCGTTGCACTTGGTGGGTATACTCCCCAACAGACCAGGCCCACCCCATCAGTTCGTTTCGACCCTCCCGTGGTGAGTGTTGTGCGAGACTCAACGGGTTTTGTGCAGGCAATGGTGAACGTGTTCAGTGTTAAGGGGGACAGCATCCGCATCACGGGCATAAAGGGCTCTTGCGGCTGCGCCAACGCGTCTGTACAACGTCCGGTGATGACAGACAGCATTCCCGGCAAGATCTACCTCGCGATCAATGCCGGACACTTCACCGATTCCTTGAACTACGTTGATTACACCATCACCCATACCGGTTCTGGATCTCCATCCGGTTATCGTGTGGTTGTTCGTCTACCAAAGGATAAGCGATGAAGTACTGGCTCGTGAAATCCGAACCGGAGGTTTACTCCTGGGACCAGTTTGTGAAGGATAAGAGAACATTCTGGGACGGCATTCGGAACTATCAAGCTCGCAACAACATGCGCGAGATGGACAAGGGCGACCAAGTGATCTTCTATCATTCCGGAGATGAACGTTCAGCTGTAGGGATCGCCGAGGTGGTCAAGACCGCCTACCAAGACCCCACAACAGAGGATGAAGCCTGGGTGGTTGTTGATCTCAAACCCGTACGTCCCCTCAAGAATCCTGTCACGCTTGCAACCATAAAATCCACAAAGGGATTTGAGAACATCGCCCTGGTAAAGCAAGGGAGATTAAGCGTGTTGCCGTTGACGAAGAAAGAGTTTGAGTTAATTCAGAACAGCGAAGAGTGAACAGCGAACAGTGAACACAGAACAGCGAATACAGAGAGAGCCCTTACCGAATTAGTGGTGAGGGCTCTCTTCATTTTCTGTGTTCTGTGTTCTGTGTTCGCTGTTCTGTGTTCGCTGTTCTGTGTTCTGCGTTCGCTGTTCTGCGTTCGCTGTTACCCTCGCAGCGCCTTCTTCAAGAACTCCACATCTTGGCGGACCTTTTTATCCGTGTCGATGTAGTTAAGGATCTGCTGGCAGGAGTGCAGGACCGTAGTATGATCACGACCGCCGAAGTGCATGCCGATGCTCTTGAGCGACGTTTGCGTGAGTTGCTTGGAGAGGTACATGCACATCTGGCGTGCAAGGACGATCTCGTGTTTGCGGGTCTTTGCGGAGAGAAGTGCTTGGTCGAGGTTGTAATAGGCCGACACTTCCTTCTTGATATCGTCGATGGTCATGGTCCGCGATGATGCAGAGTTCGACACACCGCGAACAACTTCCTTTGCTAGTTCGATCGTGAGTTCACGATTATCGAGCGAGACCTTGGCGAGGAGTGAAATCAGGCAGCCTTCTAGTTCACGAACGCTTGATGTTACGTGTCTGCCAACATATTCAAGGATGTCGCCCGGAAGGTCCATGCCTTCTTCCATGCTCTTCTGCTGAAGGATGGCGATCCGCGTTTCGAGGTCAGGGGGCTGAATGTCTGTGGTCAAGCCCCATTGGAAACGCGAGATAAGTCGTTCATCCAAGTCCGCGAGATCCTTTGGTTGCTTATCACTGGTAAGGATAAGCTGACGTCCATCTTGATGCAGGGCATTGAAGGTATGGAAGAACATATCCTGCGTCTTTTCCTTACCACCCAGGAACTGGATATCATCAACGATCAGTACGTCCACTCCACGATAAAAATTCGTGAAGTCAGGGATCTTATTCGTCTGGATCGCATTGATATACTCCATCGTGAACTTCTCTGAGTTCGTATAGAGTACACGTGCATTGGGATTGCGCTGGAGAACTCGATTACCAATGGCCTGCACAAGGTGCGTCTTCCCAAGTCCTGTTGGACCGTAGATCACCAGTGGATTGAACTTCGTTCCGCCCGGATTGTCTGCCACTGCGATAGCGGCCGACGTTGCGAGTTGATTGTTCTCTCCGCGAATGAAGTTCTCGAACGTATAGCGAGGATTGAAATACGTTGGGTAGTGAGCTGTTGGGCCGGTCTTCGGCTGCGAAACCTTTGATTCAGAGAACGGAAGTGACGGCTGACTTGCGCCACGCAGGCCGGGGAGTTTCACCGTGCGTTTCTCCGGTGTGGAAGCCCCTTCATCAACAAGGACTTCAAACTGCAGTTTTGCTTTCGGACCAAGGACCTTTTGAACAGTCTTTTGGAGAAGCGATGCATAGTGCTGTTCGATCCACTCGTAGAAGAAATGGCTCGGGAGTTCCAAGGTGAGTTGGATACCGTCCCACTTAATCGGACGCATCTTCTCGAACCAGGTCTTGAATACCTGATCGGAAACGTTATCGCGTATGATGCCTAAGCATTGAGACCAGAGTCCTTCTGCATCCGACGCGCCGAGGTGTGCAGTGCTCCGGCCCATCCCCTTTGTACCTGCTATTGTCGTCATACTACCGGCAGATGTATCTGCCGCAAACAAGTTCAGCGTCTCAGTCTTTTTCACCCAAAAATTCCTCCACCGCAACGTGCGCTTACTGAACACTTTGTTGCGGCGATGTGGACCGCCCCGTTTCAGATCCTCATAGATCGTCGACTATTTGGCTTTTCCACACCGCCGTCCCTTTTTCGAGGGGGTGCAAAATTGAACGCCGGAGGCCATCGCTACAAGGGAAAAAGTTGGTCGGTGTGAACTTTTTTCCCTTGCTTTTCTGCGTTATGCGTTAAGTGGGAGTAAACATTGGGCCTTTGCGCATTCGGCACGGCAATTGCGCCTGATCGAGCCCGAAATGAGCGTTGGTCCTGCGTATCTTCGTCACTTCATCGCACACAGCACAACAATATGTCAGAAACGGCAGAACCGAACGCAAAGGTTGGACACGAAATGGGATTTCTCGATCATCTCGAGGAATTGCGTTCCCGTTTGTTCAAAGCAGTAGTAGGCATTCTGATCGGCTGTGTGATCGTTGGGTTCTATGGCGACGAAGTGATGAACATCATCCTTCTTCGGCCTGCACTTGAAGCCAACGTAAAACTTCAAAACATCGAACCGTTCGGTCAGGCCTTCCTATACTTCAAAGTGATCTTCCTTTGTGGGATCATTCTCGCGTTTCCGTGGGTGTTGTATCAGGTATGGGGCTTTGTGGCACCGGGGTTGTACATGACAGAGCGGAAGTGGGCTGGACGGATCACCGTGATCACGTCTCTGTGCTTCCTAGCGGGCGTGGCGTTTGGGTACTTCCTTCTCGTTCCCAGCATGATGTCCTATGTGTCACAGTTCGCCAATCCGAACATTGAGAACAACATCGCTGTTGGCAACTACTTCAGCTTCCTCGTGAACATGCTCCTGGCTTCCGGACTGATCTTTGAACTGCCGATGGTGACCTTTGTGCTAGCGCGCGTTGGTGTTGTCTCGGCGAAGCTCATGTCCACCTATCGCAGACATTCAATCGTTGTCATCCTCATCCTGGCAGCCGTCATCACACCTTCACCGGACCCAGTCTCGCAGCTCATGGTAGCTGTTCCGCTTTGGATCCTATTCGAGATCAGTGTGGTGATAGCGAGATTTGCCAATCCGAAACCCAAACCATGAACGCCACGTCGATCAAAGACATCAGCGCCTCTGTTTCGTCTGAGCTTGAACAGTTCGACGGGTATCTGCGCGAGCAGATGCGCTCAAAGGCAGCCTTGCTCGATACGGTGATCCGCTACATCCTTCGTCAACGTGGCAAACGTGTCCGCCCGGCACTGGTCTTCCTTGCCGCCGGCGCATGTGGCGGTATCACAGACCGCGCCTACGTTGGTGCGGCAATGGTTGAGTTACTGCATACCGCAACACTTGTTCACGACGATGTAGTGGATCAGGCCGATGAGCGCCGTGGAATGGCGTCCATCAATGCTGTATGGAAAAACAAGGTAGCCGTTCTTGTTGGAGATTTCTTTCTCTCCAAGGGGCTCCTCATCGCCGTTCACAGCAATGAATTCGATTATCTGCGCGTTACCAGCGAAGCAGTACGCAGAATGAGCGAAGGCGAATTGCTTCAGATCCAGAAGAGCAGACAAAAGACATTGGACGAAGAGACGTACTTCAAGATCATCTCCGATAAAACAGCGTCACTCATCTCCACCTGCTGCGAGATCGGCGCAATATCGGCCTCTACAGACCCCGCCATTCGAGCTGCCCTTTCTCAGTTCGGCGAACTGACAGGCCTTGCCTTCCAGATCCGAGACGACGTATTGGACTATACCTCCAGGAGCAGCATTCTCGGTAAGCCTGTTGGAAACGATATCCGCGAAGGCAAGATCACACTGCCACTGCTCTACGCTGCGAAGAACGCTCCTGCCTCCGAAGCGAAGGCAGCTATCAAGATCGTGAAGTCCAAACGCGGCAATCGAAAGGATATCGATGCCGTACAGAAGTTCGTAGCAACGTATGAGGGAACGAAACTGGCGCAGGAAAAGGCAACGGAGTTGCAACAACAGGCGGTCTCGTCCCTCGTCATTCTCCCCGAATCCGTTTTCAAGACGGCTCTCATTGACTTTGCTCATTTTGTTGTCACACGTACGTCGTGACCTTTCTTTCGAGGTGAACTCATGAACATGCCATCCTCACAATCATTTGCCGGTGTGGTCTCTACCGAGGTCGTACGCGCCTATGTGCAACGCGTCTATGCATGGATGACAGGCGGATTGCTCCTGACCGGCCTAACGGCATTCGGCGTTTCCCAATCACCGATGATCTTGAATGCGATCTTCGGAACGCCACTCTATTGGCTTGTCCTCTTTGCTCCGCTGGGCTTTGTGTTCTTCCTATCGGCCAAGATCGACACCATGAAGCCGAGTACAGCGGCTGCAACATTCATCGCCTATGCACTCACCAATGGCCTTGCGTTCAGCGTACTGTTCCTCATCTATGAGCTGGGCAGCATCTTCCAAGTCTTCGTGATCGCCGCAGGCATGTATGGGGCTGCTGCTGCCTATGGCTTCTTTACTAAGCGTGATCTGCGCAGCATGGGTTCGTTCCTCTTTATGGGGCTTGTTGGTGTGATCATCGCCTCAGTCGTGAACATCTTCCTCGATAGCTCTGCCCTTGAATTCGCCGTCAGCTTGATCGGTGTAGGCATCTTCACCGGGCTCACAGCATATGACATGAATCGCATGAAGGATCAAGCGATCGTGATGTTTGCCGGTGAAGGACTCGCACAAAAGCGAGCCATCGTTGGTGCACTCTCGTTGTATCTCAACTTTGTGAATCTCTTCCTGTTCCTGCTTCGCCTTCTTGGCGATCGCCGTTAACAGTAGAGCCCCCTACCAGATCATGTCCGAACGCCCAGCACCATCATTCGCGGTCACGGCAGCATCGTTGCTACGCAATGAGAGAGCTGTAGATGCGGCACGTCTGTGTGCGAGCGGACTTCAGTACTATCCGGATTATGCCGGTGGCTACGTTCTTCTGGCTCAAGCCTACGATGCCCTTGGTCAGCCCGAGGACGCACGACTGATACGGGAGGAGATCGGAAGGCGTTTTGCCTATGTAGTGGCTGAGACAGCGCCTGTTGTAGCGCCTGTTCCAGCGCCTGTTCCAGAGCCTGTTCCAGTGCCTGTTGCAGCGCCAGTTCCAGTGCCTGTTGCAGCGCCTGTTGCAGCACCAACGCGGGTGCCGTTGTTGGTGCTGATCGATACTGCGCCGCTTTCCAACGACCAGCGGATCATCAAGAGTTCTAGTGTTCGATTGATCCCGGGATTAGAGTATACATCGTTACGATTCGAAGGAATGCGTTCGCGAGGAAGAAGGGAGATCGCACATCTGAGTGAGCCACCTGCGTTTCGAGAGTTCCACACAATGCGGCGCACAACTCGTCCGGCAGAGCAACCAAGAGAGCCGAAGCGCTCTGTGTCTCTTGAGGAACTAGCGCATCGACTCGAGAAGGCACGTATGCCGCGCCAGCCGGTGGAGGTTGCACAATCACTCGCTCCGGCTCCACAACCGGGGAGCGGGCCAACGGTTGTTACCGAGACCATTGCTCGGATCTACATGCAACAAGGCAACTTTGAACGTGCCATTGAAGCATTCAGAACACTTCAGGCAGCGAAGCCGGAGAAACACACACATTTCGAGCAGCTCATTGCCGAATGTGAACGTGCGCGTGCGTAACCGATGATCCTCTTTCGGTACATCCTCAGAACCCACATCGCCCCCTTCCTCTTTGGAACGTCGGTGATCATGGCCCTCTTCCTCCTTCAGTACATCATGCGATGGGTGGATCAGCTCACAAGTAAGGGGCTTGATATTCCCACGATCGGAGAGTTTCTCCTTCTCAATCTGTCGTGGATCGTGGTTCTCGCCATACCGATCGGAGTACTCTTCAGCACGTTGATGGCCTTTGGCGCGATGTCATCTGCCCACGAGATCACTGTGATGAAGGCAAGCGGAATGGGACTCTTCCGAATGATGATACCCACGATGATCGTTGGTATGATGTTATGGGGCTTCTCATTCTGGTATACGGATCAGGTACTGCCCGACACCAATCTGCGGTTGAGCGGGATGATGCGAGACATTACACGCACGAAGCCAACGTTTGCGTTGGAGTCTGGTCAGTTCACAACACACATTGAGGGATTTACGATCCTTGCTCGACATGTTGACTCCACGGGCCTGATGACGGGGGTGACGATCTATGACCGTTCGAACAACGATCGAAGAACTGTTGTCTCAGCGGATACCGGACGGATGGCCTTCTCACCATCACTTACGCGTCTTGTAGTACACCTCTTTCATGGCGAGATCCACCAAACATCTGTTCGACAACCGAACGACTACCGTGTGATTCGTTTTGATCGACATCAGATGGCGATGCAAGCCGATCGATTCTTCTATGAGGAATCCGATGTTTCGGGCTCCTCACGAAGCGATCGCGAGATGAACATCGACGATATGTTTGTTATCGTGAATCGCGCACAGTCCGAAGAGTCACAGGCAACCCGAGAATTCGACTCTGTTCTCACCTCCCATATGTCCTACCTTTTCGCACCGAGCTCGCTTCCAACTTTTCATCCAACGCAGCGTGAGGTGCTGGACAGAGCTTCCGCAACGGTCTCCGGCGTTCGTTCAACATTGGAAGGCCAGGCGTACCGGAGAAGCAGCGAACACGAGGTGGCCAACAAGTATCTCGTAGAGATCTACAAGAAATATTCGATCCCATTTGCCTGCGTGATCTTTGTGCTCGTTGGCTGTCCGCTTGGAGTTGTGACAAAGGGCGGCAACTTCGGCGTAAGCGCCATGTTATCACTTGGGTTCTATATTCTCTATTGGGCTACGTTGATCGGCGGAGAGAAGCTTGCTGATAGGAATATCCTCAGTCCAGCCATCGCCATGTGGTCGGGCAATATCCTGATCGGCATCATTGGCATTGTAGTAGCCATCAAGGTGAACTACGAGACAACGCCTGTCAAGGGGGCTCTCCTCTGGTTCCGACGTCGATTTCAGCGACACTGATTCTTTACCTTAGCCTGCTTGACGATCGCAAGCACCTTCCGGTCGATATCATAATCTCGATCATCGCTCCCAGACGCAAAGGACAGCGTCATCTCGAGCCACGATCTCAGCTCCTTCAGCTCAACGCAAGAAAGCCGAGCGATCCATGCATGGTCTGCAGACATGATCGCGCGCTCATACAGCGATAGGCCGCTGTGAAGCGTCACCATCAGATCCTGTCTCGGCGCAAAGTTGAATTGCACAAGAACGAGAACGCCGTTCTCAACTGACCACACCACATCGGGCTGACGTGGTCCGTCGTCATAGTAATGATCATAGCCAACGCTGTCTGCACGCACCGCACGACCTGTTGGCTTCCATGGTAGTTGGGTAACAGTATCACCGATGAACGTTGCAGGAACGCCAATAAGCCGCCCCTTACCGCCATCCACCGTCAACCGGAATGTATCGATCGACCCACCTTGCCAATGCGTTCCTGTGGTAAGTCTGTAGGGCACATGGATGGGCGCATCAACACTGCTTCCAGCGTTGAAACGATACGAGTGTTTTACACGTGTTCTGCCGCGAGGGAACGTAGCATCGAAGAGATAGACAAAGTCCTCAGCATAGAGATGCAAGTTCTGCGAACGTTCAGCGGGAGTGACCTTGCGGATCTTCCAGACAAGCTTCTTCCCATTGACAACAACGGTGAAGTTCTTGATCTGTGGCTTGCTTTGAAGATTCTCCGACACATCACCAAAGGCAGGGGGCGTTACAAATCCGACAGTGATGGTCTTCGTCGGACCATCGTTGACGAAGACATACTCCACATCGATCCGTGCTTCCTTACCCCGGATGGTGATCTTCAGATCTTCTCGCACCATGCGAATCGTACTGTCGCGAAGAGGAAGAAGAGTACTGCCCGACGCTTCAAAGGAACTGTCGTTAGCATAGGCCGAACAACAGGAGAGGAGAAACAGCAGGACAACCGCTACCATACGAAACGTTCGAGCGCCATGTTCGCCCGAGCGAATGCATCATCCACCGTTGAACCGGTTGCGGTGAGGTGGCCCATCTTGCGGCCCATCCGCACGTCCTTCTTGCCATAGAGATGGAGTGCAACATCATCGATCTTGAGCATCTCCACCACGCTGTCCGGAATGCCACTGCCTGTTCTCTCGCCAAGAAGGTTGATCATACACGCGGCTGGCACGCGCATGGCCGGTGATCCAAGCGGCATATTGGTAACTGCGCGGACGCAATTCTCATATTGCGACGTGATGCAGGCTTCGATGGTATAGTGTCCGCTGTTGTGCGGTCGAGGAGCGATCTCATTGAAAAGGATCTCGTCATCGGTGGTGAGGAACATCTCCACACCAAAGACCCCAACACCATTGATCGTTTCTACACATTTCAATGCGATCTCTTGTGCCCGCTTCTGTAAATGCTCTTCGATAGGAGCCGGAGCAAGCACCGTTACGCAAATGTGTCCTTGTTGAATGGTCTGCACGCATGGATAGACGGCAACTTCACCGCGCTTGTTCCTCGCTACCATCACAGCGAGTTCCTTGGTGAACGTCACAAAGGACTCTGCAAGCAACGGACGGGGCTCCTCCCCTTCCATGAACCTCCGCCAAACCATATCGATCTCTGTATCACGCTTGATGGTGGCATTGCCATATCCATCATATCCGAAACGCCGCGTCTTGGCAACGAACGGATATCCGTGCTTCTCTCCGAAGTCGAAGAGATCTTGTTTTGTTTCGATGACTGCAAACGCCGGAGTTGGTACGCCTACAGAAGCAAAGGTCTGCTTCTGGGTGTACTTATCCTGGACCAACCGCATCGTATCTGCTGTTGGGAATACATACCTGCGCTCTGCAATGTGATCGAGGATCTCAGGATCGATGAACTCATTCTCAAGTGTAATGATGTCCGATGCCTGAATGAACTTCTCCAACTCTTCCGGATCCTTCCATCCGCCCGGGAATTCGAGCTTGGTCATCACGCCCGCCGGGGAGTTCTCGCCATGTTCGATCACGGCAACACGAAGCCCCATTTGATAGGCTGCCTGCGCCGTCATCTTGGCAAGCTGACCACCGCCGAGTAGGCCGAGGGTGAAGGGTTCCGAGGGGGTGTAGATGGAAGGAAGCATTGAAGAGAGATACAGAGATACAGAGATACAGAGTTACGGGGTTACGAGGTTACGGGGTTACGGGAGGGGTTGCATGCCCATGAGGGCCCATTCTTCGCGTGCGGGTCCATACACACCAGTAACGGTGAGACCATGGTGGCGCATCATTGCGGTCATTTGACCGCGGTGATGAGCTTGATGGAGAACAAGTGCATGGAGCCCCATACTCACACTCCATTGCTCTCCATACATGTCGCGCATTTCTGGAAGTGAGGCATCGGTCAAGGTTGCGTTGATAGCAGCTACCAATTCATCCGACTTCTTGCGGTAGTCAGCTACAAGATCTGCAACCGTTGTATGAGCGGGAAACTCTTCTGTAAGGGGCAGCCCAAGCTTGTGAGGCATTTCCGTAAGAGTCTCGATGAGATGATTCGCGAGCCTGCCTAAGGTGCGGCCTTCGGGATCGACCTTTGCAGACAGACTTTCGTCCGTAAGGTGTTCAAAGATCTTGACCGTTGATTCTGATTCATACTTCCACGTGGAGAGGAAGTCTGCGATTGATCTGAACATTATACTGGCTCCTCAATGACAACAACTGCAAGACCAATGCTCCCTGTATGGGAGAGTGTTACGTGTAGCGTGTGTTTGCCCCAGCGTTCCGCCATTTCACCAAAGAGCTCAATGACAGGTTCACCCGATGGCATGTTCTTGATACCAACCTGCTTGAAGGACATCCCGTTGCGCATACCGGTCTTGATGGCCTTTGAAAACGCTTCCTTTGCTGCGAACCGCGCTGCATAATGCAGAAACCGCGTCTCACCAAAACGTTCACAGTACTCGATCTCTGTCTCCGTAAAGACACGCTTCAGAAAGCGCTCCCCATACTCATCAAACGAATGTTTGATGCGCGGTACGTCAACGATATCGGTGCCTATGCCGTGAATCATGTTAATGTGCTAATGTGCTAATGTGCTAATGTGCTAATTCTAACTAGTAACTGATAACTGGTAACTAGTAACTAGTAACTAGTAATTAGTCATTAGTCATTAGTCATCAAACTGTCTTCCAACAACAGATACGCCTTGATCAACTCATCCAGATCGCCGTCCATCACCGATTGAACGTCTGTGATCTTCGTTTCCGTACGGTGGTCATTGACCATGGTGTAGGGTTGGAAGACGTAGCTACGGATCTGGGAGCCCCATTCGATCTTCTTCTTCGTGCCTTCGATGGCGGCTTTTGCGGCTTCTTCTTCTTCGCGACGTTTTTGGTAGAGTCTACTCTTGAGCATCTTCATCGCGTGTTCGCGGTTGAGGAGCTGTGAGCGTTCCTGCTGACAGGCAACAACGATGCCCGAGGGAATGTGACGGAGGCGAACAGCAGTTTCAACCTTGTTCACGTTTTGGCCTCCCTTACCGCCGGAGCGGAAGGTATCCATCTCTACGTCCGCCGGATTCACAACGATCTCAACATCGTCTTCTACTTCTGGGTAGACAAAGACCGATGAGAACGACGTGTGACGTCGGGCATTGGAATCGTACGGGCTGATGCGAACCAAACGGTGTACACCATTCTCCGCCTTGAGATAACCATAGGCGAACGGACCGCGGACCTCGAGCGTGCAGCTCTTGATTCCGGCAGCTTCGCCTGGCTGTTCATCGGCGAGATAGACCTCGTATTCGTGCTTTTCTGCCCACCGCGTGTACATGCGCATGAGCATCTCTGCCCAGTCCTGTGCTTCCGTTCCACCGGCACCGGCATTGATCGTGAGGATCGCGTTGCGATTGTCATCGGGGCCGGCAAGGATCTTGCGAAGCTCCAGCTCGTCAACGGCTTTCTGGCATCGGTCGAGCTCGGCTACGATGTCGGACTCCATCGACTCGTCCTTGGCTTCTTCTGCGAGCTCGATAAGAGCTTCTACATCACCAACGGACTGTTGAGCAGACTCCCACGTAGAGACCCAGTCTTTCAGGGTAGAGGATTCCTGCATCGTCTTTTGGGCCTTTTGGGCATCGTCCCAGAAATCTGGGGCCTGGGACAACATCTCACGTTCGGCTATTTCGTCGCGCTTACGATCGATGTCAAAGGAACCTCCGAAGTTGGTCCACACGATCGCGGAGTTCGGAGATGCTGGTTTTTTGGGGTTCGAACATCCACAAAGATACGTTTTACACGTTACAGGAGTGGACTGCTCAACGTGATGGCCCACCCAAAGGAACCCTTAGGAGCAAGCGGGCCAACAGGCCACATGGCATCGAATCGAAGCCAGAACAGGTCGCTCACAAAGGTAGGGATGCGTCCCACAGCAAAGCCGGCTTCCATATAGATGCCGGGGGTGGAGTCAAACACCTGGCCGGGAACAACTGGTTGGGCGCGCTGAGTAACGTTAAGGGCTGCGAACCGACCGATGAGGTCCACGCCCCGTCCGGAGGAGAACGTTGGCAGGCCAACAAGGCGCCACCACATATCAGAGAAGTTGTGTTCGGTCACAACCGAAGCGAACTCTGTTCCGGCAAATGCATTGATGCTTGCCGTTGTGAAGTCGAGGCGAGAACCAAGGATCGGGAAACGTCGAGCTGTCACAAACCGACCTTGTGTAGGAGTTTGCGTGGACTGAATGCCGGCGTGCACCGTTACATCCAACTCCATGGGCATGTAGCCCGTAGTAAACGTTGGAATACGCGCATCGATGGCGGCATCTACGCTCCAGAAGTCAACATCGGTCTGTGTTTCGCGACCAAGAAGCCCGTTCACTCGCATCGTGACGGGAGAAGCGGTTCCCATGAAGGCATCAATGATCCCCGGTTCGAGAAATGTCCCAGCGAGCTGAAGCATCTGATAGTCGCCGGCAACGGCAGGGATGGAAACCCTGTCCACTGTTTCAACGAGCGGCATATTGATGTGTCGAGTCCATGAGCCGCTCAAAGCGATGTTTACGTCGTCTGTCTTGAGAGAGGCACCGGCCTCCCATCCGTCGCGACGGAAGAAGTCAAAGTTGTCGGTGTAGAGCAAACTCGAAAGGTGGAGGAAGTCGAGTCGCTTTACGATAGTGCGGGACTCCTGGACCGTTGCCAGAGACGACATCACCGTCCCAAAGAGCTTCACGTGGACATCGTCGTTCTTGATTGCGCTGATCTCTAGATCCACGCTACCCACCTTGGTGTCCTTATCTCCAAAGCCCCCTCCAACAGAAAGCTGTATGGGGCTCCAAGACACGTTGAGTGTACCACCGTAGATCACTCCGGTGATCGAAGAACGGTCGAGCATGGGGTCCACACCAACGGTTACCCCACCAACGGTGAAGAGATTCCACAACGATGTCCGTACACCATCACTGCCTTGACGTGTGGTGTCCTTGTTATTGCCACCCTCCCTCTTCACACTGTCCTGTCGTTGATAGATCCTGCGTTCTTCATCTGATGGTTCCGCGAATGCATGCTCTTCCCAGAACTCTGGCTTGGTTGAGTCAGCTGCGGCGTCCACGGTGACAGTGCTGTTCTCTTTCTCGATCCGAACTGTTGCGCCCCCTGCCTCTGTTCTTGAGGTTGCTTTACCGGAGATCGGCGGAGACAGAAGAGAGTCGTCGATCGGGACATTGATGGCTACATCCGTCACATACGTCTGTGCGGCAACATCTGCCGAGATCTCCATGAGTCCGGCGATGATGCGGATCTTTGCCAAAGCGGTAACGTTCTGATAGGTAGGCGCCCAAATGGTATCGTTCACCTTTTCATACCGTTGTTCATAGGTGAGATCCTTCAGGAACGGAAAAGCTGTTTCGTCGGTAGGGGAGAATTTTGCTGCCACAACCTGATAGGTACCTTCCACGATAGTCAGTGTACCCTCAAAACCCGGGAACACTCGTGCTTTTGGTTCAAAGGCCAACTCATAGACCATCTGATCGCCAAGGGGCTTCTTGCCGAGTAATGTGTAGGTGTATTCGTCAAGCGCATCCTTGCCAAGGGGCGTCACCATTGTTGTCTTGATGAGCGTTATCTCGTCCTGTGTGAAGTCAAAGAAGTCATCGAACACCGCCAGATTATCCTGTGCACTCACGTTGGCCGTCTGCCGGCGCTGCAGGATACGAACGTGTTTCTTGGGGTTGGGACTGCGTCTGTCGTAGATCTTGGAGAATGTTTCGGTAATGCTGTTCTCCGGGCCGGAATTCCCCTCATCCAGCCCACCCATATCGATGTTCACTTTCAGCTTTGAATAGGTAGTGCTAACGATCGAGGTGATCCTCTTTGCGTTCGCTTCCTTACGCTCTACAGCACGTTTGATGATCTCTTCAGGTGTGATCTCTCCAACAACTTTCACGCCGGTCAATGACGTTGCAGATGAAGGCAGCGTGATCGTCATCACCGTCTGACTCAGGTCGATCCGAACAACCTTCTCTCGGTATCCCACGCTTCGAACTCGAAGAGTAGTAGCTCCTTTGGGAAGGGGCAAGCGGAATCGCCCACCTGAGCGGGTGTACGTTCCCGTTGTAGTGCCTTCTACCCGAATTGAAGCACCATGGATCGGCTCCATCGATGCACTGTCAACAACGGTTCCCGTTATGACCGTCGCTGACTGGTTCTGCGAAAAACACATGCCCACTTGGAGGACAGATGCGAGTATTAGGATGGCGATCTTCATAGAACACTGTGTACGCTGCAGAAGGGGTTTCAGTTGCACGAGATCTGGCTAATGGGGTTTCGGCGATACGAAGAATATTTCGCTATGTTCGTCGGTGATACGTGCCCAATGCATGTGGGGCACAACGATTGTTTATCAACACGGGGGACGAATCTATGTACCGACTCGTTGCATTTTTTGTCATGGGGCTAATCACCATTTCCACCACGTATGCAAATGGGGACACCACTGTTCGCTACAAAGAAGGTTCAACAGCGATGCTCTTTACGTTGAATGGTCTCGGAAATCTCGGTGCTGACAACTATCAGGGCGGGATAGGAGCCAATCACTACATCAGCAATGATATCGCACTACGAGTTGGTTTGGGTTTTGGGTTGAATTCGTCCACTGTTAGTCAGAACGACGGTACCGGCGAAGAAGTGTCAAAATCTTCAACGATCTCTGTTTCACCAGGAATTCGATTCAATCTTGCGCACAATCGAAACATCGTGATGTACACCGGTGGCATGGTTAACCTCGGCCTCACGAACGGATCGAGCACTGTTGACGGATCTGAGACCTCTTCCTCCTCAAGTACGGAGATCGGGGCAGGTGTGTTTGCCGGCGCTGAATTCTTCCCATGGGAAAACGTAGCTCTCGGACTTGAATACCTCCTCGGCTTCTCCACTAGTAGTGGGTCAACAACAACCGGTGGTGTAGAGTCAAATCTGCCAAGCAACACCGATATCGAACTCTCGCTCAGTACGCTTCAGTTTACCCTTTCATTCTACTTCAATTAGGAAGATCAGGCCGAGAACGCATCGCCGTGATAAATTACGTATGTTCGAAAAACCTCCCTTGCAGCAATTGGGGGTTGGATCGTTCACATCCATTTTCATAGGGGAAGTCGTATGAAACGACTAGCAACATTCGTGATGGCTGTTGTATTGGCAACAGCAGGGGTGTCGGCACAAGACGATGTATTGTGTCGTGCAAAAGCTGGAGACGCTCTGATGCTGTTTACATTGAACGGCCTTCAGAATATTGGAGCTGGTAGCTTCAATGGTGGGGTTGGCATGGGATACTACATTAGCAATGGCCTGCAGATTCGAGCTGGGGTTGGTTTCGGAACGAATTCCGAGACCGCCGGCGAAGGTGATGCCGAGGCAAAGGAAACGAACGGTTCTTTCTCGATCGTTCCGGCCCTCCGCCTTAACCTTGTCAATAGCAGCACTGTCTGTGGCTACACAGGCCTTCAGGTGGGCTTTATGTCCACAAGTGGATCAACCTCGGTTGGCGGCACTGAGACAAGCTCTTCGTCGAGTTCAACCATCTCGGCCGGACTCATCCTTGGAGCTGAGTGGTTCGCTTGGCGTAATGTGTCTCTCTCACTTGAGTACGGATTTGGCTATTCCAGCCAATCCGGAACTGAAAAGAATGGACAGGGCACTGAAACCGACCTGCCAACCATCTCTGGGATCAACCTCGGCCTGAGCACGGTACAGTTCGCGCTCGCTCTGTATTTCAACTAAGACTCAGCAAAAAAAGTTAAACCTTTTTGTTTTGGGAACATCTCGGGTGCCATCTTTGGGTGGCACCCGTTCCTTTTTTGTAGGTCCAGCATGACATTCAGATCCATTCTTCTTGCCGTTTCTGTTCTTACAGTAACCTCCTCGGCGCTAGCACAGACACCGTCGTGGTCCACGGACATTGCATCCATTGTGTATTCAAAGTGCACGCCCTGTCACCGTACCGGCGAGATCGCACCCTTCACCCTTGAGTCGTATGAAGACGCGGTGAATGTCTCTGGGTCTATCAAACATGCCGTTCAAACGCGCGAGATGCCACCATGGCCGCCAGCAGCTGGACATGGCACCTTTATGGGCTATCGATCACTCTCGGATCAAGAGATCGCCACGATCGCAGCATGGGTTGATGGAGGAGCTCCGTCCGGAGACCTCTCGCAAGCCCCAAAGCCCCCTACCTTCCCTACCGGATCTCAACTCGGCACGCCGGACTTGGTTCTGGAGATGCAAGAGACTTGGCAGGTTCAAGGAAACAACAAGGATGTCTATCGATACTTTGTTCTTCCCACGAATCTGCCCGCAGACAGATTTATCTCGGCCATTGAGTTTCGTCCGGGAAACGCGAAGGTAGTCCATCATGTGTTGTACTACCTCGATACTACTGGCACGGCTCGCGCAAAGGACGGTGCGGATCCAATGCCTGGCTATTCAGGATTTGGCGATCCGGGATTTGAATCCGCAGCGTCATTCCTCGGATGGGTTCCGGGTGCACAGATGCGATTCTACCCGCCGGAGATCGGCGCTAGGTTCCACAAGAACTCAGACCTCGTCATTCAGGTCCACTATGCTCCTTCGGACGAACCACAAACGGATCGTTCGCATGTGAACATTTTCTTCCATAAGAATCCGGTCACCCGTTTGGTACAGGAGTTCTCACTCAATCCCCTGAACCTCCTCCCCGGCCAGAATTTTGTGATCCCGGCCAACACCACAAAGAATTTCACCACGCGGTTCACTGTACCTCTCGATGTAAGTCTCGTTGGAGTTGCCCCGCATATGCACCTGCTTGGAAAGAACGCACGTGCCTACGCCGTAACTCCTCAAGAAGACACTATCAATCTGGTGAAGATCAACGATTGGGATTTTCATTGGCAAGGGGGCTATGCATATCGCAACCCGGTAAGAATTCCGCGAGGCTCAACGTTATACTACACAGCCGAATACGACAACACGATCAACAATCTCGAGAACCCGAACTCCCCGCCTAAAACTGTACGATGGGGAGAGAGCACAACCGACGAAATGCTGTTGTGCTACTTCCATTGGATCCCGTACTTGCCTGGCGATGAGACGCTGAGCATGGAAACAAGCACGCCAACTTCAGTCTCTGAAGGAGTAGAGAACCTATCCCCACACGTCTCTGTCTATCCAAATCCATCAGCAGAGCGCGTGAATATCTCTATCGAACTCTCTGCCCCGGCTCAATATTGGCTCGTGATCGTTGATGCATCAGGCAACGTTGTTCGAACTGAATCCCAGCCTCGTGAGATGACTTCAGGATTGAATGTGATCTCCGTAGACACACGATCACTATCCTCCGGTGCATACATGGTGCGGCTTCTTCGTGACAACATCTCGCACACGTCTGCGTTCATTGTGCAACGTTGATTCTTCGCTCGGATCGCACCTTCATGTCTTCTCGCATCGCCTCTTCTTGTTGTTCGATCATCGAGACATCTACTCCGAGGTGACTCAGTACAGCCGTAAAAACCTTTATACTTGATTCGAATTCTTCAACAACAACTTCATCAGCTCCTCGTTGCAGGGCAGATTCGCTATCGCGAGCATACCTGCATCGAACGATGATCAATACGTCCGGCCGAATTTTGCGCACAAGTTGGACACCCTGAGTGATGGCTGTTTGATCACTGATGCCGATGATCACAACAGAGGCATTAGCCACACCTGCTGCCTGAAGAGCGTGTTCATCAGTGACATCACCGGATATCACTGGTTCACCAACAGCTCGTTGCGCAGCAACATTTTCACGGTCGAGCTCAAGTATTCGATAACTGATGCCAGTCTCACGAAGGACCGTTGCTACGTTTCTTCCTAAGATCCCGGCACCTACTATCATTACAGTTGGCCCATCAATGTCCTTCTCGGCATTGGTTCCAAGCCGAATAGCCCCATTCGTATCGTCAATATCCCATTTGCGGAAGCGCGGAAAGAAGCGCGTGAGTGGTGTGATGCGCTCGGCAATGACCGGTGCGAGTGTCACGAGGGTTGGCGTGACGATCATCGTGAAGATGATCGAGACCAGCATATTCTGGAAGTCCGTAGAAGTGATCACCCCGTACTCCACACCAACCGTAGCAAGAACAAACGAGAATTCACCCACCTGCGCCAAGATCACTCCGGCCATCACCGCTGTCCTAAGATTGACGCGAATGCTGGCGAGAACGATCATCACAACGATTCCATTGGCGATAAGCACGAGCATGGCTGTGACCATGTTCACCGGAAGCCACGTCCAGGAAACCTGCACAAGCAGTCCAACGGAAAGGAAGAACATACTCGTGAACGCGTCGCGCATTGGCTCCATTACCTTACCGATGGCATGACCCTCTTCGCTCCCGGCTATGGCCACACCGGCAATAAAGGCACCAAGTGCCATGGAGATCCCCGCTGTGGACGTGATCCACGCAGCACCAAAACACAGGGCAAGTCCGCCTAGGATCAGAACCTCAGGTGCGGAAACACGCGTCACATAAGGAACGAGCCTTGGGAGAACAAAGCGCAGGCCAACAACAAGTCCAACCGTAACACCGATCAGAGTAACAATGCGGAGCACCACGTCCGCTATCTCTATTGTGCTATCAGACGTTAGCAGGGTGACAATGATCATCATGGGAACCACTGCAATGTCCTGGAAGATCAGGATACCCATTACAGCCCTTCCATGTGGCATTCCCAGCTCTCTCCTATCCTTCAGCATCTTGATACAGATGGCTGTTGAACTCAACGCCATGGACATACCGATCAGGATCGCCCCATTCAGACTGATCGCCTGTCCGGTAAGTGATGCCGCGATCAGCGCACCGCCACCGATCACAATCGTAGATAATGTTACCTGTAGTGGGCCTCCCAGGAGCACGATCTTTCGCAGGCGCTTCAGATCTTCAAGGGAAAACTCAAGACCAATGGTGAAGAGGAGCATCACTACGCCAAGCTCGGATATAGCCGTGATCACAGCCCCTTCTCGAACAAGTCCAAAGCCGCTGGGACCGATGAGGAGTCCAGCTGTGATGAGACCAATGATCGGTGGCAACCTAAATCGCTGAAACACCAAGATCACGGCAAGACCGGCAAAGCAGAGGAGTACGATCTCGTCGAGAAACTCAAAACCGTGCATGGTGCCCCCACGTCATAGTCGCTCGCCAAAGACTGCTGTTCCAACACGAACCATTGTTGATCCCTCAGCCACGGCCCATTCAAGGTCATCGGACATCCCCATGGATAAGTGCGAAGTTGTCCCGTGGTGTGCATCGAATTCGTCTCGGATCAAACGCAGCGATTCGAAACATCGGCGAACCACAACTTCGTCTTCGCTGAGCGCACCGATCGTCATGAAACCGGTGATCCGCATGGTTGAACGGGCCAATACGTCATCAATGACCTTCTGCACGGTGTGGACGGGAGCCCCATGTTTACTCTCTTCACCGGACGTATTCACTTCGATCATCACGTCCACTACGGTGCCTCGCTTCTTGCATTCAGCATCAACAGCTTCAACAAGCGAGGGTCTGTCGATCGATTGGATACACGAGACCTTTCCGATCACATCGCGCACCTTATTTGTTTGCAGGTGACCAATGAATTGCCACGTGATCGGTAGGTCTTTAAGCGCATCACACTTCGGAACAAGCTCCTGGACACGATTCTCTCCGTACAGGGATTCTCCTAATGCAAAGGCCCTACGCAGGATCTCCATGTCTTGCGTTTTAGTGGCTAACATCAGCCGGACCGATGACGGATCTCGACTGACCTGACTGGTAGCCTGTGCTATACGTTCATGGATATGGTGGAGTCTGTCAGCAAGTGTTGGCATAGGACAAATCTATCGGATTGCCTAGCTTTAGCGCCATGAAGAAAAATGTGTTCCTCCGTTTTCTCGATCTCGTTGAGCGCGCCGGCAATCGACTGCCAGATCCGCTGTCTCTCTTCGCCATCGCTGCCGTGATCGTTGTAGGGGGCTCATGGCTTGCCTCCTACCTCGGTGTATCGGTGATCCATCCCGGCACAGGTAAATCCATTGCTGTTGTGAATCTCTTAGCCCCGGAGAATATCCGGCGCATGTTCACTGATGCCGTTGCCAACTTCACAGCATTCCCGCCACTTGGTTTGGTGCTTGTGACGATGATCGGCATTGCGATCGCGGAACGGGGCGGATTCATCACTGCGTTGTTGCGCGTTTCTGTACACAATGTTCCTCGCCCCCTCCTCACAGCGTCATTAGTGTTTGCCGGCGTGAATTCAAGTTTGGTGGCAGATGCCGGATACGTTGTTCTTATCCCGCTCGGTGCTGTGATCTTCGCAGCAGTAGGAAGGCATCCCTTGGCCGGGCTTTCGGCAACGTTCGCCGGAGTGGCTGGTGGGTTCAGTGCAAACCTATCGATCACTTCGCTCGACCCATTGCTTGGCGGACTTACACAGTCAGCAGCCCAATTGATCTCGCCTACCTACGTGGTAAGCGCCGCCGCGAATTGGTATTTCATGATCGCCTCCACCTTCCTTCTTACCGTAGTGGGTACGTGGGTCTGCGATCGCATCATTGAGCCAAGACTGGGTCCGTGGACGTCGTCAACAAATGATGCCGATGACATGTCAAAGCTCTCACCCACTGAAAAGAAGGGGCTTCTGTGGTCGGGCATCGCATTCGTTGTGATGGCCGCCCTCATTGCTCTCATCAGTATTCCCGAAGGCTCCATCCTTCGAGACGAGCATGGAGGAATGAAGCCGCTTGAGAAGAGTATCGTTGTGATCCTGATGGTGATGTTCTTTGTGATGGGCTTGGTATATGGCAAGGTCACCGGGTCCATTCGTAACGACAAGGACATAGCGGATATGGCAGGCGAAGGTATGGCAACGCTCGGTGGCTACATTGTGCTTTCGTTTGTGATGGCACAGTTCATCGCCTACTTCGGCTGGTCCAATCTTGGCGTGGTCACCGCCGTTTCAGGCGCTGAGTTCCTCAAGTCCATGAGTCTCCAAGGTCCGGTACTCCTTGTTGCCTTTGTAGTTGTGGCAATGATCATCAACCTCTTGATCGCCAGCGCCTCCGCCAAATGGGCGATCATGGCACCGGTCTTTGTGCCGATGTTCATGCTCATGGGCATTTCACCGGAGGCCACCCAAGCGGCCTATCGTATCGGCGATTCATCAACGAACATGATCGCCCCACTCTTGAGCTACATTCCGTTGATCCTCGTGGCAATGCGACGGTATGTCAAAGACTCCACATTGGGAACATTGCTTTCGCTCATGTTGCCGTATTCGATCTTCACGGCGATCGCCTGGACGATCTTCATGCTCATTTGGCTCTACGCCGGCATACCTCTCGGACCGGGTGTAAGCGCCTTCTATGCCCCGTGATGATCAACGTTTGATCACGAGGCTCGACGAAACATTGGAAGTGCCGTATTTCGCCGTCACGGTATAGGTCCCGTTTGCAAGGCTTGATACGTCGAGCTGCGTACAGTCACTGATCGACGAGGTGAGCACCAACCGTCCTTCGCTGTTCACCACCTCCAATACCGTGTTCAACGCGACGTTGCTCGGAACGCATACGCGCACAGTGCTTGCTGCGGGATTCGGTTCGATCCGAAGTGATGTTGCACTTGTTTCGGTTTCGTTGAACGAAGACAGAAGCCCCGTAACAAATGATTGGCGATTGGAGAAGAGTCCGATGGTATCAGTGTTGGCACTCCGCACGCGCCAGAAATAGCGCTTGTTACTCTCCAGTCCACGAACGAGAATCGATGTGTCCGCGTGTCCGTCGGTCTTTGACACAACAGGATTGAATGCGGCATTCGGTGAGACTTCTATACCGTAGGAATATGCTTGCGGGACACGTTCCCATGTAAGGACGGCCTGCAGTATTCCAGTTGCACCCGGTGCAGGCGATAGAAGTAGAGGAGGTCGGACAGCGGTGGTAAAGGTCCATGTTTCAGACGGAGTACTGCTGCCGCCTGCTCCAAATGCCTCTACGTTCCAGCTATACACCACCGGTCCTTGCACGAGATCGGCTATCGAGAGTTTTGTCTCGCGGATACCAGCATATGTGCGGGTGTTTTTTGGGGTTGCTGTTTCCCAAAGTTGTACAGCATAGCTCGATGCGAGAGAAGCCTGACTCCACGTAAGGACAGTGTCGGGATAGATCCCATGTGAGCGATAGTCCGGCGATAAAGGAGTGGGCTTCTCTGGCTGTGAAGGCTTTGACGTGATCTTTCCTGTATACACACCGCGTCCATGTGTTGCGATGGCGAATTGACCATCTGAAGCCCTCCCAACAGCCATATCACACGGCACATTGCCGATTTCGTCCGATGCCGTTTGGGTCCACACCGTGGACATTCCAAAGGTAGTATAGGCCACATAGGGTCCGGTTGAGGTTGCTGCAATGAGCACCGTGGTCCACTTATCGTATGGAGCTATCCCAACCCAGTTTACAGCAGGTCCGCTGCCGGATCCGTTCGGCAACTCTTCGAGATTGCCCGATATAGCGCTCCAAGTGGCACCGGCATCGTGAGTCTCCCAGATACTCACAACTCCATAGTTCGAGAAGCACAATACAAGGTGATCCTTCTTCAGAGGATCAACACTGATACTGTTCACATAGGCACCGCGAGGCATGGCCGCAGAGGTAATGTCCACGGGAGTCGGTATACCAACCTCTGCGTTGTCTATCCTGTACACCTTGCCATTATCCGTTCCGAAATACACCACGTGGTGAGCATCATCAGATGTAGACGTAGCACACACTGAGGAGATCACATTTGGTGCAACATTTGTTGTTGACAGTGAATCCCAATTGACCGATGTTGAATCATTCAAACCAGCGGGGATGTCCCGAAGATCATTATTCCTCCACAACACGGAGCCCCCTGCCAGATACATGATGTGCTGGTCTGTAGGGTGAAGCACGTAGGGATTGATGAAGAGATAGTCCTTGCCGCCGCTTGGATCGATACGGGACCGATCAACTTCGTTGCCTGCCGCATCTCGTCGGATGCGGAACATGCGGCCTTGTTGGGAGGAGTAATATTCCGTTCGACCGCTATCGGCGAAGTAGCAATAGGCGCCATCACCGCCGCCAAGTCTCCGCCAGAACGACGTACCTGACGAGTTATCTGTAGCCCAGGTGGCATTGTCCTGCATACCGCCGATCAGTTTCGTACTTTCTGCATACGGCTCTTGGTCGATGGTGTAAAACTGTGTGGTGAGGTATCCTCTGTTGAGATCCGTCCAGCTCACTCGTGAAGCACGGATGCTGTCTGTTCGTTGTATCCCACCATCGTTCACACTCAACATCACGTTTGGCTTCGTGGGATGAAACACAACGTCGTGCTGATCCGGATGATGATTTGGATAGAGTGAGTACTTATCCCAGAACGGGTCGTCCTTATCATAGCCACCGATCCACCTGTTGTTTACCGTTGATGTAAAACCATCGGTAGAGCAATAGAGGTTGGTGCCACCGATCACAACAAGATTGGAATCGAACGGTGAAACGCGAAGGAGAAGGTCGTATCCGCCCTGTGAGTAGAAGTCGCCTCGCTTTGCATCTGTTAACGGAATGTTGGCGCTTCGAACATCCCATTGTCCGCCAGCGCCAGCACCGTCTCCGCTTACATATGTGTACTTCAACAGACTATGCCACTCGTATTGCAACTCACCGCGGTAGGTTGTTGAACCCTGGGCACCTACTCCCGGCGTCTCTGCCAGAACGAAGATCTGATCCGGATTCTGCGGCACGGGAGCAACAACGATACGGCGCGTCTGATTGTTGATCTCCTTTGGCGTGATGTTTACCCACGTTATTCCGTCTGTGGAACGGTACACTCCCCATCGAGATGCAACGCTACCAGTTTGACCCGTATAGGCGCTGAAGGCAGCGTAGAGTGTCCCGTTTGGAGTGATGGTCACATCGCTGAACAAGGCATTGCTTCCGGCAGCTCCTGTCCATGTTGTACCGCCGTTGGTAGAACGCTGAATACCGGATCGTGCGGTGGCTACATACAGTTCGTTGCTGTCTCGAAGCGGATGGGTGACGATCCGCCAGGTATAGGCGAACTGATGAGATGCCGGAGTAGACGCGGACGTTGTGGAGGGCAACACGAACCATGAAGCCCCATGATCGGTGGACTTCCAGATACCATTCCCAGAGATCTGTGAAGAATTGCCATAGATCTCACCCGTACCGTAGTACCATACATTCCGAGACGATGGCCGAGTGTCTTGTGCGATCGTTGTTACGCTGTGGAGTTGATCGGGCTTTGTGGTAAGGGTCCACGTTGAACCGTCATCCGTAGACATCCACATCCCACCGGAGACCGCACCAACGAGGATCGTCTGTTCATCACCAGCATCAAACGCCACGGCACGTGTGCGTCCGCCGATGTTCCAGGGCCCGCGATGTCTCCACTCCCCAAGGTCCTGTACTGTTTCGCCATTGTCCTTGCGCGACAACGAGCCGGGTTGAGTTCTCGCGAACAGCAATTCTCGAGCACGGATATCATCCGGGAATGTCCCCGTTGCCGGATCTCGATACTTCAGAAGTTCGAACTCCCGTCTACCCTGTGCTGATGGAGCGTCGGTAGAGTCATGTGTTGCACATCCGGAGAGAAGAACAGATGCAGTAGAACCCAACAAGATGAGGGAGCGGACGATGTTCATCGTTTGACCAATCGTAGAAGAGTGCGAATAGTTGATGCCCCAAGCACTCGCGTGACAACGAGCAGAAGCACATAGACCGGTAGGGCTGCAGAGCGAGCGATCAATTGTGTTGTGTCATCAGAAGGCAGCATCAGTACGCCTCCATAGATGACCGCGGCGATGATCAATGTGACTGCAACTCGCAGTAGATCATACGGTATCGGATATACCCGCAACAAGGCAATGTAGAGCAGGACCGCACTTGCAACATAGGCAGCAACCTTTGCCCATGCGGCACCCATAATACCGAACTCGGGCACGAGGAACCAGGTGGCTGCAACACTTACAACTGCTGCAACTCCTGTTGCTATTGGAAACAGCGAGGTTCGCTTCTGAATGTGGAATCCGGCTGCCATGTTGATGAAGACGCCGTTGAAGTAGTAAGCGAACATCACAACAGGAACGATGCTCAACCCCGACCAGTATTGTGGGTTGATGAACCGCCCACCGATGAATGGCAGCTGGACAAGGTAGGGCATGAACAGACTCGTCGCCAAGAACAGACCGCCGCAGACAATAGTGAAGAGCGTGAACACACGAGCAAGGAGCCCCTTTACTTCGGGATCTTCACGATGATTCAGGTAGAACGGCTTAAAGGCGTACTCGAACACCGTTACAAACATCATCATCGGGATGGCGAGTCGGAAATTGGTCTGATACATGCCCACCATGGCGCTGCCCGTGAGCATGAGCATGATAGGTCTGTCCGCTACTTGTACCATGATCGATGAAAAATTCGATGGTACCGTTGGGAGACCGAATCGCAGCATCTCCCGCAGCAGTGATGAGGACGCAGCTGTATTCTGACGGATCGTTCCGATCACACCGCGGAGAGAGGGAATGAAGTACAAGAACGTAACAGCACTTCCCAGAACGCCGGCCCACAATACACCTTCGATCTTCATCCCAAGACCAACAACAAACACAAGGTTGAGCGCTACCGTTACGACAATGGAAAGCAGTCGGAGAGCAGCAAAGGAACGGGGCTTCTGCTGCATCCGCAATCGAGCAAAAGGTATCAGCACCAACGCGTCGAGTAATGGAATGAGAGAGGCAATGGCAACGTAGAGCGCCCCGGCTTCCCCCAGCTGAAGGAAGGACGATGTGGCGATCGGACCGGCAAGGAGGGCCGTGATGATGGTAACGACGAAGCTGACACTCACTACGGTGAGGACGGCAACAGAGAACACTCGAGCATTCGATGATTCGTCGGACCGTTCCCAGAACCGCATAAAGGCCGGTTCCATGCCGAGCGAATAGACAATGTTCACAAATGCGATCATGGCGTAGATGGCCGTTACGTCTCCGATCTCCGATGCCGATAAAAAGTTGGTATAGAGCGGCGTTAGGAGAAACGTAAGAAAACGTCCCATCACGGTGGAAACACCGTAGACGATGGTATCGGATGCCAGAGACCGGATCTTCGACTGCATGAGCTATTCGTTGGTGCACGCCCTCGGAGGGACGTAAATTGTCAGCCTACAAACATATGCAGAGCACCATGCCCTACCTTCGCCGCATTCTTCTCGTCTTCGTCCTCTCCCAGATCTCCGCCCTTGCCCAACAGCCAACCACGCCGGAAGGCATACGGATAGCAGACCACGTTCGTGTTCTTGCATCTGACAGTTGCAGCGGCAGAGGACCTGCCACGTCCGGCATTGAAAAGGCCGCAGCCTATATCACAAAGCACTTCGCGGAGTACGGTCTGCAGCCGGCTGGACGGATCGCCTATGCCGACACCTTCAGTCTCACCACCGGCGTCAAACTTGGCGATCAGAACTCCGTTATGTTCGAGGTGGTGATCGAACGTCCGGGTGTTCCCCTTGACAAGACCAAACCAACGAAACTCGGATGGAAGCTCGGAACAGACTATCAGCCGTGGGGATTCAGTGAGTCCGGTACGGTAGTAGGCGACGTGGCCTTTGTTGGCTACGGCATCTCTTCATCAGGCTATGACGACTACAAGGACATCAACGTCAAGGACAAGATCGTTATTGTTCTGCGCGGACTCCCCAAGTGGGCAGAAAAGGACGAGGCACTTAAACAATCGGCCTCCCTCCGCGCCAAGGCTACCTTAGCACGCGACAAAGGTGCAGTGGCGGTTGCCTTTGTGAACGAACGGGGCGATTCAGCCGATGTCCTCGCTCGTTTTGGACTCGACCGCCTCGGCAAGAATTCCGGCATTATCGCGCTTCAAGTTCGGCGTACCCCATGCTCGAAGATCTTCCCACCAAAGGGTACCTCACTCTTCACTGCAGAGACGGCCATTGAGCAGACCAAGAAGCCACAGTCCTTTGTGTTCGCCAACACCAAGGCAACGGTCACTACCTCCCTCGCCTTTGAAGAAGGTACAACGCAGAACATCGTTGGAGTTGTTCGCGGTACGGATCCAACTCTCGCCGGAGAGTATGTGGTAGTGGGCGCACATTATGACCACCTCGGCATGGGTGATGAGAACTCGCTCGCAGCTTCCACAACGCCAAGCATCCACTATGGAGCTGACGATAATGCTTCGGGCACAGCTGGGGTGATCGAACTTGCCGGACGTCTGGCCCGAAATCCGGGTAAACGATCCGTGATCTTCATGACCTATAGCGGTGAGGAAAAGGGGCTCCTTGGTTCGAAGCACTGGGTTTCGAATCCAACGATCCCGCTGACGTCTGTGGTGGCGATGATAAACATGGATATGATCGGTCGACTCAAGGACGGAAAGCTCAACATCCAAGGCCTGGGAACATCCTCAATGTGGCCGGCGCTGATCGATTCAGCAAAGAAGGATCTGCCCCTTACCATCAGTACAACAGCAGACGGGTTCGGTCCGAGTGACCATTCATCGTTCACAGGCAAGGGTATTCCGGTGTTGTTCTATTTCACCGGACTGCACAGCGATTACCACCGCCCATCCGATACATGGGATAAGGTGAATGCCGACGGTGAAGCGTTGGTCCTCACCATGGTAGAACGTTCACTGCGCCTTGTTACCGATGCACCAACTCGTCCCGACTTCACGAAGGGGGCCGATAAACCCGCAGCCAATCAATCAAGCAGCATCGCCCTGAAAGTAACACTGGGTGTGATCCCCGACTATTCAGACGATCCGCAAGGACTTCGCCTTACCGGTGTGAAACCTGGCTCTCCTGCAGAAAAGGCCGGGCTTACCGGAGACGATATCATGACGAAGCTGGGCAACACGCAGATCAAGAACATCTATGATCTGATGACTGCGCTTGGTACGTTCAAGCCGGGCGACCAAGCAGACGTGGAATTCCTTCGCGATGGGAAGAAGATGACAAAGAAGGTCACCTTCTCCGGGAAGTAGGACGTCGAATGTCGCTTCGCACTATGTTCCGTCCGGAACGGCGATACCTTATCGCCTCGGTCCTGGCTTCAAGGTTCATCAACCTTGGAAAGGATCCGTCACAGGTGCGTCCGAAGTCGATCCTCGTCATCAAACTCGACGAGATCGGAGACATGGCAACGGCCGCCCATGTGTTCTCCATGCTCAAGCGCGATCATCCCGATGCCCGACTCACGGTGTTGTGCAAGCCCTTCGTGGCCCCGCTCATAGAAGCCGACCCGAACGTCGATCACATCATGACGTCCGCCGACGGATGGACGGAGCGGTACGATGTGGTGGTGGATCTACGCGGGTCGTGGCAGACGTTGCGGATCACGCTCCGACAGCGTCCCATCCTTCGTCTTGATCGCGCCGGCGTGCGCCTAGCAAACAAGCTAGGCGGAGGCCAGGTACACGAAACGGCAACGAACATCGCCATCATCGCTCCGATCCTGCGGGATGCTTCGCCCCTTACCCCTCGCCTCTACGTGACTGCGTCTGCACGACACCGCGTGGATGCGTTTCTCACACACCACGGCTGCGAGCGATATGCGTTGGTAGCGCCGGGTGCGCGGAGCGTCCTGCGCCGCTGGCCAGCAGATCGGTTCGCAGAGATCGTACGCGATGTGTCGCGTCGGCATGGTCTGCGCTTCATCGGTGTTGGTGGACCGGAGGACCGGCCGGCGATCGACGAGATCGTGCGCTTGTCCGAAGGTTCGGCCGTAGCTGCCCCGGATGACTTCACACTGCGAGAGCTCGTAGCTCTTTGTGAAGGGGCATCCCTGTTCGTGGGCAACGAGAGTGGTCCCATGCACGTGGCCGCATCGTTCGGCATTCCCGTAGTTGGCATCTTCGGTCCAGGCGTGCCGCGAGTCTTCGATCCGATCGGACCCCGCAGCACGAAGGTCCACCATGTGCTGTCATGCAATCCCTGCGATCAGGTCAACTGCGTGCGCCCGCACGACCCATGCATCCTCATGGCCACGGTGGATGAGGTGCGAACCGCTGCCACGTATGTCCTAGGCATGTGATCAACTATTGGCATAACACCAAGCCATAACAGCCATGGCATAGACACAGTCATTCACTTCGTTCTCCTTGAGCTTGTCGATCGTATCGCCCTCTGTGTGGTGATACCAGAAGTACCGTTCTCCCTGCACCATAAGCTCAATTGCAGGCACTCCCAACGGAAGTAATGGACTGGTATCTGCCCCACCCTCACCTGTCACGATCTGTGTTGCATGGATAGGCGCGAGAAGGGTAGCGATATCCTCGATCTTCTTGCGGACCTCATTCGTGTCACTGCACGTGAAACCTATTGGAGCAAAGACACCAGCGTCACTCTCCATCGCCAGAACATGCTTCTCGCCCTTGGTCTGTTCAGCATATCCCTTACCGCCGCGCAGACCATTTTCTTCATTCGTCCAGAAGCAGACCCGGATGGTCCGTTTTGGTCGCAGACCAAGTTCTCGCATCATGTGCAATGCACGCCACGTTACGAAGCACCCGCCGGCATCGTCCATGGCCCCGGTTCCCAGGTCCCATGAGTCGATGTGTCCGCCCATCACCACTACCTCATTCGGCAACTCCGAACCCTTGATCTCAATGATGATATTTCTAGAGGGGGCGTCCGGCATCCACTTTGCCTCCATCGATAGTTGAAGCTCCACCGCCTCGCCACGATCTTGCATGCGCTTCAACAGTAAGGCATCCTCGATCGTGATAGCGCCTGTTGGGATCTTCGGCAAAGAGTCACTGTAGCCCATTCCGCCGGTGTGCACGGTTTGGATACCGAACGGTCCAACACTGCGCACAAGCGAGGCTACCGCACCGTACCGTGCAGCTTCTGAGGCTCCGTTGTATCGATACGCCACGGTTTCACCATAGGTGGTGAACGGCACATTGTAGACAACGATCTTCCCCTTTGCCTCGGCTGAACGCTGGCGGAGCTCCGTCATGGAGCCTACAACGAGGACAGGAGCCGTCAGCGGGCCATTCTGGGTGCCTACGCTACCACCCAGACCACAGAACGGCATCGTTCGCTTCATTGGCTTTGTCATGCCCAAGGACTCATTCCCACGCTTCCAGTTCGGTACCATGATCGGCTGTGTTCGCACATCCCACCCGTCTGCCCGCATCGAAGCGATGATCCAGTCCAGCCCCTTTTCCAAGACCTCCGAGCCGCTGATACGCCGCGGATAGTGGTCTGTGAAGTCGGCGAGAAGTGGATAAAGACCCTTGTCAGCTCTTGTCCAAGCCAGCATGCGCTGGGCATCCGTACGGAACCGGTCAGCCCCTTCACCGGCCATGGCAGTTATGACGGATATGACAGTTATGACGGATATGACAACAGGACGGAGTGACATAGGGGGCTCCAAATGAGGGTTTCGTAGGAACGAAAAGATACGACAGCGAACGGTTGGTATCTTTGCATATGAGCCTAACCATCCGCGCCCTGAAAAAAAGCGAAACGCTGAAGTTCATCAAGGCCCAGTGGCTGTTCTATAAGGACGACCCGTATTGGGTGCCGCCGATGCTCATGGATCGGAAGAAACTGCTGAACGTGGACAAGAATCCGTTCTACAAACATTCCAAGATCCAGCTCTTTCTTGCCGAGCGAGACGGAAAGATCGTGGGGAGGATCGCTGCGATCATCAATGACAACCACAACATTGAGCACAACGACAAGGTTGGGTTCTTTGGATTCTTCGAATGCATCCAAGATCAAGGAGTTGCAACATCTCTGTTCACTGCTGCGGAACAATGGCTGCGTGACCGAGGGATGGAGATCATCCGTGGTCCGGTGAATCCTTCGATGAACGATGAGTGCGGACTGCTTGTCAACGGCTTCGATGGTCCGCCAGTGATCCTCATGACGTACAATCCTCCGTACTACGCCCAGCTTATCGAAGATGCTGGGTATGAGAAATCGCAGGATCTCTTCGCCTATCTCCTTCGGAATGCCAACTACGCTTCGGAGAAGATGAAGCGACTCTTTGACGTGATCGTGAAGCGCAATGATCTTGTCTTTCGTGGTCTTGATTTCAAGGACAAGCCGAAGTTCAAGCGCGATGTAGAGACGTTGAAGTTCATCTACAACGAAGCTTGGGAGAAGAACTGGGGCTTTGTGAAGTTTACGGACGAAGAGTTCGATTTTCTGGCAGCAGACCTCAAGCAGATCGCCGATCCGAACCTCGTCTTCATTGTTGAGAGTAAGGGGCGCATCGCCGGATTCTGTCTCGCACTACCTGACGTGAACCAGGCTCTCATCCATAACAAGAAGGGCAGCCTTTTGCCCGGTGCGTTTCATCTTCTTACGAAGAGCAAGAAGATCGACCTGTGTCGGATCATCGTCCTTGGCGTGCTGCCAGAGTTTCGCAACACGGGCATCGACGCGGCCATCTACATGGAGATCGGTGAACGTGCAAAGCAGCGCGGCATCCTTCTGGGAGAAGCCAGCTGGATCCCTTGAAAGCAACGAAATGATGAATAAGGGGCTTACCACAACAATGCATGGTGAGCGCTATCGAACATACAGACTCTACGACAAGGAATTATAAATGGGCAGAGCTTTTGAATTTCGCCGCGCACGTAAGGAAAAACGCTGGGCGAACATGTCGAAGACCTTCACCAAACTGGGGAAGGAAATTTCTGTAGCGGTGAAGCAAGGTGGTCCGGATCCGGAATTGAACCCACGCCTTCGTGTGATCATCCAGAACGCCAAAGCTGCCAACATGCCCAAGGACAATGTTGAGAACGCCATCAAGAAGGCGTCGGCCAAGGATGCCGCTACTCTCGAAGAGTCCAATTACGAGGGATACGGTCCGCACGGAGTTGCCGTGTGGGTTGAGACCGCAACGGATAATCCAACGCGTACAGTGGCCAACGTACGGTCATACTTCAACAAGGTCAATGGTCAGCTCGGCACATCCGGTTCTTTGGAGTTCATCTTTGATCGCAAGGGTGTGTTCACGATCCCTGCTGCCGGTATCGACCGCGACGAACTGGAGCTAACGCTCATTGAGAATGGCGCTGAGGATATTCAGGAACAGGACGATGACATCATCGCCTACACATCGTTCCAGGACTTCATTACAATGCAACGCGCTCTTGAAACGGCAGGCATCGCAGTAACGAGTGCTGAGCTTCGACGCATCCCGAACAACCTTGTGACGCTAACCGACGAGCAAGCTGAAGACATCATCAAACTCATCGACAAACTTGAAGAAGACGACGATGTTCAGAACGTCTTCCATAACATGAACGAAAGCGAATAATGTGCGGTATCGTTGGCGTCTTTAACCACCCGCAAGCTGCGGTTCTCTCCTACTATGCTTTGCACGCCTTGCAGCACCGAGGTCAGGAAGCATCGGGCATTGTTACGATGTACCATGACGGAGCAAAGAACAAGAAGCGCTTTGGTGTTCACAAGGGTGAAGGATTGGTGCTCGACGTGTTTTCGGAGCACGACGTCTTTACAAAGACGCTTCGCGGCGAGGCCGCTATCGGCCACAACCGATATTCCACAACTGGAAGTAATTCACTTGCGAACATCCAGCCGTTCCATTTCAATTACACGGGTGGAAACTTCGCACTGGCACATAACGGCAACCTGACGAATACTCGTTCACTGCGTGCGAAGATGAAGGACGACGGCGCCATCTTCCAGACCACTACAGACAGCGAGCTCTTCCTTCACCTGATAGCTCGGAGCAGACAGAAAACGCAGATCGAACAGATCCGTGAAGCCGTCCAAACTGCACATGGGGCGTATTCGTTGGTCATGCTGTCGGAAAACGCACTGTATGCCTCACGTGATCCGCACGGCTTCAGACCTCTCTGTGTTGGCCGTATCAAGCACGACGGTGGCTACGCCTACGTTGTGGCATCGGAAACATGTGCCTTAGACATCATCAGCGCCGAGTACATTCGTGATGTAGAACACAACGAGATCTTGGTGATCGACCAAAAGACCGTTGAAACGGGTGAGTTCACCTCGTACTACATCAACGAGTCGATGACGGAGGCTCGCAACTGCATTTTTGAATACGTCTATTTCTCTCGTCCGGATTCTAGGATCTTCGGCACACCGGTAGACAAAGTTCGACGCAAGCTTGGCAAGAATCTCGCTGAAGAGAGTCCGGTAGAAGGAACCGAGGACGACAAGGTGGTGGTGATCGCTGTTCCTGACTCAGGAAACACTGCAACGCTTGGCTACGCCCGCGTGAATGAAAAGAAGTATCCATCTCGATTTGAGATCGGTCTGATCCGCTCACACTATGTAGGCCGCACATTCATCGCTCCCGGGCAGGATAAACGAGAGTTCAAGGTCAAGACCAAATTCAACGTAGTACGCGGCGTACTTGAGGGGAACAAGGTTGTTGTAGTCGACGATTCCATCGTTCGTGGTACAACGTCGAAATCCCTTGTGAATCTCATTCGTGAAGCGAAACCGCGAGAGGTACACGTACGGATCACATCGCCCCCTGTTAAACATCCGTGTATGTATGGCATGGACTTTCCAAGCAGTGAAGAGCTGATTGCGAATCACTACGGTTCGGAGGAAGCCATCGCCAAGGAACTCGGTGCCGACTCACTCCGTTATCTCAGCGTGGAAGGCCTCATGGATGCTGTTCCGCAAGGTCCGGGCATTGGCTACTGTACTGCATGCTTCACTGGCTCGTACCCGGTAAAGGTAGACCTTGCTTCTACCAAACTCGCAACGGAAGACTGAGAATGAGCGAAGAATCAATGTTGCCACCGTCGTCTTCGAACGGTTGGAAGATCGTCTTTGCCTTGTTAGGACTCTTGGCTGTTACGGGGCTTGTCTTATCATTGGTATACCGAGACAGCACCAAGCCTGGTGAAGTGATCCGCAAGGCACAACGTAAGGCAGCAACACGCGTGGTCTACACGATCGTGTTCAGCAGGGTCGATGCAGCACAGTCTGATCGCATCATCACTGAGATCGTTCGCGACCTCGGCACTGATACAGCAACGGCCGACCTCATTATCGGTTCTCCTGTCACCGATCCGTGGTGCGCATCCATCAGCGAATACAAGCGCAACCTCCGCAAGGCAATGACGGAGACAAAAGATCTACCGATCGGCAAACAATCGGTGGTGGTCTCCATGGTAGCAGGCCTGCTCACCAAGAACGAACTTCCAGCGCGCGTCTATTTGGTTGGACGCATCAATGGTGACGATGTGGGTCCGATCGCACAACGCACATCAAAGACCGTAGCCGCAATTGAGCTCCGAGCTAACATCATGGGTCCTGTCTCTGTAGTGTCGTATTTATCGCCGGCAGATGCAGTGGCGAATAAGGGGTACACGAAGCTGTTTGAAAACAAGGGTTTCCCGTTCGAACAGCGAATAGCGAATAGCGAATAGCGAATAGCGAATGAGTTTGTAGCCCATGACGAAGTCATGGGAAAAGAATAGCGAATGAGTTTGTAGCCCATGACGAAGTCATGGGAAAAGAATAGCGAATGGCTATTTCGCGATGATGACGATCTCAGTGCGTCTATTAAGCCCCCTACCGAATTCGGTGCCGTTATCGGCAATAGGGCGTGATGGTCCGTGACCGATGGTCTGGATCCGACGTTGATCGATGCCACGCTGGACGAGGTAGGCCTTCACTGTCTCTGCACGTGCGAGTGAGAGGGCTTTGTTCGCACGGAGGGAGCCTGTGTTGTCGGTATGACCTTCAATGCGCACTTGGACTGCCGGACGGCTCTTCATGAACTCCATGAGAACTTCGAGTTCTTCTACCTTTGGCGGTAGTGTTGCACTGCTGGTTGGGAAGAGCAGGTTTTCAATGATGAACTTGCGGCCGATCTCCACGATCGGAATGATCTGCTTTACAAGTTCTCGCTTCCGCTCATCGAGGATAGCAACGTTGATGGAGTCCCGCACCATCTTGGAATCACTGCGGTAGGTAACTGCATAGAGATTCGTGAGCTGCGTGGAATATTGGTCGAGGATGCGCGAGAAAGGCTGCTTGATGTCAAACACTGCCCCGCGTGTTGCCTCTGTGATGACCTTGTATTCTTCCAGTTGGGGCGGGACGATGGCGAACAAACGGACATTGTTGTCTTTGAGCAATGGAATGATCGTCTCCGTTGTCATGTAGGTCCGCCCGTTCCCCTTCTCTCCAAATTGATGGTAGGGGGCGTCCGTGATGATCACAGCAACACGGTTGGCGGCCGGCACCCATTTCGTACGGGCTACGTCCTTGATGGCCTCAAGAGCATTTTCTTTTTCGTCGAAGCCGCCACTGGCATAAACCTTGGCCATCCACGACAGAAATTCCTTCACATCGGACGTAGGTTGGTAGGAACGCTCAACAAAGTCACTGAAGAGAATAAGGCCAAGGCGGTACTCAATACCGCGATTACGCAACGCCTCAACGAAGCCCTCGATGTTGTCCTTTACTCCGTTGATGTGTGCTTGCATCGTTCCCGTGATGTCAACGAGGAACATGAAGTCCACAGGGATCCGCTCTTGGATCGTGACCTTCTCTACGTTGATCACCGGCTTCTGAACGCCGTTCTCAACTACGATAAGGGTCTTTGGGTCAATCGTATCCATGACGCGAGCACTGTCATCGAGAACTTCCACGATCAGCTTGATCGTAGGGAAGCGCGTGATGTCAACGTTTTGGATCGTCATCCGCACGCCGTCCAGCGACGACTTCACACGGGCATCTTCTGCAACCTTGCGGGCCTTGTCGAGGGAGTCCTGACCATACAGGAGGACGTTTGACATCGCAAGAAGCGCAATGACCGAGAGTGTGAGGTATGGTAAACGTTTGCTCATTACTAAAAACGACAAAGCCCCTTCAATCCACATGAAAGGGGCTTTTGTCGATCATGGTATTTCGTTAGAAGTTGAGTCGGAGGACAGGTGAGAACATAAAGAAGTTCTCCACTTCGAATGGACGGGCATCACGCAATGGCGTTGAATAGCGACCTTCGAGGTAGAACCAATCTCCGAACACAGGGATGTAGGCACGAGCCAGAAGGATCTGATTTGAGAACTGGAGGCTGATACCAAATGGGAAGGCCGCTTGATTACGATACTCAACCTTGGCATAGATCCAATCAAGAGCTTCATTCGGCTTCCAGGTGTTCAGGCCATTCACGCCATCACGACCAAGGAACTGCACATTCTTACCGTCGGTAGTATCGAGGAATACAGCAGCTTCCTGAACTTCTGCATAGTTGAGACCTACGTCGAACCGGAAGAAGTTCTCTGGGACCTTACGATCCAGCCAGAGGTTGTAGAACAACGTTGCCTGGCCCGTTGAACGCATGATGGCCGTTGTTGCGTATGGATCGACAACATAGGACGGAGCAGTAACGCGACGGTTACCGATGTCGAAGATGTAGTACGATGTAACGTCGATCGTGTTGTTTGGATCGATGCTTTGCAACGGAAGTTCGATGTTCAAGCCCAGACCGAACTGCGGATGGAATGGCATATGGAAGTCGAGACCACCAACGATCTTACCACCAGCAGAACCGTTGAGCTTACGACCAGGGATGAAGTCGAGCAAGCGGCTCTGACCATCAAGATTCCCCGTCATGCGGTAGCCGAATCCAAGTCGAGCATTGATGAGATACGGGATAGCCTTACGTGTGTCGGGGTCCGAGTTCTCATACAGGGGGCGTTGCAGGAACACACGGCCTTCGCCGGATGACCAGAACGTGTAGCCAACTTGATCCGTACCGATAGAGGCCTTGAGCCAAAAGCCAGATGTTCCGATCTTCAGAGACTGCTCAAACGCAGAGAGCGTGAACGAGTGGGTAACATTCGTTGGCTCCATGTAGCTGATGATCTCGGCGATCTGTGGTGCAGACGGTGGGGCCGATGGAGGGATCTCGTTGTAGCAGTATGGTCGCTTGCCATCTGCGAGACGCATTGCCAAGCGCTTCATATTCGAGGAGATCTCCGATGCAACCATGCGCTCGGAACCACATTCAATCAGGATGAGTTCGAAGTCTTGTCCTTGCTCGCCTTCCTTGACTGGAGCGGCGGTCACTACGATGGACTTGTCATCGAGGTTTGCCTTCGGATACCCCATCAGGGCAAACGATTGCTTGATCTGAACTTGGAGATCAGGTTCACAGATTCTCCAACGAGGAAAATACTGGAGGATCTCGGGGTCGATCGTCTTCAGTGCCGTAAGTGCCGTATCGGCGAACGTCTGTGTCTGAGCCGGAACGGCTACACATGCGAACGCAACAACGACACTTAGGGTCAAACGGTACATGATCTGCATAAAGCTATTTCCTTCGTTGCGCGTTGGGTCAGAAGTTGAAGATGAAGTTCACGGCAGGCATCACTACAGCGTCGTTCTCCCACTGACGTGGGTCGCGGAACACCGGAGCGAAGATGCGCGCATCGAAGCGTACGGCAAATTGATCCATGATCGGCACTTGAAGCCAAGCTTTGCCGAGGATCGTTTCGTCGAAGTACGACAACGTGAAGCCGACGGGAGTCGACCATGCGGTTGCCATGAAGTCAACGGCTCCGGAGAGTCCGCCAACTGTCTGATTGTCCACCTTACGATAGATAACGGCTGTATCAAGATCCTGTCCGGCCGTTGTAGCCCATGACTCCATGTTATAGACGGTACCACCAAGGCGCATACGGAACATGAATGATTCATCGATCCGAATCGCAAAGGTGTATTGCATCGTTGCGTGGAAACGTACGAGGTAGTCTTCGTTCAGATTTGTCGCAATGTTGTAGACCTGATGGTCTGACTTTACAGCGTCAGAGAAGACATAGCTGCCACCAACGTGGAAGACACCGGATTCCGAGATCACGCGGATCGGGAAGTCAAAGGCACCATTGATACCCATGCCACCGGTTGTCATGCGTTGAGTTGCACCAAGGTCCTTAGAGATGCTGGACCAACCGCTGGTTGGAAGAACAACGCCAAGGTGTGATGCACCCCAGACAGCATTCAAGGTGAGACGCTCAGACCAGATCGACGGGTAGTTGATGTCTTCCAGTCCATACTTCAGCTCTACTCCATACTTCGGGAGATAGGCATTGGTTGGTACTGCTGAATCAACTTCACCTTCATTGATCACAGGACGCTCAAAGCGACGGTACGATACTCCGTCGAGCGCACTCACAATGATCTCATTGTTGTTTTGATAGTTCTGCGGAAGGCCTTCCGTGATACGCATATAGAGAGGCGACGAGTCTTCGTTGATGCCTTCCGTTGTGCCATACCGTTTCTTCACGAAACGAATGCCTTCTTCGCCGATACCTTGAGCTTCAGGAGTAACGTTTTCCATATTCCCCTGAATGACCTGGTTGGTCAAATACTCATACAATGTTGCTGTAGTTGTCTCGAGGATCTCGCGGCCCTTCTTGGCTACACCGCTGACAAGGATCTGCTCATCAAGCTGCTTTGCTTCGAGTTCATTGGCCAGATACTTCCCACTTGGTGGGTCGAGATCTTGACGAAGACCATAGAAACTCTCTGTGTTCTTTTGAACAAGAAGAGCGATCACTCGGAAAGGCTCACCCGGCTGATAGCGCGTGGTGACAACAAATGCCTTCTTGAACTGTGCCTTTTCCCAAGCCACTCGCTGAGAGTAGTAACGCTCGTAGGCTTTACAGCCAGGAGAACGCATCCACTTTTGATATTCTTTTTCGTCAGCACCTTCACCGCCGGAAAGGACATATCCTTCGATCTCGTCCTTGGTGCGACACTGCTTTGCTTCTTCAGGAATAACTGGCTCTGGTGGGCCAAGAAGCATATTCAGCTTATTGACCGTTCCATCTTCCTCATTTACGCGGAAGACGGAAATCATTCCGTACCGCCAGTTTTTGTATTTGTCCAGAATACTGGACACCTGCGAATTCTGTTGCGCCGGCATCGTCCCCACAGCGATGGCCGCAAACAGAAGTGAGCAGATGATTGTCCTCGTGGAAGTCATGGTGTTCCTTGACATGCTTCGAATCTTCAAATTCGGTTTTTAGTTGGCCACTTGTATCGGCTGCGTCTTTACACGTGGCTTTGAGGTTGCACCTTGTGATCGTGCTGTTGCGGAGATCGACAGCTGAACGTTCCCCTTGACCTGTCCCTTGGTCAACGGCAACTTTCCACCAGCAAGCTTCAATGTTACTTCGTACTCGTTGCCGGAGATCTTCCGTGCCTTACCAACCACGGCAACCTTGTACGTTGTGTTTGTCTTGAGGTCGCGAACATTGGATGACGAAACTTGAACTTCAACGTCACCAACTTCAGCTCGCTCAGAATCAGAGATCTGCGGTGGCTTCACCATGATCCCACGAACCTTGAACTCCGGATCACTATTGTTCATGATCGGGTCCACCTTGATGTCTTGGGTAAGGACAAGGGGCTTCTTCAAGCCCACTTCGCCACTGCCATTGAAGAGCTCAACCACATCACCGGAGTTCGGGTCCTTCCAGGAGATCGTCAGCTGAACGTTATCGGTCCCAGGTGGAACCTTGACGTTATCACTCTGACCGATCGACAGCTTACGGATAGGCGGTGTCTGTGTGCCTGCTCCAAGATTGAAGTTCATGATGAACTCGTCCGGCTTGATCGTGTTTCCGGAATTTGGCGAAGCAACAAGTTCAAGTGCATCGCCCCATGAGGCTTCAAGAGCACTCTTCACTTCGTCAGCATTAGCAAGACCGGAGCTATACACATACACAGAACATTGCACAGCTTCCGATGCCTTTGATGCATTCTTTTGCTGAAGCTCAAACACATATGGTTCTTCGCGTGGGGCAAGGTTCCCTGCAACTTGAATGCTCAGATCCTTATTGACCCATTTCGTACCACCACCAGAGGCCGAGGCTGAAGCTGCTCCACCAACGACCTGAGCGTTGCCCGGATTCTTCAAGAAGACCGTTTGGCCATTGGATGGAGTTACAGACATTGGAAGCTTCAACGATGCGAGCTTATCAAAGACACGCACCACGGTCTTCAGATCGGCGATCTTTGGATCTGTGATCTGAGGAGCAGGCTTGAGAACTCGAATGTTGAATTCGATCTCGCCCTGGTTCTGCTTAAAAGCATTCTCTGTCTTAATGCCTGGTGTTGTCAGCTTAATGATGGCACCATACAGTCCGATGCGGCTCTTCTCATTGATATCATCGGTGCCATTGGTTAGCTCATCGAGCTTTTGATCAAAGGCATCCAGATCAGTACGTGCAAGTTCAAGACTTGGGAGTCCTTCGGTATGCTTCACAAGCTGATCACGCACCTTGAGAAGGTCCTTCACTTTGAGCTGAACCGTACCGATATTCACTTTCTCTTCCGGATCGATCTCGAATCCGGCGCCTTCTTTAATGGAGACACCAAGGATCTTGTTTGTACGAGAGGAGAAGCGGAGCTTATACCAGCCGGCTTCCTTCGGTTCAAAGTTCACAACAAAGGAGCGCTTCTTCTTCGAAACCACGGCGCCGAGCTTGGTTGTCTCGTCCTTGGAATAATAGAATTCAGGCTCCGTTACGCGACCCGGCTTGAACATCGACGTCTGCGGAACGTTGTACGAGGCCGCAGTTAAAACATCGAGCATACCATCTGTGAAGGCTTGCGGATTGGTCTTGTTGCGTTCAAAGAGTGCCTCAACCTGACCTTCCATCTCCTGATAGTTCAACTTCAGATCTTGAACGATCTTTGGCTGCCACGTAGCAGGGTCTTGCGGTACCTGTTCGTCCGTCTGGTCGTTGTTATAGAGGATCTCGTATTTGATATCCGACACGTTGGACAAACGCAGGAAGCGCTTGATACGGTCGAGATACTCTTCCGGCTCCTCTGCCTCCGTCATCTTCAGGGCAGATGTAACGTCGGTAATGCCAACTTCAACAAGGTATTTTCGCTCAGGCTTGATATCTGCACCGATCGCCTCTTTGACGTTAACGCCGGGAGGTGGGATCGTGATCTGATCCTGAGGACGCGTATTGATACCTTCAGATCCGGCACCAACCTGCAATTGCGAAAGGATCGATTCGACGATGCGCATCGACTCCTTCTGTTTTGCAATAAGGTGCTCTTCAGCTTCATCTCGCTCCACGATAATGATCAGGAGCTCGAGAATAACAGCTAGATACAATACAAAGTAAACTTTGCCAGCTCCGCCCTTGGACATGGCGTTCCTCTAGGTAATGGGTGAACAGATCCCTCCGTTCAGGACAAGAACGGGAAGCCTGCTGCTTTAGCAGGATTCCCGTTTGTCTCACTTCTTCAATATCGTCACTTTTCCGTCGTGGACGGCGTTACAACTGCTGCTTCTGTAGATGGAGTGATGGCGGCAGACTTTACATCCTTGGCCTTCATCGAACAACATGAGGACGAGTTGCTGACCTTCTTAGCCTTTACACCGGTCGTTGAGCAAGAAGCGCTTTCTGAGCTTTCCTTTGCTTTTACAGCCGTTGTTGAGCAATGATCTTCCGTAGCAGAGACCTTCTTGGCGGCTGCCGTTGTGCTGCTGCAGCACGATGAGGACGATTTTGCCTTCTTTGCAGATGCTTTTTCGTCACACTTCACACCAGCTGTGGCAACGGCGAAGGATGCGGCGGCAACAATTGCCGTCATCGCGATCATGCGAATCTTCATGCCGAACTCCTGAATCGATGGGTAATCACGTTGTCTTTTATTGAAACGGCTCGAAAAATAGGCCGTAACTGCCTGTTCTCCAAAGGAATTTCCGTGCCAAGAGCAGTCATATTGTGAATGAATACCCTTCTACGAAAAAAAACGATCCCATTCTGAGTCTCAGAATGGGATCGTTGCTGAGATTCGCTGTATGCTTACTAGCTGCAACCCGTGGTGGTTCCACAGTTTAGGCACATCGTGCACGCACCGTTCCGAACCACTTGGGTGGACTGACATTTTGAGCAGGATTCGCCGGTATAGCCCATCTTCTTCGGGTCAAACTTGGTGGCATCGAACTTCTTGGGCTCCGTACCATCCGCCTGTGACTGAGAATCCCCATTTCCACTCACAGCTTCCATCACATCGTCGAAGGTGGCAGGGGGCTCACTGGACGTAGGGTCATCCGACGTTCCGCGTACATCAGACGGTGCGTCTGATGATGGCTGACCTCCCGGTGTGCCTTGGTCACCCTTTGGCAGGGTTGGCTGGTCCACAGCGTTCACATGCACAAAATCCGTCCGCTTCAGGTAATCGTATCCGAGTGTTCGGAAGATGTAATCCACGATTGACGTGGCATTCTTGATGGCTTCGTGTCCATCAACAAACCCGGCTGGCTCAAATCTCGTGAAGGTGAAGGTGTCCACGAGCTCATCCAGAGGAACGCCATACTGCAACGCCTTGGAGGCAAGAACAGCGAAACAATTGAGGAGCCCCTTGAACGATGCGCCTTCTTTGTACATGTCGATGAAGATCTCTCCAAGCTGGCCGTCATCGAATTCGCCGGTACGGAGGTAGACCTTGTGGCCGCCAACAGTTGCTTCGCGGACGTAGCCGTGCCGGCGCTTTGGAAGACGACGGCGTTCAGCGATCTGGTAAACGCGCTCAACGATGACCTTTTGAAGGGCCTTGTTGTCAACGGTCTCGTCCCAATCGTCCTTGTCACCCAACAGAACCAACTCGTCAAAGTGGTCGTTGCTGGCGTTAAGGGGCTGAGACAACTTTGAACCATCACGGTAAAGGGCAATGGCCTTTAACATGAGGCGCCAAGAAGCAAGGTGTACGTCGCCCACATTGTCTACCGAGGCTTCGGCAGGCATGTTGATGGTCTTGGAAATAGCGCCGCTGATAAACGGCTGCGCTGCGGCCATCATGCGAACGTGTGCCATGTAATCGATGTAGCGCTCGCCGCGCCGACCGCACTTGTTAGCACAGTCGAAGATCGGGAGGTGCTCGTCCTTGATGTGAGGAGCCCCTTCGATCATCATCGTTCCACAGACATAATCATTGGCTTCTTCAACTTGCTTGGAGGTAAAGCCAAGGCCGGTGAGAAGATCGAAGCCCGGATCGTCGAGCTGGGTATCTGTGAAGCCAAGTGCATGGCACAGTTCATCACCAAGTGTGTAGCGATTGAACGTGAACCGAATGTCGAAGGTGTCCTTCAGCTGCTTACCCACGGCTTCGAGGGCAGCATCTGTGAAGTTGAGGGCCTTGAGAGACTGACGGTTGATGTGCGGGCATCCTGCGATGGAGCCGTGACCCGTGCAGTACTTCTCGATCTCATCGATCTGCAGGTCGCTATAGCCCAGCTTTGTGAGGGCCTTGTGCACGGATTGGTTCACGATCTTGAAGTATCCGCCCCCAGAGAGCTTCTTGTACTTCACGATGGCGAAGTCCGGCTCGATACCTGTTGTATCGCAGTCCATCACAAGTCCGATCGTACCGGTTGGTGCGATCACTGTTGACTGAGCATTACGATAACCGAACTCTTCCCCAAGAGACAGTGCTCGATCCCATGCCTGGCGAGCTGCGGTAAGGAGCTCATCCTGACAATAGTTTGGATCGATGCCTTGCGGCTTGATCGTAAGACCTTCGTATTCCGCTTCCAATGCGTTGTATGCTGCACGCCTGTGATTTCGGATGACGCGGAGCATCGCGTCGCGGTTGTTCTTGAATTTCGGGAACGGCTTCACGTCACGCGCCATTTCGGCACTCGTGGCATAAGATTCACCGGTCATGATGGACGTAAGAGCACCGCAGAAGGCAAGTGCCTTAGGTGAGTCATACGGAATGCCCATCATCATGAGGACTGTTCCAAGGTTGGCGTAGCCAAGACCGAGCGTACGGAAGTCAAAGCTCTTTTGTGCCACTTCCTTGGATGGGAATTGGGCCATAAGAACGGACACTTCGAGCACGATGGTCCAGAGGCGGACGGCGTGACGATAGTCATCTACCTTCATCGTTTGCGTTTCTTCATCATAGAAGTGCGCAAGGTTCATCGATGCAAGGTTGCACGCTGTATCGTCGAGGAACATGTACTCAGAGCAAGGATTCGATCCGTTGATCCGGCCATCATTCGGGCACGTGTGCCATTCGTTGATGGTAGTGTCGAATTGAAGTCCCGGATCTGCACTCTTCCAAGAGCTGAGATTGATCTTCTCCCACAACATGCGAGCGCTCACCGTGGTGCGCTTTTCGCTGTTGGTCCGCCATACAAGATCCCATGATCCATCTGTCATCACGGCTTCCATGAACTCATTCGTTACACGAACGGAGTTGTTGGAGTTCTGGCCGGAAACAGTCTGGTATGCTTCACCCTCGTAGTGTGTGTCATACGAGGAGAAGTCCAACGTTGTGATACCCTGCTTCACCAAGGCAAGCGTACGCTTGATGATGTTGTACGGTACACCACGATTAAGGGCGCGCTGGATCAAGATTCGCAAACGCTCATTCGTTGCTTCATCAGCACCGCTTTCCACGGCTGTTTCAACGATGGCTTCGAGGAAGGTTGATGCGATCTTTGAACCGGCCACAAGTGCAGCCACCTTCTCTTCTTCCTTCGCCTTCCACTCAATGAACTTCTCGATATCCGGGTGATCAACGTTCACGATCACCATCTTCGCAGCTCGGCGGGTTGTTCCACCACTCTTGATGGCGCCGGCTGCACGGTCGAAGATCTTGAGGAACGACATCAGTCCGCTCGAAACGCCCCCTCCCGACAAACGTTCTTGTTCGCCGCGGAGATTGGAGAAGTTTGAGCCTGTACCCGAGCCATACTTAAAGATGCGGGCTTCGCGCGTGGCAAGATCGAAGATCCCGCCTTCGTTCACGAGGTCATCTTCTACCGACTGAATGAAGCAGGCATGGGGCTGTGGGTGGGTGTAGGCATCGCTCGAACGCGTGAGCTTCTTGGTGTCAGGGTCTACGAAATAGTGCCCCTGCGCGCTGCCAGTGATCCCGTACGCATAACTCAGGCCCGTGTTGAACCACTGCGGCGAATTCGGTGCCGCCATCTGCTTGAGCAGCATGTAGGAGATCTCGTCGTAGAATGCCTGTGCGTCTTCGGGCGTGTCGAAGTATCCATACTTCTCACCCCACCAACGCCAACATCCTGCCATACGGTGTACGACCTGACGCACGGAGGTTTCCGGGCCGGTCAGTGGCTTTCCAGATTCATCAAGTTTCGGTTGACCGTTTGCTTCGAGCTGTGGTACTCCCGCCTTGCGGAAATACTTCTGCACAAGAATGTCGGTTGCTACCTGAGACCACGCCTCAGGTACCTCAACCTTGTCCATCCGAAAGATCTCTTTACCACTCTGATTGCGAAGGACTGAGTCCCTCTCCAAGTACCGGAACATATCGTACGGGCTTGTCCCCGACGTCGTAAACCGGCGCGAAATATTCATGCAGTCCCTCCAAATGAGCAATTGTGTTCTACCCCCCTCGGGCAAAAACACCTAACGATCGCTCAGCCTGGCACCGATTCAAGAAGACGCTACCGCAGCGGTGCGGGTAGTATCCGTCCGTTGAAGGTCGTTTCGGGTGATGGGTTGTGGGATCGAAAAGGTTGGACGTTGTCTCTACGACGCGAGTCGTAAGCAAAGGTGCTTTACGGTTGTTCTTCCTCTTCGTGCTGCAACGTTTTGGAGACAACGGGGGGCAAAATAGTGTTAGTCCGGTACGTCGTCAACGTACATCAGTCCGTGTGGAAAACTATAGGTCGGATTGGGTGAAACACAACGAATTCTCAACAGGTCATATAAGGCTCCACGGCCTAAAAAAACCTAGGTTGCGCCCATGATCGATGCGCTCTATTCAGTGGATGTGTGGTTGTTCTACGCTGTCAACCACGGGCTTTCGAACCCGGTGTTCGATCTCCTCATGCCCCTTGTCACAACTACAAAGTGGTGGTATCCGCTCTATGCTGTGGGAATAGGCTATCTGCTTCTACGCGGATGGCAGCAACGTAGCAGTTCGGAGGGTAAAAACCTCATCTGGTGTGCAGCTCTTTTGCTTCTTGCCGTGGCCGTGTTGGATCAGGCAAGTCATCGACTTCTCAAGGAAGTCATCAGTAGACCAAGACCGTACCTCGTTCTAGGCGATGTGTATCAACTTGTTGGTTCGGGAGGGGGCTCCTTCCCCAGTAATCACGCGATGAATAATTCTGCGGCAGCTGTGATCCTCTCTGGGTTCTTTCCAAATAAGCGATGGATCTTCTGGACGATTGCGGCGACTATAACATTCTCTCGTGTCTACTGTGGTGTTCACTACCCTAGCGATGTACTGGGAGGTGCCATCATCGGTGCGGGAGCCGGATTCCTGTTCCTTGTTTCAGCACGGCGTCTGATGCGGTGAATCCGCTCCGGACAGCCCCCTCTAACGTAGCCGGAAGTCCGGTCCGGGTCCAGTCCCCAGCCAAGAACAGATTTCTGGCAGAAGGCGTACCGCACTCTACCCGTTTCTCATCGTCCAACGGAGTGAAGAGCGGTGTAGCCCACTTCTCCTTGATCACCACGCCGTTTATGAGAAGTATCGACGACAATTCTGGGAACAACAACCGCAACTCCTTATCGCATAAGGAGATGATGTCTTCCGAGGGTTCAGCAACGATCCCATGTCCGGCGCTTACCGTGAGTGCAACCAGCCCATTTCGTGTCCGACGTTTATCAAAGACCCACTGAACCGTGGCCCCAAGAGCAGCAGCAAAATCATACGGCATCCACGGTTTGTCATACCACAGATATACGCTGATGATCGGACTCATTTCGGGAGGGGGCGGAAGATCATCGGGAAGTTCAGAGGTCGCAAGGAGTCTACTCAACGCCCGCTGGGGGACTGCGCTGATCACGGCGTCAACGGACAGCGACGTGCCGTTGGAGAGCTCGGCAGAGCGGATCTCGCCGTCAGAGACGACAAGTCTGTCTACCGACGTGCTTGTCATGATCCTGCCGTTGTTCTCCTGCATCCACCGTGGGAATGGCTCAAGCAAAGCACTCAGGCCGGCGGTCGGGATGAGTAACTGCGCGTCCGTGGTAGACCCCAAGAACGCAAGCCGCATCACTTCAACCAGCAAGGACGCAGAGGCCTTCTCGAGTGGGGCGTTCAGGGTAGCAAGAACGATGGGTTCCCAGAACCGACGGATGATGTCGTCCGGCTGACTCTGCTGAGCGAGAAACTCGGCACAACTCATCCCCTTCCCGGTAACGCTCCCGAGTGAGATCCGGAGGGCCAGGCGGAGTCCGGCCAACCGCGAACGAAGCCCGATCCCTCGAAGCATCAACATTCCCACTGCGATCCCGGCCTTTCCCGGCAATCTAGATGCATCGAGAACATCGTGGATACCAGACGGGTCTACGAATGCCACGGTAAGTGCTTTCTGACGCTCCAGGATATGCTCAGTGCCCAGTTCTCGCACTACGCGCAAGAGATCGTGATAACATCCCATCATCACGTGCTGACCATTGTCGATCTCGTCCCCGCTCTGCCTGTCAACAAACGACCTAGCCCGGCCTCCAAGGTATGGACGCTCTTCCACCAAGACAACCTCACAACCGCGCATGGCAAGCCCCATCGCCGCCGCGATGCCAGACCAGCCGCCGCCAATCACAAGCACAAGCACAAATGACCAATGACTAATGACCAATGACCAATGACAAGTTACTCTGTGTTAGCTCAACAACTCCCAGACTACATCCGTACATATCTTGTTATCAGTCATCTGTCATTAGTCATCCGTCATTAGTCATTAGTCATTAGTCATTAGTTTTCTCATGATTACTTGGTCAGATTTCGAGCTCCTCGACATCCGCGTTGGTACCATCGTCCGAGCGGAGGAGTTCCCTGAGGCAAAAAAGCCGGCATTTAAGCTCTGGGTGGATCTTGGAGGGGGCGAAATTCGCCATTCCAGCGCCCAGATCACAGACCTCTACACCCCGGAAGTCCTTGTCGGCAAACAAGTTGTGTGCGTCTGCGGCTTCCCGCCAAAACAGATCGGACCCTGGCTCTCCGAGGTCCTTGTTACCGGATTCCATCAAGAAGACGGCTCCGTAGCCCTGTGTACCCCGGACATGCCTGTCCCCAACGGCACCCCCCTACGGTAGCGCACACGCTTCGCTGGTGGTGGTCATCGGGTCACGGCATGCCGTGACCTTACCGTCGCTGTTCGCTATTCACTATTCACTATTCGCTATTCGCTATTCACTATTCGCTATTCACTATTCACTATTCGCTATTCACTGTTATCTTTGCCGTTCTGCGGAAGTGGCGAAATGGCAGACGCACCAGACTTAGGATCTGGCGGGGCAACCTGTGAGAGTTCGAGTCTCTCCTTCCGCACTATTATCAATGTTGGCTACAAGGAGCCGGATCTTGGAACGTACCCTCATCGAGGTGGAAGCTTGTACGCGTGAAGTTCGTATCGAACTCACCGAGAGTGAGCTCAAGCCGCACTACGAACGCGCCTACGAGCAAGCACAAGCAGGCATCACCCTCCCCGGATTCCGCAAGGGCAAGGTTCCAATCCCGATCATCAAGCAACGCTTTGCTCGCGACATCGAGAACGACGCTCTAGATACCATCGCCGACGCCGAGTTCCGGAAGTTCGCAACAGAAGAAAAACTTCGCGTTGTTGGCAATCCTGCACTGACGGATATTCAGAAGTCGCCATCTGGAGTGACATTCACGATCAAGTTCGACATCATGCCCGACTTCGAACTAGGCTCGTATCGCGGACTCGTTGCCGACAGACATATCAAGCTCGTGACCGAAGCGGACGTTCAAGCTGAAGTGGATCGCATTTGCCTCCGCGCTGCTACGTTCGAACCTGCAGAGCAGATCACGGGAACGATGTTCGTTGCAACGATCTCCCTCCACGAGCTCGACCGCGAATCATCCATGCCGATCATCGGGGCAGAGCCGCGTGAAGAGCGCGTATTTCTCGAAGATGAGAATGTGGATATGCACCTTCGCTCTTCCCTGGCAAATACCAAGGTTGGCGACACATTCTCGTATGTCTCCGAAACGCAGGACGAGAACCAACAGCCAAGCAATAGTCGCGTTACGGTAACAGACATCCAACAGGTCATTCCCGCTGAATTCACGAATGAATTCGTTGAGATGGTCACGGGTGGCCGTTTCAAGACAACCGAAGAACTTCGCGCCGATATCGAACGCCAACTCAGTGAGTACTTCGATCAAGCATCACGCGAGAGCCTCGAGAATCAGATCGTGGACCAACTTGTGAAGTCGCACGAGTTCGAAGTCCCTGAGCCCCTTGTCCATGCCGTGATCCACCAGCTCTTTGACGATTTCAAGAAGCGTAATGAAGGGGCTCCCGGTATCGAGAACGTTACAGCACATGATGTAGAACCACAGTTCCGTCCGTCAGCTGAGCGCATCGTTCGTTGGGAACTCATTCGCGATAAGATCATCGATGCAGAGAAGCTCGTTGTAACAGATGAGGATGTGGCCGTTGCAGCCGGACGTTTCGGACTTCCGGAAGACCAGCTTCGCATGATCATGCGTCAGAATCATACTGTCGAAGATCAACTCCTCGCTGAAAAGGCAGTTCGTACGCTGATAGACTATGCCATTATCAACGACGTCAACGTCGACTCCGAACAACCTGTCATCTAGCGGAGTATAGTAGCCCATGCAGAACCAACTTGTGCCGATGGTCGTTGAACAAACGAGCCGTGGCGAACGTGCATATGACATCTACTCGCGCCTTCTCAAGGAGCGGATCATCTTCATCGGCACGCCGATCGATGACTACGTAGCAAGTCTTACCATCGCACAGCTTCTGTTCCTTCAGAGCGAGGATCCGAATAAGGACATCTCGATCTACATCAACTCCCCGGGTGGCAGTGTTTCCGCAGGTCTTGCCATCTACGATACAATGCAATTCGTGAAGCCGGATGTATCTACCATCTGTGTAGGCATGGCCGCATCAATGGCTCAGGTTCTTCTTTGCGCCGGTGCCAAGGGCAAACGATTTGCCCTACCGAATTCGCGGATCATGATGCACCAGCCTCTGGGCGGTACACAGGGACAGGCAACGGATATCGAGATCTACACGAAAGAGATGCTTCGTATTCGAGACACGCTGTATGGTATCATCCAGAATCATACAGGCAAGGACTACGAAACGATCAAGAAGGATGCCGATCGCGATAACTACATGTCGCCTCAGGAAGCCCTTGATTATGGTCTGATCGATAAGATCATGGAACGTACCGCCTGATCCCCAGTTGGGATTTCAGCGTTATGGTATGATATTGCAGGGAACATGAGTACAACCGACACTACGAATACCGGACATCCTGAGGAATTGCACTGCTCGTTCTGCGGGCGGAGTTCTCGTGAGGTTGTGAGCCTGATCGCTGGTAAAGGTGTCTACATCTGCGACATTTGCGTGCAGAATTCGGTTGAGATCCTCCGCAAGAATCAACCTGCTCCTACGCTACGTAGTGACGTGAAGTCACTGCCACGCCCCTCCGAGATCAAACGTCAACTCGACGGACACGTGATCGGACAAACCGAAGCAAAAGAGGTCCTCTCTGTAGCGGTCTACAACCACTACAAGCGCATTCAGGCTGAAAATCTCGTAAGCGCATTCGACGATGTTGAGATCGAAAAAAGCAACATCCTCCTCCTCGGTCCAACGGGAACCGGCAAAACGCTTCTGGCTCAGACTCTTGCTCGTATCCTTGATGTTCCGTTCGCTATTGCCGATGCAACAACGCTCACGGAAGCAGGATATGTAGGCGATGATGTTGAGTCGATCATCGTGAACCTCCTCCAGAATGCCGATTACAACGTAGAACGCGCCGAACGCGGCATCATCTATGTGGATGAGATCGACAAGATCACTCGCAAGAGTGATTCTGCGTCGATCACCCGTGATGTTTCCGGTGAAGGTGTTCAACAGGGTCTGCTGAAGATCCTCGAAGGGACGATCGCCGGAATTCCGCCAAAGGGTGGACGTAAACATCCGGAACAGCCCCTTATCTATGTGAACACGAGGAACATACTGTTCATCTGTGGTGGTGCCTTTGAAGGTCTGGAAAAGATCATCGCCCGACGGAAGCGTCCGTCCACGATGGGCTTTATGGCACAGACTGCGGCCACGGTCGAAGAGTCGAGCGAAATGCTTCGGCTTGTAGAGCCGGAGGATCTGATGCGCTTCGGATTCATTCCGGAATTCATCGGTCGACTTCCAGTGATCTCTGCACTTGATCCACTCAGTGACGAAGCCATGCTGGACATTCTTACGAACCCGAAGAATGCCATCGTAAAGCAGTATCAGAAGCTGCTTCTCCTGGAAGGCATCGAGCTCCAGTTCGAAACGGACGCCCTCGTAAAGATCGTTACCAAGGCCAAATCTCGCCGCACAGGTGCACGCGCACTTCGCGGTGTGATGGAAGAGGTGATGAATCCGATCATGTATATGCTGCCCGATGCAGGCAATGTTCGCAAGTGTGTCATCACAAGCGAAGTGGTTGAGCGTGGTGCTGCCCCGCTTCTCGAACTCAGCGAACAGGCTACTGCCCGCGGCCGCGCATAAGCGCTCTTGCAAAGACGTCGTTCAACACCGTACGCGTGTGCTCCATAGCATACGTGCTGGTCACATAGTTGCGTCCTGCCTCTGCTAACCGCTCCCTTTCGGCCTCATGCGCAAGAAGATCCATGATGTGCACGGCGAGAGAGTCCGGCGAATCTCCAACACGGATCTCGTCATCAGCTCGGGCGCCCACCGGTTCGTGGCTTATCGGGGTGGTAATACATGCTACACCCATTGCCATCGCTTCTAGAAGCTTGTTCTGAAGTCCCGTTCCGATCCTCATCGGAGCAACGAAGACTCGAGACGCAGCATAGCATGAGCGGATATCGTCAACCCATCCGGTGATCTCAACACGCTCTGATGCCAGTGCCCGCACACTTCGATGCGGCGATGCACCAGCGATCACAACTCGTGCATGAGGCATCGTTTGCCATACGATCGGCATGATGGTGTTCACCAAGTAGATGGCGGCATCAACGTTGGGTGGGTAATTCATGTTGCCAACAAAGGCCACATCCACGGTCTTCGGAACATCCTGTGGAGCGAAATATTCCGTGTCTATCCCATTCGGTAGGACCGTTACGTTGTGTCCACCAGACCGGAACATCACGACCCGATCCTGTTCAGAGATGATGATATGTTCGTTGAACCAAGCAGCAGAACGCGACTCATACGCACGAACGGTTCGCAACTCACGCTTGTACAAAGGAAGCAAGTACCAGGGGGCTGTGGAGACCCTCTGCTCTGTCCCTCGAGAAAACGCGTCTTGGTAGTCGATGACCGATGGAGCGTGTGAACCGCTCTCGGCAAAGTAGGTGGCGGTGCGTATGAGCTGACAATACACAAGGTCCGGCTGTAGAGTCCGCAGGAGCTCTCTCACGCGCCTCTGAGCATGCGGAGAGAGAAAGTACCCTACTTGAAGCGGAAGCCCCCTCACAAACGAACGTAGCAGATTGAACACACGCGTTGTGAATGAGAGTGGCAAGACTGTGATCGAAGCACAGAAGGGGCTCACCATTGCCTGATGTTCTGCGGTGACCGGTACGTCTGAAAGCGCGATCACATGCACCTCATGTCCCGACGCTGCGAGATTCTTGAGGTGTTGGTATGCGCGAAGTTTATCACCCTTCTCAAGCGGATAGGGAAACCGCGAGAGGATAACGGCGACTTTGGAGGGTGGGCAACTCATCGGTAAGGACGAATATACCCACCCTCAATGTCACGGTTATCGAACAACGACCATTGCCTGTGTTCTACGATCGCCGTTCGCTCTCAACTGCACCATGTAGGTGCCACTTGGGAGAGCACTCACGGCGAATGGAGTGGTGTACTCACCTGCGGCTTGTTCTTGATTCACGAGCGTAGCAACGTGGAAGCCGATGCTATCAAACACCTCAAGGCGAATGTACTGCGTGGTGCTAAGGGAGTACCGAATGTTCGCTTCTGAGCGAACCGGATTCGGCGCGATGGGATCAAAACGGAAGCCATTGCCAACTTCGGTCTCGGCAACGCTTGTTGGTGAGGTCTTGATGACGGGAACTGTTGTGAAGTCACCGAACAATACTGTTCGGATCACATTCGGATCGGCACCGAACCACTGTTGCAGAACACTGGCATAGATCTGTCGGAAGTCGTGCTGCATCTTGAGATTGCCGTTCTCCAGATCGGTCAAGCTCGGATTGTTTCCTACAATGCCGTCCTGCACCGGTATACCAAAGAAGAACAACGGAGCAGCCGTGCCGTGGTCGGTCCCCAAGCTTTCATTTGATGCGACGCGTCTGCCGAACTCAGAGAACGTCATCGAAACCACGCGTTCACCTACACCGAGTTTCTCGATATCCTTCTGGAAGGCAGAGACAGCATCGGAAACCTGCTTCAAGAGTCCGGCATGTGCACCGAGAGTTGTGTCCGCTCCATCAACCTGTGCAGAGTGTGTATCGAACCCCGTCATCTGCACCACATAGACCCGCGTCTTCATGCCGCCGGCGATGAGCCGAGCAACGATCTTCAACTGGTCTGCAAGCTTATTCGCTGTTGGATAGGTCTCAATGTTCTGAGCCTTATCTGCAGCGGCCTTGATCACCGTTGAATACTGCATCGATTTGTTCTGCACCTCACGAACGTAGGTGATGTTCTCCGATGCGAACTTTGTTGACGGAAGATCAGAGCCCGGTGCGTCGGAGCCACTGACCAGACGATAGAATGACTCCGGATCTTGCAGAGCGATCCCCATGGACTGATGCTGTAAGCCGGTGAGTGCCAAACCAACAACAGCCGACATCTGAATGGCGATCGGATCGGGCATCGTTGTGTTCGGATATCCCTCGGGATAGTTTGGATACTCTCCATTGAGATACCGTCCAAGCCAGCCTGTGGTCTCATTGATGTTGGAAGCGCTGCCACTCATCCAGATATCGGTTGACCGAAAGTGCGAGAGGTTCGGATTCGGATAGGTAACGCCCTGCACGAGATTCACCTTCTTCTGTCCCCAAAGCTCATGGATGCCGGTCATCACAGGATGAACACCAACGTCATCCCGGAACTTCAAGACCTTGTTCTCGGGGATGGCAATGTTTCCCCGAAGCCCCATATACGTACTGTAGTCACTCAACGGGATCACGGTGTTCAGTCCGTCGTTACCACCATTGAGCTGGATAAGGACCAAGACTCTGTCGGTCTCTGTTTCTACGTTGAAGAGATCGTGCAGTGCCGGACCGTCAAATGCATGAAGCGGGATCCCGTTCATGAACATCGGAAGAGCTAGTGCACCGGTTGTGCGTGCGAGGAATGATCTGCGATCGATTCCGTTCTTGGGCGTTTGGTTTTTCATGTTCAGCTCCTCAACCAAGTTGGAATTCCGCCATGCGGAACATGTATTTGAAAAGCCGATCAAGATTGGTCTTCACGGCGGTCCTGGCAGCGGCGTTGGACTGATTACTGAAGTAGGCATTCCACACATCGCCCCATTCATAATATCGACCACCACTCATCAGAACTTCTTCGGCTAGCATCATCCTGGTCTCTTCGGAGAACGGGACAGCGAACATCAATTCATTGATCTGATCGATCAGTTTGAGTGAATCCTCTACGTCGGTGAATGTCTTCACAAACTCCGGCGAGTCCAGGATTGGCTTCCGCCCGAGTGCATTATTGTTCACGAGCAGGGAGTCCGTGAACCCATTGCGAAGTGGCAGAGTAGCTGTTGTTAGCCAAATGCGGTAGAAGTCCGGTGACTGGTAGTATGCCTCCCATCCCGCAACACTCGCCGGTTCAACGAGATCCATCTGCAATCCTGCCAGTGCGGTTGGGAACGCTTGATAGAACCGATTATACAACGAAGGGTCCGTTGGGGGTGTCCAGGTCGTAGCGGTTCGCATCAGTCCCAACACGAGATCTGCCGGACTCCGCAACTGAGCGCCGCGGAGTTCTGCTTCAAAGAAGTGTTCGGATGCAAGTAGCTTACGCAACACCGGTCCAATCACAAATCCATTCTGCTTGAGTTCTGATGCCAGCGGGATGAGAACCTCATCATCCACTTCCGGCGGTACATAACTGTTCACGAACCAGCGATAGAGCTTGCCAACGATGTAGTGCGCGGTGGCATTCTGTTCGAAGATCATATCGATCATCTCGTACAGCTCGTCTTTTCCGCCATTGACGCCCGTGCGCCCCTTGATCACCTTGTTCTGATAGCGCTGTGAGAACTGCTTGTCCGTTGTGTCGTGATTGTTTGCAACGAATACAGTATTCGGATTGTCGGCGAACATCGGCGGAGTCTTCGGCTCATTGTCGCGCAGATCCCTGTCACCCGTTGTGAACACAAGATCTCTCGTACCAAAGTCTCTCCACCCGGTGAGGACCTTGGCTGCAGCCTGCACGTCTTGTTCAGTATACGTAGTGTAATCGCCCTGAGAGATCTCCGGTCCCTTACCGATGGTAAAGAGCTCTTGCAGTTCACGTCCGTAATTCTCGTTCGGACTCTTCTTTGTGTTCGTGTTGCCGTTGAGGTATCGGAGCATTGCTGCATCAAGGGAGACCCTGCGCGTCATGTCCTTGAAATTGCCGAAGGCATTCGCGCGAAGGTAGGCAAGCAGGTTGAAGGAGAAGATGCCATTCTGCACCGCACTCATTTCTGTTGCGAAATGGTTGGACCAGAAGACTGTGAGCTTTTCATGGATCGAGACGGGGTCGTGGATCATGTTCCGAACCCACCAGGTCTTCGTGATCCCATTGTAGAAGCCGCTCCCCTTTGTCACGTCATAGCCAGTTGACGTGGACGGGTCATTCCTGTCGGAGATCACCACCGTCTTTGTCCAGACCTGACCTTCATCTGGCACCCACTTCGATCCATCAGCCGAATTCACGGGAGGATCCTTCTTGGGAAGGGGCGTGAAGAGCTTGGTAAGGGTCTTGTCCAACCCATCTTTCACCGCCTGGTTCAACTGCTCATTGGATGCGCCGAAAGAAGCTCGCCGCAGCAAATGTGCTGCTTCCCTCCTCGTCCAGGCTCCGGAATATGCCGTAAGCTTTGCCATAGTTCCCTCGTGCTTGAGTTCTGCTCTTTCCCTCGTTCCATCAAACCCGGCCTCAGTGTTCATAAGGCATAAGGGGTTTAATACGTGGAATATACCATGATGATGAGGAGAGTTACGACGTAGGGGCGAGGCCCCGCCTCGCCCGGGGCAACGGTGTTATACCGGGGTTACGGGGTTACGGAGTTACGGGGTTACGGGGTTACGGGGTTACGGAGTTACGGAGTTACGAGGTTACGGGGTTACGGGGTTACGGGGTTACGGGGTTACGAGGTTACGACGTTACGGGGCGTCGTTACGCGTTTGATGGCGGAATTGAGCGAGTTTTCGTTCTCCACGAGGTCTTGGGCGGTTGCATTGATCATCCGCACCTTCCGGATGTCAATGAAGGATAGTCTACGGCGGACGATCGATTGAAGGAGACAGATCTCGATGTAGTTAGAGAGAAATGCAACGTATTCAAGCGGAAGGGGCTTACGAACAACAAATCCGAAGCGTTCGATGGTGTGGCTTGAGAGGAAGTACATCGTTCCGCGAAGCTTGGTATCCATTGGTACTTCGCCGGCTCTGATGGCATCGAGGAGCCCCTTGATCCCAACTCCCAGATGACTGAGGAGGATCTGCTGGCTCACGTTCTTTTGCCCAAAGAAATCCCAAGTAGTGCCGAGATGCAGTTCCAGCCTGCCGGATCCAAAGGGCTGTGTGAAGAACATCGGCGAATAGTAGCGATACAGGCCCAACCGTTTGAAGAGTGGTGTTGTGATGTAGCGGCCCACACGAAAGGCGAGCACAGCCACAAACACCCATAGAAGACTCAGCCCAATGGTAGCGAGTATCATGGTACCAACATCGTCCGGATAACGTTATCGGAACGTGATGTTCACGGTGTGCAACAGTAACCTCTGCGCAACATCACCATGAGCTAGTTTTGTGCAATGGCAAAGTCCCTTGGCACGATCGCACTGGAGAATACACTTACACCGTTCAATGTGGTGAATGTGGTTCTCGTTGCGGGACTGTATTCCGTCTATCTCCTCAATGATGATCAGCGCCTTGCTCTGGACTCCGTAGGGATCATTACGGTGATCGTTGCCAACACGGCCATCGCCATCGTTCAGGAATGGCGGGCACACCGGACGCTCGAAAAGGCCGTGTTATCGGTGAAGACGGCTGATGTCCATGTAGACGATGTCCTCGTCATCAAACGCGGGGACGTAATACCTGCAGACGGCATCGTGGTCACCTCTGAAGAGTGCGAGCTAGACACATCGCTTCTTACCGGTGAGACACATCCCCTAACACTGCATATCGCGGACGTTGTTCATGCAGGCACGTTCTGTGTTGCCGGTGCCGCTACGATACGCGTGACGGCCGTTGGACATGACACAATGGCACAGCGAATTGAAGCAACCGCAAAACGTGTCGATCTCACTGCTTCGCCCCTTCAAAGAACGGTCAACAAGATCTTTGAATGGTCCTTCGTCATGGCTCTGGTTCTCGCCCTCATCGATGTATCCGTAGGCGCAACAACCATCCTCCATGATGTGGACCGTGTTCGTCGTGTTGCAACTCTTCTGCTGGGTCTCATCCCGGAAGGTCTCGTATTCTTCTCGACCATTACCCTCACATTGGGTCTCATTCGCATCGCACAACGAGGCGTGGTGGTGCAGAAGCTGGCAGCATTGGAATCGTTCTCTCGTGCAAGCGTGGTCTGTTTGGATAAGACTGGCACGCTGACAATGAACCGGCTACAGGTGGAGCGCATAGTCCCCATCGGTGCCGTTTCCGAGTCAGAATGTAGGGGGCTCCTTGGCTCCTTTGCCCGTTCCATTGGTGATGAAGGACAGGTCATCGAAGCACTGCAACGCGCTGACACACAGTCGGAACCGCTTGATCCAGTACAACGCATCCCGTTCTCTTCGTCGCGTAAGTACAGCGCGCTTCGATGGGAATCCGGACCGTGGTACACTCTTGGTGCTGCCGAACGTGTACTCACAATAGCGCATGCTGAATGGGAGACGATCGACAGATTGGTAAAGGCGAACGGAATCGATGAGATGCGAACCTTGGTCTTCGCTCGGTCTGGTGAAAACGGTCACGATGTAGTGGGCGCAACCATGGAGCCCCTTTGTTTGATCTCGCTGGATGATGAGATCAGACCGGAAAGCGCTGCTACCCTTCAGCTCTTTGATGAGATGGGGATTCGCACGATGATCCTCACCGGCGACGCACCGGGTCCGGTTCGATCGTTGCTGCGAAGGCTAGGCCTGGAACATTCGGACATTGACGTGAGGTCCCGACTCTCTCCAGAGGACAAACAGGAGATCGTACGGACGCTGCGCACCACGGAGCATGTTGTGATGATCGGTGATGGTGTGAATGATCTGCCGGCCATTAAGGAGGCATCGGTTGGGATCGCTATGTCGGACAGTGCTCCTGTCACAAAGCTTGTGGCCGACGTTGTTCTTGAGCATGCCACGTTCGCTGAGTTCCCGGAGATGATCGCCGAAGGAAGAGCAGCCATTCGCACCGTCCTCAGTGTTGCGAAGCTCTTTCTTGCAAAGAACGTGATCCTTGTTGCGATGAATGCCTTTGCCGCGATCAACATTGCACCGTATCCGCTTACGCCTCGCCGCGGAGCACTTCTCAGCATCATCTCTGTTGGCATACCATCGATGTTCCTCGCGGCAACGGCACGCGTACGCAGAACAACCCATCATTTCATTCGAGAATTGTTCACGTTCGTTGCCGTAGCCGGATGCAGCGCCGTTGTTTCATCGCTGTTGGTTGCCAGCATGTTTTCAACGTCAGTCGATCTTCATGATCGTATGTTGTTTGCATTCCTTGGCAGCCTTTGTTGGTCATTCATTGTGGTGGATGACCTTCCGCGATCAACGCGTATGTGGGCAGGAGTGGTTGGATTCTCCAGCCTCGCGTTGTCCATTGCGCTTGCCCTGACGGATGTTTCTGTATTCCCGCTATCGGTCATTCAGAGCTTCTATGAGATCGGTGGTCCGGGAAGCATGACCGGCGTTGGCATCATCGGCTGCGCCGCCATCGGCATAACGTTTTCCATCGCTGGTCATGGTCTCATGCGTTGGGTATCTTCGCGAACCCACCAACACAAAGCATGATCGTGAGCCCCCTTCGCATTCGCATCATCATCGTACTTGTCTCGCTTCTTCTGTTCGTGCCGTTCCTTGGAAGCGTTCGGCTCTTCGATTGGGATGAGGTGAACTTCGCTGAATGTGCACGCGAGATGATCGTATCGGGCGACTATCTCCATATGCAGATAGACTACCGTCCGTTCTATGAGAAGCCCCCTATCTTCATCTGGCTTCAAGTAGCGTCGATGAAGGTCTTTGGGATCAATGAATTCGCTGCACGACTTCCCAATGCCCTCATCGGTGTAGTGTCCATGCTCGTTCTGTTCAGCATTGGATCCCGAGTGAACGGTACGCGTTTCGGCATCCTATGGTGTGTTGTATACGCAGGATCCTTGCTCCCGCACTTCTATTTCCGATCCGGCATTATCGACCCACTCTTCAACCTCTTCATCTTTTTGAGTGTTTGGTCGATGATAGGGGGCAGACCAGCCAGATTCGGTGACTGGGGTACGGGTCTCTATGCAGGCATGTGGGCAGGCCTTGCCGTGATGACAAAGGGTCCGGTAGGCTTTGGCCTCGTGATGCTCACCACTGCCGTTGCATGGATCGTCCTCCGCAAGCAGATGCCCCTTCCCTGGAAACAGGTCTTGGGAGCGACCATCTCAACCGTGCTTGTTACATCCGTCTGGTTCGGTGTTGACTATCTCCAGAACGGTCCAACGTTCATCATGGAGAACCTTTCGTATCAGGTTCGACTCCTTACCACGGGGGATGCCGGCCATGAACAGCCTTGGTACTACCACAGCATCGTGCTCCTCATCGGTTGTTATCCTGCATCGATCTTCTTCTTTGGCGGCATACGTGCACATGGATCGGAAGGGGCTCAACAGCGCGTGATGCGGATCTGGATGACGGTGCTGTTCTTTGTGGTCCTGGTGGTGTTCTCTGTGGTGAAGACGAAGATCATTCACTACAGTTCAATGACCTACCTTCCGCTGACCTATTTAGCAGCGCTTGCCATTGAACGTTGGATCTCGGGTGCATCACGTTGGACCTGGCGCAGAACCGCCGCGCTTGTAGTGATCGCCGTTCCCGTATCGATCCTGTGTTTTCTCGTGCCGTTGGCCTTTATGAACCGCGACTGGCTTCTCGCTCTGCCAACCTTTCGCGACCAGTTTCTTCGAGCTGCCATTCAAAGAGACGGTGGATGGATCGGCTATGAACCCTACGTGTCGATCGTGCTCGTTGCAGGACTTATCGGTGCATTGCTCGCAAAACGTACAAACCAACCCTTGATATCGATCGGAGTGTTATTCGGAAGTGTGATGCTCTTCATTTCCCTGTTCCTGCCACTCGTTGCACCGCGCATTGAGCCCTATACCCAAGGGGCAGCTCTGGACTTCTACGAGTCTATTCGCGGAAGAGACGTGTATGTAAAGCCCCTTACAATGAAGAGCTATGCCCATCTCTTCTACACTGCCAAGCCGCTATATCTCAGCGGCGCAGCCAAGGGTATTGGAGCTGATGATTGGGAGCCATGGCTGCTCAACGGTCCAGTGGACAAGCCAACCTATTTCGTAGCCAAGGTGAATGACGCCGAGAAATGGCGGTCGCTCCCCGTTCTCCGAGTGATCAAGGAGGAAGGGGGCTTTGTAGTATTCGAACGGATCAAGGCTTCTCAGGTGCCGGGAACGCAGAGCCATAGCCACTGAGTTCGATCTTCTCGTAACCAGGTAACGTTGTGTTCAGGACTGCCTGCACGTTGAACATGCCGGCTTTCTGCGGTGTATAGCGAAACTCGATCTCTGCGGTCTGACCCTTGGTTAGCGTCAGCGGCATAGGTGTGACGATCCGTACACCTTCTGATGGGGACGATGCTATGATCGTCACCGTGGTATCAGCATAGACAGTGAGTCCAACCAGCGCCCTTGAAGAAGCGCCTACATCTACTCTGTCAAATGCCAAGAAACTCGTAGCCAGTTGGATCGGACGTTGCACGAGGACCTTAAGACGCAGGACATGCGCTCCCGATGGGTCGTTGCTGAAGACCGTGACGTACTTCGATAGCTCACCGCTTCCGGTAGGAAGATTCAGTGTGATATTGATTGACGTTTCTTCGCCGGGTAAGAGGGTATCGTCTTCAATGGGTGCCGTGGTACAACCACACTGTACTCGCACATTGGAAATGATCAGCGTGCTGTCTCCAACGTTCTTCACCGGTACACGATACTTTACGCTTTGTGTTTCTGTGAGGGGTCCGTATGGCGTAACGGTTCCCCAGTCAACCTCGTTCTGCATCCCTAGCTTCGGCTGTGCATACCCCATCCCGCTTACAAGGACAAGCATTACCAGAACGTGACGTAGTTTACTCATGTTATGACCTCGATCTCACCAATAATGGCCGTGATAACGGCGTGTACAACCTTTTGCATGTCCGTTCTAACGGTGAACGAACCGCCGCATGTCTATCAAGGCGATGACAGAGCCCCTTCTCAAGAGATCGGTGTGACCCATCTTTCGCGTGCGGCTCGGATCGCTCGACAACACGGCGTTGATTCTACCTTCGTTGCATCCTTGCTGCGAACACCACAGACAGCATTCAACGACCGATTTGTGCGTATCAACGTCACAAACTACGCGCAGAAAACGGATTACTCACATAACTACAACGACCTAGGCGTACGGAAGGTCCGAGAGTTTGTAGACAAGCACGATTCCATCCTAACCCTCGTTGATTCCGTGTACAGCGTTCCGCCGGAAGTGATCGCATCCCTTCTTTGGGTTGAATCCAAACACGGCACTGTTCTCGGGAAGTATCACGTAGCAAGCGTCTATCTCAGCGTCTTGCTCTCATGTGAACCCGAGTTCTTGGAGCAAAACACAGCGTCTGTGATGTCGAGTATGGGGCTTGACTCAACCAAACTCGACAGCGTGCAAAAGGTTGTTGAACGCAAGGCGGTCAAGAAGGTAGCATGGGCTGCCGATCAACTGAAAGCTCTCGCTGAGATCGACAAGCGGGGCACGTTGAATCCTTACACACTTCAAGGGTCTTGGGCCGGAGCATTCGGCATGACGCAATTCTTGCCATCGTCCTATCTCTCGTGGGCCGTTGACGGAGACAAGAATGGCGCCATCGATCTCAACGATCTGGATGACGCCATCTTCAGTGTAGCGAATTATCTCAAGACGAATGGTTGGGGTAGGAGCACCGCTCAACAACGGGCGGCAGTCTTTCACTACAACAACAGTCAGGCCTACGTTGATGCCGTGCTTACGCTTGCTCAGCGATCGAGGCCTCGGCCAGACGCTCCGCCTCGCTGATGAATCGTTCGATGAAGTTCAAGCCTGTACTCCAGAACGTTGGGTCGTTGATATCGATCCCAAACGGCGTAAGGAGATCCTTCGGACACTTCGAGCCGCCATTTGCCAACAACCGCATGTACTTCGGAGTGAAGTCTTCCGGGTCCTTCTTGAAGATCTCATAGAGTGCCAGCACAAGTAGCTCGCCGAACGCATAAGCATAGACATAGCCCGGCGTATGGATGAAGTGTGAGATGTAGGACCACCACATTTCGTATCCGGGAGACAGAATGATGCTATCGCCGAACTGGTCACGCTGAGTACGCACCCAGATCTCGTTGATCTGCGCCAGGCTCAGCTCACCTTGTTCGTGACGTGTTGTGTGCATTGCTTCTTCGAATCGATTGAGGGCGATCTGGCGGAACACCGTTGCGATCATTCCATCGAGCTTCGACATCACAAGAGAGAGTCGTTCGGTGTCTGTAGTCGCACCTTCGTAGAGCTTCTTGAAGGTGATCATCTCGCCGAATACACTAGCCGTTTCTGCGATCGTCAACGGAGTATCCATGAGCAACGGCCCCTGTTGACGAGACAGATACTGGTGGATGCCGTGACCAAGTTCATGAGCCAACGTCTGCACATCGCGGGCGGTGCCTGTGAAGTTGACGAAGACGTACGGATGGACCGATGCTATCGTGCCTGCGCTGTAAGCGCCAGAGCGCTTTCCCTTACGAACAGGAGCATGGATCCAGTTCTTTTCAAAGAACATCGTAGCGATCTCGCCGGCCCGTGGATCAAAGCTTGAATAAGCATCGATCACAAGATCTCTCGCTGCTTCCCACGTCCACGTTGTTGTCTCGGATCCCACTACAGCATTGCGGTCGTAGTCATGAAATTCATCCAGCCCAAGAAGTCGTTGCTTCACACTGTAGTATCGACGAACGAGATCGTAACGATCAACAACGGCATTGATGAGTGTCTGCACTGACTCGTCGGAAACTTCATTCTCGAGGTTCCGAGATGATATCCACGATGGAAATCCTCGAAGGCGTTGATTGGTCTCGCAGTCAGCAATGACGGTATTGAATACAAAGGCGTGTGTCTTTGCTTCCTCAGCAAGTCCGGCTGAAAGCGCTTCTGTTGCCGCCTTGCGGGTCTCTCGGTCCTTCTCATAGCTCAACTTTGAGATCGCCGCCAACGTGAGCTCTTGACCATTGAATCTGAAAACCTGGCTATTGGCCACTTCGTCATGCAAGCGAACCCAGGATGAACGCGCCGTGATGGACTTTGCCGAAAGTGCGCGTTCCACATCTTCTGAAAGTGTGAATGGTTTGAATTCGAGGACACGCTCAAGCCAATGTCGCCTGCTCAACAACTCAGGTGCTGAGAGAAGCTCACTGAAACGTTTTTCCGGGAGATGAGAAAGTTGCGTAGACACAAAGATCAGTTGACTCGAGGCTCTTGAAAGTGTCTCGCGCACTGTCTGCAAGAGGCGTCCGAACTCCGTATTCTCAGAATCCGTAGACCAAAGAAGATTCGTATAGGAACCCATTCGATCAAAGGTTTCGACGAGGTTCTCATATTCTTCGACCATTGTCACGAATTCGGGAATACTGATCTCGTCAAGTCTTCCATTCCATTTTCCGCGGAATGACTGAGCTCTCTTTTCGATCGAGGCAAGATCGCCGCCAAGGCCGGCCTCATCAATGCCTGTGTAGAGATCTGTGAGGTCCCATTCGATGTTTTCGGCTCCGGTTTGGGAGGCCTTTGTTGGATCTGTCGTCATTGTCGTAGAGTAACCATGATGGGAATACAGCTGCTTGTGGTACTTTTCGGCCATGGCCGAACCACGAATGTACAGAAGGAACGTCTATCATCAGAGAGAAGTTGCATGGCTTCTCCTTGTTGCTTCGAGCGCCCTTCTCATCGCCTACCGCGTTCCAACAGTACTGGCGTATCACAAGATCTTTGATGTTCCATGGTTCATCATTGAGATCCTGATCACGGCAGTGTTCATTGTTGACCCATTCGTCAAGTTCGCTTCAGCTCGCCAACGTGGTCCTGAGTTCGTCCGACGGTATGTCCGAACCTGGCTTCCATTCGATGTGATCTCGGCACTGCCAATTGTACTTTTCATTGGCAGCTCTCCTGCATCGTTGTTGATGCTGTTGAAGATCATTCCTGTGTTTGGCTCTCTCTCTCATTGGAGATTGCAGCTCCGACGTGGGAGTAACATAGTGCGCTTTGTCCAGTTCGCCTATATCCTTGCCATCGTCATTCACCTTGTAGCCTGCGGATGGCTAGTACTCCGTTCACAAGGTGGAGAGGTTACAGAGGATCGCTATCTGGAGTCGGTCTATTGGACTGTGACCACTATGTGTACCGTTGGCTACGGAGACATCATCCCGAATAACAACATTCAGATGATCTACGCCACTGTGGTGATGCTCGTTGGATATGTTCTCTTCGCATATCTCGTTGGAAACATCGCCTCACTCTTCAACACTGTAGATCCGCTCCGACAGGAGCACGTGCGAACGATGGACCAGGCATCCTCGTTCATGCAGTATCACAACGTGCCGTCGCACTTGCAGCACCGGATCGTTGACTATCTCGGCTATATGTGGGAACGTAAGGTAACGTACGACGAAACCTTTATGCTGGACATGCTGCCATGGGGCTTGCGGTCTGAAGTGTCCATGTACTTGCGCCGCGAAGTGATCGAGCGTGTTCCTTTCTTCCGTGAGGCGAGTGAAAGTTTCATCCGCGAGGTTGCCGATTCACTTCGCCCTATCGTGGTCACACCGGGAGAATTCGTGTTTCGCTATGGAGACAGAGCCCGTTACATGTACTTCATCAGTCACGGCAGTGTTGAGGTGCTGAGTGCCGAAGACAAGCTGATAGGAACCCTTCAGACAGGCGACTTTTTTGGCGAGATGGCATTACTGGAGAAGCGTCGCAGGGGTGCCAGTATCCGCGCCATTGAATACACAGACCTCTACGTTCTTGATGCAACGGCATTCGATCACATCCTCACGAGTTTCCCCGAGTTTAGAGATGTGATGGAACAGGTATCCAGTGACCGGTCTACGATGGTGTCTGAGCTTCGCCGAATGGTTCAGTGACCGTACCCGCTTACGGTACGATCCTGTAGATCATGCGTGGGAACGGGATCACTTCTCGAATATGATCGGCACCGGTGATCCATTTCACCGTACGTTCTACTCCTAAGCCAAAGCCGGAGTGTGGCACGGAGCCAAACTTGCGCAGATCCAGATACCACTGGAATTCTTCCTGTGGCAGTTCCTCGTGTAAGATCCGTTGCAGAAGCAGATCGTGATCGTCCTCACGTTGTGAGCCACCGATGATCTCGCCAGCCCCCTCCGGAGCAAGCATGTCCATTGCCAGAGCTACCTTCTGATCTGCGGGGTCGCGCTTCATGTAGAACGCCTTCACCTCAGTTGGATAGCGGTGAATGATACACGGCTTATCGAACTGCTGCATGATCGCTTCTTCCTGTGGTGCCCCAAAGTCTTCGCCCCATGGGAAGTCAACCTGGATCTCTGTACCGTCTGCCTGTTTACGGTTGAGCTTCACGTTGTTTTTGTTGAGCCACTCCACTGCCTCTGTGTAGGACATGCGGTAGAAGGGGCGACGCACAGCTTCAAGCTTTGACACATCACGGCCAAGTGTTGCAAGTTCACGCGGACATGCCTTGAGCACACTCTGCACGATATACTCAACAAGGTCTTCTGCCAGATCCATATCGTCGTTCAGATCAAAGTATGCCATCTCCGGTTCCACCATCCAGAATTCCGTGAGGTGACGTCTGGTCTTGGACTTCTCAGCGCGGAACGTTGGTCCGAAGGTATAGACCTTACCAAGAGCCATTGCACTGGCCTCGGCGTAGAGCTGGCCCGACTGAGTGAGATAAGCCTTACCGAGATCGAAGTACTGCGTCTCAAACAACGTTGATGTGCCCTCGCACGCATTTGGTGTGAAGATCGGAGAGTCCATCAAACGGAAACCGTTTCCGTCGAAGAAATCGCGAATGGCCTTTACGACGATAGACCGTACACGCATGATCGCATGCTGACGAGCAGAGCGAAGCCAGAGGTGACGGTGCTCCATCAGGAACTCCACGCCATGCTCCTTGGGCGTGATCGGATAGTCGCGCGAGATCTGCCAAACTTTTACATTCGTCACATCGAGTTCAACACCCGTTGGAGAACGCTCTTCTTTTCTCACGGTTCCAGTGATCGAAACACTCGATTCTTGTGTGAGGGATTGTGCCGCTGCGGCGATCTCTTCCGATACATTCGGTTTGAAGAGGACGCACTGAACTATTCCGCTGCCATCACGAAGCTTGAGAAAGATGAGTTTGCCTTTTTCCGTTTTGTCGTACACCCACCCGTTCAGGGTGATCTCTTCTCCGATGTGCGAATCGAGATGTTCAACGGAAATGTAGCTCTTGTAGCGCGATGACATGTGGTACCTGCGGGGTCTTGGTTCAAAACGAACCACAAATCTACGACGAGCCGACACCACAGCCGAAGACTTACATCAAACGGAAGCCGACCGAGAGATGCACAAAGATGTTCTGAACCGTCCGATCAACCGTTGCAAAGTCCTGACTGAAGATGCTCGTAAGCCCATATATCCCCCTCAGATCAACCCGTAGGTCCTCAAAGATCTGGTATTGTCCACCCACCTGCAGCCCCATATCAAAGCCCTGCATCCGCTCACCGAATTCCAGATTTTTCGTGACAACCTCGGGTCGGATCCCAACAGTCCCTACTCCGGTAGCGTTGCTCTGCGTTTGGATCATCCATCCCACATAGCCCCCTGCCAATAGTCCCCATTGAGACGATGGTTGGAAGCGAGCCAGCACGGGCAACTGAAGGTAGTCTGTGATGAATGCACCGGTTGCCTCACCGGTGAACGTTGTATTCACTTCCAGAACCGTTGTGGAACCGTCCGGTGTTGTGATCGCCACCTTGTCGATGTAGGGCTGGTCTTCAAGGGGCGTATCGAACGTTGCTTCATAGCGAACGAATTGCGGTTCCATGCTTACGGACCAGGTGGCAGACACAGGCACGTCTAATGTCAGTCCGCCAATGAAGCCTGGCACCGGAGACCCGGAGGAACCTTCAGGAACATTACCCACAGGAATGGGAGCACCAACACAGGCGCCGATGCGGATATGGAGAGCAAGGGTGTTGATCGGCGCAACATCCTGTGCGATGACGTGGCATGTCATCAACAAAGCGACACAGATCGTCGCAGGCCATTTCAATGGATATAAAATCCAAGTGAGCGTGCCACAAGAGCGCCGTTGAGATCTCGTGCTGCGAGGAACCACATTCCGCCTCTGCATTGAGAGAGATCCACCTTGCCGTCGGAGCTTACTTGACCAAGGTTGAGCGACCGACCAGTGAGATCCACTGCTTGAACGGACCGTACACGCTCAGCATTTGGGATAGTGGCCGTGGTGCCGGACACGATGATCGCTACTGGTGTTGCTGATTCATGAACATCTGAGGTTGACCACGAGAAGGAAAGGTCATCTACCCATAACGTGGAACCAACGCTCCCTTTGAAATTCTCTCCATCAGCGCTGGATGCTGCTACGACCGACATCGAATCCGGCGCTTCATCAAACAACGGAATGATGACGTCAAACTCCGTCCAGTTTGTCGTTGCTGATTTGATCGAGATACGCGCCTCGTGGATCACAACCCTGGCATTGCCATTCCAACGTGTGAACATTGCATAGACAGCGCCGGAGTCCGTGCCAACAGGTTGATAACGATAGAAGCCGCGGAAATGCGACGGGACAGAGCCCGCAAACGGAATACCCCGCCTGGCGCTCGAAACTGGGTTAGCCAGATTCAACTTGAACACACCGAGGAACATTGAGCCGGATGCTATCTGTCCAAAGATGGAACGTGTTGTGAGTTTTGCTGCGAATTGTCCGCTATGAGCTTCGGTTGTTTTTTCACAAACCGGGTCGGTGCCAGGAGCAACATGGATAACACCATTGCCCGACGTCCAACCATCATTGGGTTCTTCATAGTCCTTGAAGGTGCCGGAACCGGGAACAAGCGTCCACGTCTCTAGTCCCCCGTTTGGTACCTGTTGTTGGGCACTGACCATGCCGAACATCACGATGCTCACAACGACAGCGATCACAAACCTCATAGTTCCTCCGATTGTTCGGAGCGAAAAATGGCGAATTTTGCGACATGCATAGCCCCCTGACCCTTAAGCGAACAAACGCCGTTGTCCTAAGCTCTACGTGGAGTGATGGATTTTCTTCCAGCATCCTCCTATCGGACCTACGAGAGGCATGCCCCTGCGCGCATTGTTCCGGGGAGGAGATCATGGGTCAAACCGTGTTCATCGGGATGAAAACGTTTCAGCCCGGAATGAATGAACTGGAGGCTCTCACGCCGGTTGGCAACTATGGCGTGCAGGCATCGTGGAAGGACGGACATGACACCGGCATCTACACATGGGAGATGCTACGACAGCTATTCGAGCTCAAGAAGCTCCGAGCCGAGACCCTTGCAGAGATCGATAAGCAAGTAGGGTAGGTGGTAGGGGGCTGATCATCGCGTGAGATTCTCGAGGATCACAAACGGGATGGCATTCTTCACCCAGTAGTCTACGAGGTCTTTGCGACCCTTCACTTCCATAACAAGGGATCCGAGGATCAGATCGAGATCCCCATCGTGGTCGATGTCCCCAGAGTCCATTACGATCCAACGTCCAGCGCCAACCTCGGGAAAGGTTGAAGTAGTATATGTTCCCCGTCCCTCGTTCTCGTAGTAGACAAACCCACGAATAGGCTTTTCATTGTGGTCCGGGAAGAACGAGATCGCAGAGATATCGGTATCGCCATCCAAATCGAAGTCTGCGGCTATCGCACTGTAAGCGCCGTGGAGAGGAAGGAACAAGGTGTCTGTAAACCTGTTCTTACCGTCGTTGAAGAAGACCCTCACACCGTGATACGGACGAAGCAGCGGACCGAAGTCTGCATTGTCGCCAGCACAGTGGATTATGTCGTTGTCGCCATCAGTATCGATGTCTTGAATAGCAAAATAACTGGAGCCCCATGACGGAGGAAACTGCAGTACAGTTTCGGCTTCAAAGGAACCATCACCATTGTTAATGAAGGCGGTGATGTTTTCATTGCCTTGAGCAAACAAAGCAACTACATCTAGTAGGCCATCACGATTCCAATCTCGGATCTCTACACGAGTAGCTCCAGGACCTTCACGCAACGAGATCCGTTCATATTCGCCCTTCTTCTTGCATTTCCACCAAGAAAGTCCACCCGTCCACTTTCCGAACTCACAGACAACGATATCATCTTCGCCATTCGCATCGAGGTCTGCAACAGCATGGTGGACGGGGCGTTGCAGTCCGGTGATGACCTCGGAAATGGAACGTTGAGGATCGGAGGGTATCCAAACCACCTTCCCAGTAGGTGCATCGGTAGGAGAGAACGATCCCATGATGGTGGCGATACGTGCTTCATCATTCGACGTGATCCATGCCGGCGCCTCTCCCGTGCTATCGCGGCGTATCACTGAAAGCTGTGGCGTGAGTGAGAATACATTCCCACTCACAGCATCACCGATCGTAACAGATCCGGTTTTGTCGTCGATGTTCACAAAGGTTGTTGACGGCGGTTGAAGTGAGAACGCAGGGCGCACGGCCTTAAACGTTTGGGAAACCGTCAATCGTGTCACTGTAGGTTTTGGCAGCTTAGAAGGGGCATTGCGGACATAGTAGTCTCGGACCTTCTTCCAGGTACGTGCGTCTATCGTAGGAACTTCCGGGTAAACGTTATGCGTGGTGATATACGTTTCGGCAGCACCCTTTTCGATTAACGAAGCCCTCGAGACACCCTTGGGATAGATCCCAAGGAACGTTCCCATTCGGGGTAATACAACGTCCCGCCATGATCTCTTGTCGAGTAGTTCTGGGGTTGGGGCAGAATGACAACTGCCACATACACGAGCCGATAACTGTGCCGTTGATTCGCGCGACGATTCCTGAGGCCACGCTTCTTCAACGCTGCAAAAAAGCAGGAAAAAGACGATAAGCATACCCCAACCTACACTAATAGATTAACGTGGGTGTTACCCTATTATCTCAGCGGTCATACGAAGCTCCTGGAGCTCTGCATCATGGATAACAATCGTCTTTTCTACACCGTCCGGTTGCAAGCCAATCCTCGAGTAGAATCCTATTGCCTGCAAATTCTCTTTGAGTACCCAAACGATAACATGAGTGTATCCTATCGAAGCAAGTGACTCTTTAGCATTCTTCCATAGTGCTTGACCAACACCCCTTTGTATTGCGTTTGGATGAATATAGATGGCCCAGAGTTCTGCCGTGGTTGGGTGTGCATCATCGTCCCTGCAATAGCCACTGTAGCACCAGCCGACGATGACATCATCAATCTCAGCAACGATCAATTTGCATGTGGTTCTCGAAAAGGACCGCATCCATCTCGCGGCGCTATCATCTACACTCATTGTGTCGAGAAACTCTTGCGGAACGATTCCTTTATAGGTGCTCTGCCATGATGCCACGTGAATCTCTGCGATCGCGTGAACATCATCCGGCGTTGCGTCTCGTACGAGCATACTCATTTTGCAAAGTACTCTGTGTACCATGGTGTGAGATGATGATCGGGCTTTCCGATGGAAACGAACTCCGGAGCCTGGCATAGGATGAGCAGCCGCTCGAGTGAGGCATAGTCTCGCTGACTCAATACGGGGATCCCGGCTTCCAGCAGCATTGCTGCAGCAACACCAACCCCTGCGGTGTACTTGCGTGGTTCGGTGAACCTGCAGCCATCGGAGATCACCTGACTTCCACATGCTGCGCTAGCATCGGTTAGGACTGCGAGTTCTATTCTACGATCCACAGCATACTCAACCATCTTCTCGGCTCCGCGGATCATCCCTACTGTGAGATCTGCACCGAACTGGTCGAGGACCCTTGCCGTGCCTCTTAGGACACCAAACCCGTCGCCGCCATGAATATCAGGCATGGTACGGGGCGTACCAATACCCGCATCTTCCGGACAGAATCCAAGAGCTTCAACCGTAGGAAGTGAAACGAGAGGCGTGAGCGCACCGCCCATTCCGTAATCACTTCCATCAACACCGCACTTCAGTCCAAGGATAC